>DATFXI010000179.1:0-3120 GCA_035316085.1 Candidatus Angelobacter sp.
TATTGAATTTATTCTCAGCCGTCCCGGCCTTGCCGGGACTCGTAGATGACGCGACTGAAGTCCAACGCACCCACGATCGGATCTTCCACTATCGTACCCACCAGCCCAATCCTTAGAGCTTCTTCCGCCTCAACCATCTCCGCCAGCAGGAACATTTGCAGAGCGCGGGGCTTTCCGATCAGACGCGGCAATCGCTGCGTTCCACCCCAGCCGGTGATAACGCCCAATGAAGCTCCACGATGTCCGAAGACCGCGTTGGGCGCTGCGATGCGAAAATCGCAAGCCAGCGCCAAATCCATGCCGCCGCCCATGCAGTAGCCGTGGACGGCGGCGATCACTGGAACGGGAAAACTGTCGATGGTGTCCATCAGCCTCTGGCCAGTCCGGGAAAACTCGAAAGCGTCCGGGCCGTTGAGCTGGGCAATCTCGTTGAGATCGGCGCCGGCGGAAAAGAATTTGTCGTTGCCGGTGATGATCAGAGCCTTGATGCGGCCGCGCTCGGCCTCCCTTTGCAGCTTACGAACATCTGCGAGCAAGGCCGCAATGGCGGCGCTGTCGAGTTTGTTGGTCTGGTCAGTAGAAACCAACTCCAGTACGGCACAACCATGTTCACAGCGCCGGCGAAAATAGTCTCCAACGTAAACTTTGGTTCTATCAGCGTTCATCCGCGTTCATCAGCGGTAAGGTTTTCCCGCGCTTCAGTAAAAATCGCTGCAGCTCAGAAAGAAGTCACAGTTTGGGCACTTGAGTTTGCAACGCGATTCCAGCATCTCTGCGCCGCAATTGGGGCAGACCGTTGCTACATCGGCGAGCGCAGGTCTTCGCTGCGGCGGTGGGACGCTGACGGGTTCGCGCTTTCCGTTCATTGGGCTAACGTGCAGTTTAGACCCTCGGACGGCGCAAATCCACGATCAAAAACGTGCGGCAACACCGGGTACTCTCGAATCATCACATCCGCAGCACCGCTGTTGGCCGGCGTCACCGTGAAAATCGTTGTTTTTGGCCTAACCATCTCGTCTTCCTGGGGCAACGGTCATGCCACACCGTATCGGGCCATTCTGCGCGCTCTGAGCGCTATGGGCCACGATGTGCAGTTCTTCGAGAAGGACGTCGAGTACTACCGTTCACGCCGCGACTTTGCCAGCTGCGACTATTGCCGGCTTACTCTTTATCCCGATTGGAAGACGGTTCGCCCGCTGGCTATGGGAGAAGCGGCCTCGGCAGACGTCGTCATCACCGCCAGCTATCTTCCCGAGGGCCGGCGCATCAACGACGAAATCCTGGAGCTCGAACGGCCGCTTCGAGTCTTCTACGACCTGGATACACCAATCACTTTGCGCGGCGTCGAACTGGAAGAAGGCGGCATCGACTACCTCGGACGCGATCAGATCGCGGGCTTCGACCTTGTGCTGTCGTTTGCCGGTGGCAAGATTCTGGGAGAGTTGCAACAGAAGTTTGGGGCGCGGATGGCGCGTCCGCTCTACGGATGCATCGATCCGGACGACTATTTCCGCGTCGCAACCGACGCCGCGTTTGCCTGCGACCTGAGTTACATGGCCACTTACGCGCCTGACCGCCAGGCCGGAGTGGCAGAACTGTTTCTGGAGCCGGCGCGGCGGCATCCAGAGAAGGCCTTCATCCTTGCCGGCTCCATGTATCCCTGGGACTGGCCATACCCGGCGAACGTTCGTCACGTCGAGCACGTGGAGCCGCAAGCGCATCGGCGCTTTTATTCTTCTTCACGGATCACCCTGAACATCACCCGCCAGGAAATGGCCCAGAACGGCTGGTGTCCCTCCGGGCGGTTTTTTGAGGCCGCGGCCTGCGGCACGCCGGTGATCAGCGACTGGTGGGAAGGACTGGACTGGTTCTTTGACGTGGCGCGCGACATTCGCGTGGTGACCCGGGCCGAACACGTCGAAAATGCACTCGAGATGGCGGATGCGGAGCTTCACGCGCTGGGAGCTCACGCCCGTGAGCGCACGCTCGACGATCACACCGGCCAAGTTCGCGCCCGCCAGTTGCTGCAATACCTGGAAGAGGCTCACGCGGTTGCCAGGAGCGAGCAAAGCGAGGCGGCGCGATGATCGGCATCATTCCTGCCGCCGGAGCCGGGCAGCGCATGCAACCCCTGGGCTGCGCCAAGGAATTGCTCCCCGTCGGCTCGCGTGTAGTCGACGGATTAGAAAGACCCAAAGCCGTATCGGAGTATCTGGTGGAACGCATGATCGCAGCCGGCGCCGCCGAGATCTGCATGATCATCTCCCCCGAAAAGAGCGACATCGTCAAGTACTACGCTGACCGCGACCATGATGTGGAGATCTTCTATGTCGTTCAGCCCCAGCCGCTGGGTTTGTGCGATGCGCTGTTCCGGGCAACACCTTGCGCCCGGCATCACGAACAGGTCCTCATTGGCCTGCCCGACACCATCTGGTTCCCGGAAGATGCGTTTCTCCAGGCGCTCGATTTCCGCCAAGCCGATGTCAACCTCGTGCTCTTTCCCAGCAAAAACCCCTCCGCATTTGACGCTGTAGTGTGCGATGAGCTCGGCTACGTCCAAGAGGTACAGGTGAAGAGACGGAATCCTGGCTCGCAATGGATTTGGGGAGCCATTACCTCGCAGGGCGAGTGTTTCTACCAGCTCAGCCGGCTGTGGAAGGCCCGTCAGGGCGTCGATGAATACTTTGGCGACTTGCTGAATGCCTTTCTCGCCGCCGGCAACCGGGCTCGAGGCTGGCCCTGCGGTGAAACGTACATGGACGTGGGAACGCTTGAAGGTTATCGTGCGGCTCAGGACTTTCTGCGTGACCATCATCGGGTCTTGCCGGTGCGCGCAGCCTGACCTGGAGGGCGTTTAGTTCTCCTGTCTGGTTAGACGGATTGCGGAGGGATTACGGGAGGTCAAGCTGACTTTCATGCCTGCGTAGAACTGCCTAAGTCCGACTGCTTCAGCCCGCGCCCTGACACTCCTCGTGGCCAAACGTCGGACACCCGCCAGGGTTGTTGCTTTCTACCACCCATACGGCGCTGTCATCTCTAGGTTCGTGGTAAGGGTCGTGAAACGAACACATTCCCCTGAATAGTCCATCAGCTATTCGCGCGCAGAATATCTCGAATGTC
>DATFXI010000180.1:0-37793 GCA_035316085.1 Candidatus Angelobacter sp.
CCCATCTGAGTCGCGCAGCTCGATGTCGTGGTTACCAGGCCGAAGGGCAAATTTCTTCGCCTTCTCGATCCTATTCGCAAAACCGCCGTCTACGTAGACCTTCGCGTCCTTGAGGTCAGTTTTGATTTTGACATACCCGTAATGTTCGGACATATAGTCGATCGGATACGGATATCCGTACGGGTAAGAGTAGAAAAATGGATCGTAGAAAAACGGGTCGACGACCCGAATGGGCTGAACGATCACAACCCGCTGACGCGGCTGAGGCTGCGGTGCGATTGGCGCTGGCATCGCAGGCCTTTGCATCGGCGCCGGCTGTCGTCTCTGGGCAGATGCCGAAGGCGCTGTAGCCAGGAGCAGCAATGCCCCGATTATCATTGACGTAAACGTATTCCTAAACACTCGCATACAAACTCCCCTTTCTGGTCTCTGAGTGTTCCAAGAACCCTACTTTCCGCTTCTTACCCCCATACTCTTAGGATGCCCTCAAAAAGGCGGCGGCTTCTTTTTTAAATAATTGATTCTAAAGGCCTTGGACAATAAAATCGGGCACCAACTTCCCCCTTCCTGTCATCGTGCTCTGCCCAGGGCTTCTCTGGAGAATGTCTGACTGTCGCCAATTCCCAAGTGGAGTCGAGTAGCTGGCTTTCAGACGACGTAGTCGGTATCCAATTCGGCTCGAGTATTATGAACACGGTAGGCGTCTCTCTTTCAGGAGTTCGGCATGCGGAGGCTGTGGCGGCGTACGGGAGCTGTTCTTGCTGTCTTTCTGGCTCAGTCCTTGTGCGTCGCGCAAACTGAGACGCCCCGCTCAACGCTCCAGAGCAATAACGCACCCTCCCCCACCGCCACTGCTGAGCAGGTCCGCTCGGAGTTTCTTCATGCCTGGAACGGGTACAAGCAGTACGCCTGGGGACACGACGAGCTTCTGCCATTGAGCCGAGGCTATCGCGACTGGTACGGAACCAGCCTCTACATGACGCCGGTGGACTCGCTCGACACCATGGTGTTAATGGGGCTGACCAAAGAAGCTGACGAAGCCCGCGAACTCATCGTCAACCGTCTTTCCTTCGACCAAGACGTTGAAGTCAAGAATTTTGAGATCACCATCCGCCTACTGGGGGGACTGCTATCGAGTTATCAGCTCACCGGCGACAAGCGGCTGCTCAACCTGGCCGAAGACCTGGGCAACCGCCTGCTGCCCGCCTTCAACTCGCCCACCGGCATGCCCTATATGTACGTGAATCTGAAAACCGGCAAGACGCGCGGTGCAGAGACTAACCCTGCGGAGATCGGCACGCTGCTGATCGAATTCGGCACGCTGAGCAAACTTACCGGCAAGCCTGTCTTCTACGACAAAGCCAAGCGTGCGCTGGTGGAGCTGTATACCCGCAGATCGAAGATTGGGTTGGTGGGTTCTGCAATCAACGTGGAAACCGGCCGCTGGACCAACACCACCAGCCACATCAGCGGCGGCATTGATTCCTATTACGAATATCTTTTGAAAGCGTGGCTGCTCTTCGACGATCCTGATTGCGAGCGCATGTGGAAGACGAGCGTGGGAGCCGTCAACAAATACCTGGCCGACAACCTGAAAGGCGGGCTCTGGTACGCCAGGGTTGACATGAATACGGGCAAACGGAATGCGCGGCGTTATGGAGCCCTGGACGCTTTCTTCCCTGCAGTCTTGGCCCGCTCGGGCGATCTGGACCGCGCCCGGCGACTGCAGGAGTCGTCGTACAAGATGTGGACCGCATTCGGCATCGAGCCCGAAGAGCTGGATTACGGCAAGCTAAAGATCATCTACGACGGATACCATTTACGTCCGGAGATCATGGAATCGTCCTACTACCTTTATTTCTACACGCGAGACCCGCGGTACAGGGAGATGTCGGCGACATTCTTTAACGATCTTCGGCGCGCCTGCAGGACTGACGCTGGATACGCAGCGCTGACGAACGTCTCCACCCGACAGCAGACCGACCGTATGGAAAGCTATTTTCTGGCCGAGACCCTGAAATACCTGTACCTGACGTTTGCTCCACGGGAGACCCTGAACCTGGACAAAGTTGTCTTCAACACAGAGGCCCATCCCATTCGCAAGACCTGGTAGACGGTAGGGAGGAAACAGGAATGGATATGCTGGCGTTTGCTTCGTTACAGTTGCCTCGCATCAGTCCACCGCAGGACTTCACGCCACTTTTGCAACTCCTGTTGCGCTGGGTCCATTTCGCGGCCGGCATCACCTGGGTCGGGCTGCTCTACTTCTTTAACCTGGTGAACGCTCCGTTCCTGAAAGAGATTGACTCCGGCACGCGGACCAAAGTTGTGCCGCTGCTCATGCCGCGAGCCCTGTGGTGGTTCCGCTGGGCTTCGGTGGCAACGGTCTTCGCGGGGATCTGGTACTGGATGATGATCGTCTCCGCCGACGCGCACAATGCACAAACCAGCGGCGGTCACGCGATCGGAACCTTCTTCGGTCTATGGACTCTGGTTTTTACCGCAGAGATGGCGATGCTGATGGGGCCGCTTACGATCCTGCGCAAGGGTCCGGTGTTCGGCACGCTGGTTGGGATTCTGGTCGCCGCCGCGGCGTGGCTTTACCTGGCTCTGAACGCTCATGGCTGGGAGAGCAATCGCCTTCTGGCCATCGGGATCGGAGGGGGGTTGGGCTGGTTCATGATGCTGAATGTGTGGGGCATCATTTGGCGAGCGCAAAAACGGCTCATTCGCTGGACCGCGGACGCGGCCACCGGAACCCCAATGCCGGCCGAAGCGGCGCGGCTGGCACAGTTGGCGACGATGGTCTCCCGTACGAACTTTGTGCTCTCTTTCCCCATGCTGCTTTTCATGGCGATCGCCAGTCACTATCCGGTGTTCGGACGCTGATGGGCATGATGCGTGCTTTGTCGCGGTCTCCCCGAAAAAGACCATCAATTTTTCGCTTGACATAAGCTGCTAATGTATTAGCATGTGCTGGTGCATTAGCACTCAAGCTTTGCCACCGGGAGACTCAATGGACAACCAGAAACACCTGCAACTGGGCCGGCGTGAGCGCCAGATCATGGATGTGGTTTACCGTCGCGGCCGGGCTTCCGTAGCCGAGGTCCGCGGCGATCTGCCCGATCCGCCGAGCTATTCCGCTGTCCGGGCGATGCTTGGCCTGCTGGAAGATAAAGGATACCTGCGCCACCAACAACAAGGGCTGAAGTACGTCTATCTGCCGGCGGATGACACAAGCAAGGTCCGTAACTCCGCCTTGCAGCACATGGTCAGCACTTTTTTTGGAGGATCGCCGGAGCGCGCGGTGGCGGCACTGTTGGAAATGTCAGACCGCAAACTCTCCGCGAAAGAAAAGCATTACCTCTCCCAGCTCATCAAGAAAGCGCAACAGGAAGGAAGATAAGTATGGACCGTCTGGCTTCGTTTTCCGCAATCCTACTGGATTCAGCCCTGAAGGCAACTGTGCTGCTGGCGCTGGCATGGGCCGGAGGGCTTCTGTTGAAACATCGCTCAGCGGCGGTGCGCCACATGCTGCGAGCTTTTGTTCTGGCTGCGCTGCTCCTGCTTCCCTTCTCCGGGCTGCTCCCTGCATGGCACTTGCGCGGGGTTCCGGCGTTCGCCGTTGCGGCTGGCGTAACCCAACCCGAGGCTCAAGCCGCGCCGGCTCAGGCATCGCCTGTAGCTGCTTTCTCCAGCGAATCGCCGATGGCCGCCGCCGCAAAAGCGCCGGCGCCGCAAGAGCGGGTCGCAGGCACCGCAGGCGTTCAGGGAGCGCAGCTCGACTCTGGCGAAAGTCAAACAGGCTCAGCTTCCACTGTCTCACCCGGATCTCCGGCGTACACGCCGCGCAAGGCGGAGCCCAGACCGACAGCAAGCATTAACTGGCCGGGCCCATTGGTGATGGCATGGCTGCTCGGCGCTGCATTCTTAGGCCTGCGTTGGGCCATCAGTATGGCTCGTCTCTGGCGATTGGTGCGGCACGCAACGCCGGTGAGCGATCCCGAGTGGAACACACAAGCGCACGCGGTGGCGCGGTCGCTGCAAGTTCGCCGCGCGATCAAATTGCTCGAAAGCAAGGAAACCGAGGTTCCATTGGCCACAGGGATCCTGCATCCTAAAGTGATTTTGCCGCCCGACTACGGCGAGTGGTCCGAGGTGCGACGCAGCGCCGTTCTTCATCACGAAATTGCCCACATCAAGCGCATAGACGCACTGACTCACACCGTGGCTCAGGCTGCTGCGGTGCTCTACTGGTTCCATCCGCTGACCTGGCTGACGGTGAGGGCCATGCGCGCGGACCGCGAACATGCCTGCGATGACCAAGTTCTGGCGGCGGGGACCAAAGCTTCCGATTACGCTCATGAACTGCTCGACATCGTTTCCGGCCTGCGCCAGCCGGCACTAGCAGGCGCCCTGGCCATGGCCCGGCGGTCACAGTTGGAAGGCCGCGTGCTGGCAGTGCTCAATCCCGGATTGCGGCGGGGGGCCGTTTCGCACCGCGCTTCACTGGCCGCAGCCGTGGTAGTGCTGGGCGTCGCGCTGCCCATCGCGGCGTTGCGCCCAGCACAACAGAAAGAAGATAGGCCTGAAACCCCGGCGAGCACTGTATCCGCGCAGTCTTCAGAGACCGATCGCGAGCTGGTTGAACTTCGCGAGAAACTCGCCGCGCTTCAATCGGAGCAATCCTCTAACCCATCCAGTTCGAACTCGGAAGTTGCGGAACTTCGCGCCAAGCTTGCCGCTTTGGAAGAGAAACAACGCGCTTCGACGCCGCGTGTCGCGTACGCAGAACCGCATCCAGGCCAGCCCGTCGCGATCGCAGGCGAAGTTGCAGAAGGGGCCCACGCTGGTACGCCCGCTCCGGCGCGTGAGGTCGGCGGTGGAGAGATCGGCGTCTGCGGCGGCAAAGCCAAGATGCACAACATGAGCATCAACAGCCACGACGGCTATCAGACATGGACGGCTTCCTGGTCAGGCGACGATTGCAGTGTCGAGCTTCGCGCGGAAGGCGAGATTCAATTCAACGCTGACGCCACCGAAATCCAGAGCATTTCCTCCGGAGGCTCTTTCGAAGTCAACGTGCGTGAAGGCTCCTCGTTGCGCCAGATCCGCGTCACGCCTTCGAGCAACGGCTTACAGTACGCGTTCAAGGTCAACGGAAAAGAGCAGCCTTACGACAGCGAAGCTAAAGCCTGGTTCGCAAGCTTCCTGCTCTCGCTGGAGCGTGCCACCGGGTTCGCCGCTGACAGCCGTGTCCCACGGCTGTTGGCCAAAGGCGGTCCGTCAGCGGTGCTCGACGAAATCAACAATCTGACAGGCGATTACGTTCGTGGGATTTACTTCCGCAAGCTTCTCGACCAACCAAACCTCCCCTCGGCGATCGTGATGCGCATCATCAACCAGGCCAGCACGCAGATCTCCAGCGACTACGAGATGGCGCGCGTGCTGATGGAAGTCTCCAAGCAATACGAGCTCGCCGACGAAGCTTCACGCACTGCGTTCCTCACCGCCGCCGGGAAGCTCAAGAGCGATTACGAGCATTCGCGTGTGCTGATCGCGCTTCTCAACCGTCCCAACATCTCGGCGGCTAATGTGCGCTTGGCGCTTGACTCGGCTTCCACCATCAAGAGCGATTACGAGAAGTCACGCATCCTGCTCTCGCTGATGGACAAGAAATCGTTCGAGCAATCCCACCTCGATTTCTATTTGAGACTGGTGTCAACCATCACGTCCGACTACGAGAAATCCCGTGATCTGCTGGCGCCCATGCAGCATTACACGCTGACTTCCGGTCAGGTCGACCAGATCATGGACGCAACGGCGAAGATGCACTCGGACTACGAAAAATCGCGTCTGCTCATCGGTCTCACGGCGAACGGCAAGTTCGACGAAAAGCAGATGACCAACTACCTTAAGGTGATTGACTCGATGAGTTCTGACTACGAGCGCGGGCGCTGCCTGATGTCGCTCATGGAACAGAACAAGCTGAGCGATGCCTTGCTGGCCCGCACGATCGAAGCCGTCAGCCACATCAAGAGCGACTACGAGAAAGCCCGTGTCTTGGTGGGTGTGGCCAGCAAATATCAACTGCAAGGCGCGCTGCGGGAAAGCTACATCAAGGCGGCCGAGTCCATCAACAGCGAGTACGAGCGCAATCGGGCGCTGGCGGGCGTGGTAAGGAGAGCGACACTATAGAAGATTGAGTAATTGAGTAATCTGGTAATTGAGTAATTGAATACCGGATCACGTTTGGTTTTGCATCAAATTACCCAATTACCAAATCTCTGTACTACGGTGTAATCGCAATCACCCGCAGGGGGCTTCCCGAGCCGCCGACGATTTTGAGCGGCGCGGCGATAACCACAGCGCCGGTGGCGGGAAGTTGGTCAAGGTTACACAGGCCGGCCAGTCCGAACTTGCCGCTGCCGTGCATGATGTAGTGGTTGGGAAACGGCGGATCGAAAGTCGCGGCGCGGCCAGCGTCAGTGCCAACAGTCTCCACCCCTACACCCAGAACGTCGCGCTCTTTAGCGAGAAACTGGGAACACTCTTTCACGAATCCTGGCGTGTGCGGTCCATCTTTCTGCAAATTGATGTACTGCTGCGGGTCCGAGCGCTTGGACCATCCCGTGCGCAGCAGGACCCAGGCGCCGGCGGGGATGTTTCCGTGCAAAGACTCCCACTTTTTCACGCGCTCGGCGGTGAGTAAGAAATCAGGATCTTTGGCCACGTCGGCCGTTACGTCAACCACACAGGCAGGGCCGACGAATTTCTTCGGCGGAATCTTGTCCACGCTGTTCTCCGGCAAATCCTTGCCGCTGACCCAATGGATGGGCGCGTCAAAGTGCGTGCCTGTGTGTTCGCCGGTCTCAAAGCCGTTCCAATACCAAGCCGGACCACGTTGGTCATAACGGGAGATTTCCCAGATGCGGAACTGCGGTGTGTTGGGCCATTGCGGCGGCAAAGGCAACAGCGGCGTCTGCGGGCTGAGCGGCTGGGTCAGATCGACAACGCGCAGCGTGCCCGTGTTGAGATGGGTGACGAGATCGGTAAGGATATTCGACATAACGATGTTCCTTCTCCCTGTTTCTGAAACCTCGAGCGAAGCGAGAGGTCCATGTAGTTATTTGCAAATGTCGCCTTGGAGGTCGCTAGAATCGTCAGCTCGTTGCATGCATGCTAGTCTTCAGAAGTTTCGTGGCTATAGTGATCACTCGCTGCGCTCGGGATTTCAGAAAAAAAGCTATCCTTGAGCTCCCCTTAGCTTCTCGATATACCGCTGAAACTGAAACCTGTTCTCCAACAGCGTCAAATCGGTGACGTAAGCCTTGGGGCCGACCGCCTCCACTTTGGCCACGATGCAACTCAAGTCGTTGGCATTCATGGCCTCTTCAAAGGCGGCGGAAAACTCCGGCAGAGTAGTGACGGTCGTCGCCCGGGGCACGCCGGAGGCGCAGGCCACAGCTTCAAGATTGCTGCCTGTGGAAGTCGCTGTCGGAAACCCGCCGACCGAGAGCAGGCTTTCGTTGTCGAAGACCACATGCACCAGATTCTTAGGGCGACAGCGAGCCAGAGTGGTGAGGCCGCCCAGGTTCATCAGGAGGGAGCCATCGCCATCGAACACCACAACTTTCTGCTGCGGTAAACAAAGCGCCAGGCCGAGCCCGGTAGACGAAGCCAGGCCCATGGCGTGCTGGAGATAGAAAAAGTTGGCACGATGTCCGAGCGACTGCAGCTCGGCTGCGACCGCGCCCATGATGGTCACCACCAGGCAGTTTTCGAGTCGCGGGTAAATCGCACGCAGGCAGTCCAGGCGCTGCATCATGCTGGCTCCTCCCACATCAATTTGCGCGTGAGCAAGAGCGCCACGGGACGCAAGCTCGCCACAGCGAGAGTCTGCGCTTCAGCAATCTGTTTTTCCACTTTCGCCGGATCGTCAAGAAAACTGTACTGAATGCCGAGGGCACGCAGCAGCGGTTCGGTGGCGCTGCCGCCCTCGGTCTGCCAGGGATCGCGTTCGCCAAAGTGCCCGCGATAACTAATGAGCATAAGCAGAGGAATGCGGTAGAGCTGCGCAAGGGAAACAATCCCGTTGATGCTGGCGAGAAAGCCGTGGTTCTGCATCAGCATGGCTGACTTCACGCCGGCAAAATGGGCGCCGGCGGAAATGCCCACGCCTTCTTCTTCTTTGGCCAGGCGCACCAGGATCATTTGCGGATCGTCCTCCGCCATGCGGATCAAATGCACCAGCCAGGTTTCCGGCAGGGCTGACACCAGCCCGATGCCGCACTTCTTGAGCGCGGCGTACACGATGCGCGAATTGGCTTCCGAAACCGGCATCTCAGAAAGGAAACAGCTTACAGGGAAGGAATGAGAGCGTAAAGCGTCGAGTAGAAGTCCAGACGATTATTGCGAGGAAGACGGCGTCACCGGATACTCGGCCATCAGCTGTTGGATCGCGGCCTGGAAGGTCAAGCCTGGCGGGCTTGGTGCAAAGTCGGTGGAAGTCTCTTTGCGCTGGATGCGAATCCGGCCGAAGAAGAAAATGCTGCCGCGGAAGTCGAGATCGAGCAGAGTCATTTCCCAGATGCCGGGAGCCACCTGGATTTGGGCTGCTTCATAGCGTCCGCCCTTGTTGAGTTTGCCTAAAATACCCCAGCCAAACGTCACGTCCTTGAACAGTTCCCCTTTTACGTGAGTGAGGCGCTCGTGTACCGGATCGATCCACAAGGTGCCGCGCATGCCGCGGTAAATCTGGGTTTCTCGGTCATGAGGCGAAAACGCCGGGTTGGGAGTGAATGTGTAGCGCAATTGGCCGTCGCTCTCCGTGCCGGCGAACTGAAGCAAAACAGCGTCAGGAAGAGCGCGCGCCATTTTGATGCGGCGCTGCGTTTCGTCCTTCTGGTCCTTGAGTTCTTCGCGGCGAGCATCCGAGCTGGTCAGCAGTTTTTGGAGACGGCGATTTTGTTTCTGGTTCTGGTCGTCGGCCAGCGGCTTGTCCTGAAACGCGACGATGCGATCGGCGCGACCTTGGCTGGTCTCAATGACGTCGCGCGTCTCTGAGCCCCAGCCCTCCTCCGTGCGCTCCTTAAATCGGAAGAGTTGGGGATGCTCCAGCGCGGTTACTTCGTTCGCTGCACAACGCCGTAGCAGGGCGCCGGCGTCGGCCTCCTGGGCTGCCAACCCGTTAGCAAGCAACAGAAGCAGCAGTGGCAGAAAAAAGCGTTGCACATCCTAATTATCTGCGGGATCGCGCAAGGTCCTCAAGCGAGTACTAAGTGATTCAGGCTAACTCGAAAAAAGCTTGCTTGGTAACCGATCCTGCAGCATGTAACAGGTAAGAACGTCTATGAGAAATTACACAGCGACTCAACGATACCTGGATCCTATCCTCATTTTTTCAACGCTTTAGCCACGGCAGATTGTTTGCTGTTCCTCACAAGCGATGCTCTTGAATTGGGCGGAAGAGGGCCTCCGTCGAAGCAGGCGAAGGCGATGCATTCAATCGTGATCTTGCTGCAATCATCAGCGGCGAGACTTAAGGACGAGAGTTAGGAGGCAACATGCTACAAAATCGTAAGAATAAGAACGTCTGGTTCATGGCCGGATTGGGCCTGGGAGCCCTTGCCGGCATTCTTCTTGCTCCTAAATCAGGACGCGAAACCCGGAAGGCGATCGCAACCGGAGTAAATGACGGACTTGAACATCTCGCGGCTCTTCGACACGACACTCGTGAGCGCCTAAGCAACATGGTGGACGTGGCGAAGAGATCGTTAACTCGCAGGAAGCAGCAGGCCGGTGCGGCCATTTACGCTGCGAAAAAGGTTTTGGCCAAAGCAGCATAGGCGTTCTCGCGCCAAACAAACTTCGCCGGATCGGAAGTTAGCAAGGATCACAAGTATATGGAGGACGAAATGAGAAACGAATACGTGATCACAGCCCTGCTCCTATTGTCGGTTGGGGTCGTGGCGCGGCCGGCGCAATCGCAATCGGTGTATCCCAACGGCTCTTCAGCACCAAGCCAGCAGCCGCCTCAGGCAGACATGACGCAGACCACACCAGCTTCCACGTTAGCTGCACACGACACGCTCCTCGAAGGCTGCGTGGAGGGGACACGCAACAACCTTATCTTGACCGACGCAGCGGGCAAGGTCTATCAGCTCCGCGGTGATACCGCCCAACTTGCCGACCATATAGGCCAGCAGGCCAGCATCACGGGTAGAGAAACACCCAGAAGCGGCCCAGGAGGAACTGAAGCGCAACCCACGTTCACCGTGAAGAAAGTGAAGTTGATTGCGAGCGTCTGCTCGGCTTCCAAGTGATCGGCGGCGTCATCTTGATGCGCCATTGTGAGTGAGCTGCCTTGCGAAGATTCAAGGCGCGTGCCGTGCGGGGTTCAACGTTGATCGAGTTGTCTTTTCGATTGACAGGAAGACGGATGCTTCAGGGCATGGGGTAGATCCCGGCGGAGCGCGCCTCCGGGATCACAACCTGGATGACAGAAGAAGGCTGGCGCCGGGCCATGCCTTTCTCCGCGGAAGCTACCGCTGCTTCAAAAGGAACTCTCCCGGTCAGGGCTACGTCGATCAGGAGAAACCTGGGCGACTTTGCGGCAACCCTCACTCCAACGTAAGCGTGTCCGGGAACGATGATGACTTTGGCATCCATCCCCAGGTTTTCGAACAACGACGAATACATGACTGCAGCATCGATGCAGTTCATGCTGGTCTGATTCAGGCTCACCTGCGGCATGCGCACCCTTTCGCTGTATTCCGGGTGGCCACCCAGGGTCATTGAGCTCTTTACGTAGGACAACCCCATTCGCTGCAAGGCGGTGTAGATGGCCTTGGCCTCGCGATAGGTTTCCAGTTCCTGCTCGGCGGGACTTTTCCAGTCCTCATATCCCGGAAGCCGATGGTCGGGAGTGAACAGTTTGGCCTTGGCCAGAACGTCTTCTACACGGGGATCGTGGGGAGTCACCCACGAAGCGATGAATGCGGCATATTTAAATCCCGGCCCCCAGTACATATCCTCACTTGAACGCAAACGGACAGGCGCTGTGGTTTCAAAAACGCTGCCTCCATCCAGGTCCCTGACTGACACTTGCGCCGTCGCAGCGACGATTTCATGGTTGCGATAAAAGCGTGGCAGAAACGAAGGCGCGAATGTCAGAGTCTGGCTGGCGCCCGGGGCCAGTTCGGCAATCTGAGTTTCCTGGTCGCTCCATCCCAGCACCTGTACGGAAACTTTCTTCCGTGCGGCCGTGGCCGTAGGATTTGAGATTGTGACTGTGACAACGCCGAAGCGACGATCACCCTGGACCTGCAACGACGCATAGTTGGCCAGTGCGGGATAGATCTCACCATCGAGGCCGGCCTGAATCTGAAAGGCCGGCCGGGATGAACCGGGCCTGTCGGCCGCCACCGCCCCGACCGAGATGACGGTCAGGACAAAGCCAACAAAGCACGCTGCTTTTCGATTCAGGGGCATTGAGCAGTGGTAATGCTGAGACAGAATATTCTCATAGACAATCGAGCTTTAGCCTTACATCTTGTTGGTGCTTCGTTACTTCAGTACCGGTTACTAAGGTACAGAGGCGTTTGCTTGTGGGCACTGTCTGGTTGTTTGGCCAAGCTGGTTGGAGGTGAGGAGTGGGGCCCGTTCTGAAGCGCATTTGCTCTTCCGAAAGGCAGCGACGCAGCTTGGCGGGTTCTTCGATCAAGGCCCGGACCCAACCAGCATCTCTGCCTAATGTAAGGAGAGTACGATTGCTCAGCGCGGGTTGCCCCTACGGAAGCCAAGGCGGCTGGACGGCAGGGCCGCTCAAGGATTTCTGCCTGGGCCTGTTTGCCCACTAATTAAGGTCAAGGTCAGGGAGTCGCCTGCAGCGACGCGGGGAGGCGGTAGGAGTTCAGTAGAAAACGCGGGGGCAGAGTGGACGTTGGTCCACCCTGCCCGGCCGAGGAACGAGACTCTTACTTCTTCGAGAACCTGCGGAGGACAAGTCCTGATCCCAGCGAAACCAATCCCAACAGGCCAATCAGCGGCAGCGGTGATCCGGTCTGCGGGAGGACTGGTGGGAGCGGCTCGGCTGATGCCACCACAACCGGCTCTGCAGGATCGATGGACCCGGCTATTTCCACCATAGCAGTGGTCGTATCGGAGCCACCGCAGGAGTTGGAAGCCGTGATCCGATAGACGCGGGTTTCATTCACGGCACCCACATCGGTTTTGGTCGGCGTGAAGGAGATTGTTTGCTCCCCGCTGACGGGCACGGTCCCGATCGGATCTACCTGAACCGTCTCCGCGTTGCTGGCCGCCCAGTTGAGAGTCGCGGATCCCGATTCCAAAACCTTGTCCCCAACCTTATGGTAGCGAAGCACCGCCGGCGTGACGGTCAGAGAAGCTTTGACAGCCTTATTGACCTCAACGGTGTAGGGGATCATCGAGACGCCACCCGGGCCAAAGGTTTCGAGGTAGTAGGTGGTAGTTTGTTTCGGATTCACGATTTGCTCGCCTACGCCCACGCCATTGCCGATGGCAACACCATCCTGTTTGATCATGGTGCTGTAGCCGTCCGCAGCGGTCCAGACCAGATGTACCGGCTGGCCGCAATTGGCCGCCACAGGCAAGGACGCGAGCTTTGCCCGGACGGGCGCGATCGCAAGCGTGTTGGCCGTGTATCGCGGCATCGCGTGCAACTGCCCGCCATCGACCCACGCCTCATACCATGTCTCGTTCCGGTCCGCGTGCAGAATGGCCCGCTTGTTGGGCATGATCTTCACGTAGCCGGCAAACATTTCCTGGTTGCCTTCCGGCTTCACAATGATCACGTGTTGCGTTCCGGGCGGGACAGCCAGCCGGTTGCCGCGCGCTTCGGAAACGCGCCCCACGAAGAAGTCCGGCGCTCTGCCATTGAGGAAAACCAGGTAATCGCCGTTGATCCCTTTGATCTGAAGATTCCCCCAGGGACCCTCGACTTGTCCTTCGACCGGCTCCAGCTTCGCCGTGATGACCGGATTCTCGCCGGCATTCAGCGTGACCTTCTTGATGAAGGGAGTGAAGCCGTAGCTGTAGACGCCGATGCTGTGCGGGCCGGGAGTGATTTCCAGTGCGCCATCGTGTTGCTTGTACGGCTCTCCGTCAACGAAAACAACCGCGTTCTGGGGGTCAGCCTGCACCTTCAGTTTTGCGTCCTGGCCCAATACAGATATGGCAGCCAGGAGAACCAAGGCAAGCACGACATAGGGCTTCGATTGTGTGAGATTCATAGTGTCCGTCCTCTAAGTTACTTTCCTGCGGTTCCGGCTGGCCCCTTCAACGAAGCGTGCACGATGTAACGCTGGGGGGCGTTGCCGGCAAAATAAAAGGGATAGCACGTCACCAGGGTCACCGATGGCGTGGCGCTGGCACGCAGCACCTGCACGTCGGCAGGCTTGACGATTTTTACGTCGTCCACTGCATACACTTCAGTCTTTCCCGCGGTGACCACCTCGATCGTGTCACCCTTGTGGATATCCTTCAGGCCACGGAAGAAACCATCGCGATGACCGGCAAGGCCCAGGTTGCCGGGCTCACCCGGGCGTGCCGTACCCGGAATGTGGCCTACGCCGACGTTCAGCGCGACGTCACCGATTCCCTCCATGACGGGCGCGACGATGCGCAACTTGGGAATCCTGAGCAATGCGATAGCCGGGCCCGATTGCTTGAGGCTCTGTTTGTAGGCCTTGATCCGAACAGCAGACCAGAGCGAGTAGTCCACCGAGCGTGATTCGGTCGAGTTGCCTCCGGAGCGCGCTTCGCCGTCTTCAAAATTTCGTACTGCCGCATACGACGTGACTGCGCCATCCACGCGGGCCAGCGCATAGAAACCAAGAAGAGCTACGCCTACGCTGATGAGCGCCTTCTGTCCGATCCGCAAGATGGTCTTCCATCGCGGCGTCGGAACGACTCTCTTGATATCTGGCGGAAACTTGACCATGTTTTTGCCACCGTTCATTGCCACAGCAGCTCCGGGCACGACCCCAAAAAAAAGCACAAGATTTCGAAACGAGATGGCCCTCCCTATCAATAGCGAATTTGTTGCCAAAGCCCTGGGAATTCTCCGGCGTTATTGTTCCCTCTTGCAACACGCTTCATATCAGCAAGATAGCTGGGGAATCATGGCGACCTCAAGGCACCCGAAATCCTCAGTTCCGGTGCCAGCCTTCTGCCCATAATGTGCAAACCCTTGCAGCTCAATAAAAAACGATGACGCGGTTACGTATCTCGAGGACGCGATGTTTTGCCGTTCAATCAGCCAGAGGAACTCAACCTCCAGCGAGATTCCCTGGATCTTGCGCCGAGCCGGTCCCGATGCGAGCCGTGCCACTAGCTGGAAAGCACTTTCGACGGCAAACACAGCGGAACCATGTGTGAAATCGCTTGCATCTCGCTGAACCATGTTTTCTTCCGGGTCCTGACAACCAGCGCTCCAGTTGTTCACAATGCTCCCCCACGGGGGCACGCGAATTTGCTGTCTTGCCTTTCTTTTCTAACTAATGCGGGCAACGCATTCGCACGACTACGTGTGTGGAATGTTTTTTGGCAACCGGAATGCAGGACTGTGGGCAGCAATTCTCGAAAGACTCAGGGTCTCCAGCGAAGAGATGGGCGAGTCAAGTCGAGAGCTTGGGTTCCCCCGGTTGGCTAAGGCGCTTCCTTCCCAGGTTACAACAGGTTGCTGAAAAGGAACGACGCGAGAGGGATTGTGAGATCCCCATTTCTCGTATCGAAGCCAGGGAGCAGCGAACATGAGCGGCCGGGAAGTGGAAAGCGGGGCGAGCCCAGGAAATACGGAAAGGCTAAAAGGACCCTCTGTGGCGGAGCACGAAACAACCCAGTTCGGAGCAGCGCGCGGACACGGCGTGACTCTGCAGCCGAAGTCTGATTTCAGGCTCATCCACCGCAACTACGGCAACACGCTGGTGCGGATCGGCGGACAATATTATCCGCGAAAGACGCTGACGCTGGCGATCTCAGAAGCCATGCTGATGATGACTTCTCTGCTGATGGCTACGTTGGTCAGGTTTCCGCACTTCGCTGCATTTCAGAGTTTTCTCTCCGACCGGAGCAACTGGTATCGCTTCATCGCGGTAGTTGCGGTTTGCCAGCTCTCGCTTTACTACAACGAGCTCTACGACATGCGCACGACGCGCAACCCTCTTGTACTGGCCATTCACATGGTCAGGGCGCTAGCGACTTCGTTTCTGGCCTTGGCGATGCTGTACTACCTGGTTCCTAACATCCGTTTGGAGAGAGGAATTCTGGCGTTGGCCGGGCCGTTCGCCTTGATCCTTTTGATTACCTGGCGGCTGGGCGCTCACTCCAACACCGGCTCGGCTCGCGCTTTGGAACGGGTGTTGATCGTAGGAACTGGCGCTTCTGCAGCAATACTGACTCGCGAGATCCTCAGCCGGCCGGAGTTGCAATACAAGATCGTGGGCTTTCTTGACGAGAGAGGCAAGAACATAGGCAGGCCGCTGGTTAATCCTGGAATCATCGGCGCAATCTCCCAGCTGGAAGAAATTGTTGACATGGAAAGTATCGACCGCGTGGTGATCTCCTTGGATGAGAGGCGCGGTGTGTTGCCCTTCCAGACCATGGCGACGTTAAGACTGCAAGGGCTTCCGATTGAGGACGCGCAATCGATGTACGAACGGCTCACCGGTCGCATTATGACCGAGAAGCTGCGCCCCAGCACGTTGATTCTCTCCGACGGTTTTAACAAATCACGGATGCTGCTGGCAGGAAAACGCGCGATTGACCTTGTTATCTCTTTCGTTCTGACCGTGCTCACCCTTCCAGTAATGGCCGTGGTGGCTCTGGCGATCCTGCTCGAAGACGGACGTCCCGTGTTCTTCCGGCAAACGCGTATCGGTTTGGGAGGACGCACCTTCCAGATTCTGAAGTTTCGCTCCATGCAGCATGGTTCCGAACGGGGCAAGCCGCGGTGGGCAACCGACGGCGACACACGAGTCACTCGCGTCGGCCGCTGGATCAGGAAGTTCCGGCTGGATGAGTTGCCGCAATTCATCAACATCCTGCAGGGCGACATGAGCCTGATCGGTCCGCGGCCTGAGGTTCCTTATTTCTGTGAACTGCTGGAGAAAGAGATCCCGTTTTTCAATCAGCGTCATGTGGTTCGGCCAGGTCTGACGGGTTGGGCCCAGGTGAAGTATCGCTACGGAGCGTCGCTGGAAGAAGCCAAGACCAAATTTGAGTTTGATCTTTTCTACATCAAGCGCCTTTCGTTGATGTTGGATTTAACGATCATTTTTGAGACTGCGAAAGTTGTGTTTTGGGGACGTGGTGGAAGATAGGGCCCACGGCCCCGGCGCGCTTGGACGGCCTGGTGCGCAAAAGGACGAGCTGGACTCTGAGGACTTGAACACTATGAATCGATGGCTTGGGCGAGCATTGCGAAAGCGCCAATATTTCCTGTCATTACCTTTTATCACTCTTGCTCTGTCTCTCTGCTTGTCGGCGGGAGCTCAGCAAGCGACCGAGAAAGCCAAGCTGGTGCCTGCGAGCGACAGCAAAGGAGCCCTGCCGTCCACCCCGGAGTCGAAGCCGGAGTCCGAGGTGAAGCCGGCGCCGGAGTTGAAACCTGAATATGTGGTAGGTGAGGGCGACGCGCTTCACATCGACGTTTGGCAGGAGCCCGAAGTTTCTCAGAACGTCGTGGTCCGGCCGGACGGCAAAGTTTCTTTGCCGCTGGTCAATGAGGTAAAAGTCAGCGGGATGACGCCGCTGGAGATCCAAGCTGTCGTTGCGGAGAAGCTAAAGACATTCGTGAACCAGCCGAAGGTGACCGTGACCGTAACCGAGGTCCACAGCAGAAAGGCCTTTATCACCGGAGAGGTCGCGCATCCCGGGGAGTACCCGCTGAACATCCAGGTAACGGTCTTGCAGTTGATCGCGCAGGCAGGAGGGTTTACGCCGTTCGCCAAGACAGAAAGCATCATGATTCTGCGGGTGTCGGACGGGAAGGAGCAGCGTTTGAAGTTCAAGTATAAGGAAGTGCTGCGCGGCAAGAATACGGAGCAAAACATTGCGCTCGAGCCGGGAGACACGGTCGTGGTGCCATGAAAGGGGAAACAATGCGAAGCAACTTGACACAATTCATCGTGGGAGGGGCGCTGGCGTTGCTGCTGGCAGCTCTGGTCCCTGGCCCCGCTTACGGCCAGGACTCATCGCAGAATGACCCGAACAAGAGCGCGTCTCAGACCCAGCCTAAGACTGCTGGAACAGATACCAGCCAGGGTCCGGCGCCGGCCAACAATCCTGCCAACACCGCGTACAGCGTGTCTTTAGCTGACGGACAGGCGATCCCTCTCAACCAGAACGCCACGCAGGAGGCAGGCAGAGGCGCCCAGGTGCCAGCAGGGCAAAAGGCCCGCACCCAGCTTCTCTTTGGAGCGACCGCGTCTGCAGTCTACGTCGACGACTACGCGCCGGCTTCCATTGAGAACCAGACAGCGGGAGTCTTCAGCCCCTATCTTGGCATTTATGTGCCGACGCGTACCGGTGGCATGACTCTGCAGTACCTCGGAGTCTACACACCCGACAGCGTGCTGACCGACGAACCCGAGGCGTTTCACTCGCTGGCCTTCAATGCTGCAGGCGCATTCACCCGCCGCACGTATTGGACCTTGTCAAGTACGGCGGGATATGGCTCGGAGGCGGCACGCTTCGAAGGACCGCTTACGTACCTCGCAATCGGCATGGTTCCCGTGGTCAATCCTGTAGCCACGGGCGCGCTTCTTCAGGGAAGAAACCTCGCCTCTCTCCAGACTATCGGCAAGTTAGGGTGGCGGACGACGCAGCGGGATCGATTTGAACTCACGGCCTATCACACGTTTACTGAGCTGACATCAGCGGGTCCTGCTCTGTCGGGAGACCGGTCGAACGCGGTTGGCGGCAAGCTCGACTACGCGCACGACGTGAACAGCAGGGTTACTTTTCATCTGTATGGCCAGGATGAACACATTCTCGAGAGCAATTGCAACACTTATGGCGGAGGCGTGGGAGTAAGCGCGCGACTGTCCTACAGCTGGTATCTTGACGCCAGCGCCGGCCCGCAATGGACGTCAGCCAACTGCGGCAGCCAGCAATACGCTAACTTCTATGGAGCGTTAACCAAGACGCTGCGCGGCAACGCCAGAGCTTATATCGTTGGCTGGCGCTACTTCAGCACCGCATTTCAGACGACAAGCCACTGGACGGACGCCGTCGCCGTCGGGTTTGTTCAGCCCATTCGCAGGTTCTCTGTGCAAGCCGATGGCGGATACTTTAAGGGCAACCCGGTGTTGGTGGCCAACGAGCCCATTCAGGGGTACTACGTCGCTCCGCTGGTCCGCTACCTGCTGACCGAGCACACATCGGTATCCGCCGGATACCGGATCTTTCATGCCACGGGCGGAAATACGGTGCCCGGCAGCTTGCACTACGCCGCGGTCAGCCTGGAATGGCGGCCAGCGCCGGTTCGCTTGAAGTAGAGGGAAACACCGGAGAAATCAGAGATGCAGCAAACAGCCAGCAACCGAACATCCGACCAGATTCTTCTCTTCACTAACACGATCCGCCACTATGCTTGGTGGATCGTCCTGGGAACAATCCTGCTTTCCGTGACGGGCACCCTCTTTGTGTTGCTCCTGCCGGATCATTACAAAGCCAGCACCACGATCCTGGTCGATCCGCAAAGGGTGCCCGAGAAATACGTAAGCCCCACGGTGAGCTCGGACCCGGCGCAGAGGCTGACCACAATCACGCAGCAGGTACTCAGCTCCACCAGGTTGCAGCAGATCATTGACGAGATGAACCTGTACCCGGAATTGCGCGGAAAGATGTCTCGGGAAGAGATCATCGACACCATGCGCAAGTACATCACCATTTCGGTCAAGCAAGGATCTGCTTCGGGCCTGAGCGCGTTTACCATCGAATATGAAGGCACGCAGGCCAACCAGGTGGCGCGGGTTGCCAACGCCCTGGCTGCCAGCTTTATCGCGTGGAACGTAAAGAGCCGCGAGCAACAGTCGCTCGATACTACTGACTTTCTCAACAACCAACTCGCGTCCGCCAAGGAAAGCTTGGAAGAGCAGGAGAAGAAGGTAAGCGCTTTCAAGCTGCGCCATTTGGGCGAGATGCCTGAACAGGCCCCGGCGAACCTTCAGGCCCTTTCTCAGCTGCAAACGCAATTCCAGGCAAATGCTGACGCAATGAATCGCTTGGACGTGGAGCGCACCTTGCTGACTCATGGAGCGGACACGGGTTCGGACACAGCCAAGCCGCCCCTCACCACTCGCGCCCAGCTCGAACAGCAACAGCGCACGCTGCAAGCGCAATTGCTGGAGCTGCAACGAAGATACACGGATGCGTATCCTGCGGTGGTGGATACGGCTTCGCGCTTACACCGTATTAACGAACAATTGCAGGCCCTCCCCCCTGATCCTCCGGTGATTGCCGCTCATGACAATACCTCAGCCTCGTTGCGCCTTGAGATCCTGGACAAGGAGTCCAAGCGCCTCACTGAGGAACAGAGGCGGATCACGGCGCAAATCAACAGCTATCGCAACAAGGTTGACGCTGTCCCGCTTCGCGAGCAAGAGATGGCGCAGCTCAATCGCGATTACACCGTTTCCAAGGAACACTATCAGTCGCTGCTGGACAAGACGTTTTCCGCCCGGATGGCGGCTGACCTGGAGCAGAAACAAGTGGCTGAGCACTTCACGGTGCTGGACGCGGCTGTGGTTCCGGAAAAGCCATTCAAGCCGGAACGCAGGCTTCTGTTTCCTATTGTCCTCTTGTCCGCCCTCACGGTGTCCGTCAGCCTGGCGTACGCCAAGGACATGATCAGCGACAGCCCGCGCATGGAACGCGACGTCCGGAATCTCTTACCCGGATCGATCCCGGTGCTGGCGACCATTCCGAGGTTGAACGGCAGAGCCGACCGTCTCCGGTCGATTCGCTTTGCCGTTGTGACAGTCTTTGTGTTTCTGGCCGGGTGCGCGGTGGATGTTGTGTTTTATCTCAGACTCCATCCAAAACTCTAGCGGATCGCAGCATTCACGTGCCCGCCGAGCGCAGGGGCGCTGCTGCGATGGTTTGTGTAAGGGCGTAGAATTCCTGGGTAGCTGTTTGTCATGAATCCGCTGAAAACACTGTTGCGGCACTCCTCCCACTATTTCGGAGGCCGGCTCGCCCTCATGCTCCTGGGATTTGCGTCCTTTCCCGTCTTTACCCGCGTGTTTTCGGTAGCCGATTACGGGACCCTCAACCTCGTCCTGAACACCGTGTTGCTGCTGACCGTGCTGGCAAAGTTCGGGCTTCAGCATGCTTTGCAACGTTTCTATCCGGAGCATGCTGCTTCGTCGGACCCTGTGGCTCTTCGCCGTTACTACTCGACCCTGTTCTATGGAAGCGGCCTGCTTGGTGGGTTGTTCAGTTCTGCATTTCTCGGCGCCATAGTCCTAGGGTTAGGGAGGTTCCTGGGTATTTCTGTGACCGGCACCCTGGCGCTGGCCTCGGCCCTGGTGGTGATTCGCAGCTTGCGCTCCATCCAGCTCAACCTGATGCAGATGGAAAACAAGACCAAGCTCTTCAACGGAATGGAAATCCTGCAGAAGGCTGCCACGATTGGACTTACCCTTCTCCTGCTGTTCCTGTGGAGCCGGAGCATCATGGCATGCTTCATCGCCATGATTGTGGTCGAGGCCGCAGTGATGTTGCAGTATGTTCCGATCCTGGCACGTCGCGGCCTGGTGTCACCAAGTCTTTTCGATCTCAAGTTCCTTCGCGATGCAACGGTATTTGCGTTTCCGCTGATGATTGCGGAAATTGCCTGGGTCCTGCTCGCCGTCGGCGACCGCTTTTTTGTGCAGCACTACCGCGGCGCGGTGGACGTGGGCTATTACGCCGCCGCGTACGGGATCGCAACGTATGTGCAAGAAGTCTTAATGGTACCCCTGCAAATCTCGTTTTTCCCGATTTGCATGAAGCTCTGGGCTGCTGAAGGCAAGATAGCGACACAAAAGTTCTTGAGTCGCAGCTTGAACTATTTCATGATGGGCTCCGTGCTGGCCGTGTCCGTGGCGATTGTGACGGCGCGGGAAGTCGTGGTAGTGCTGGCTTCCAAAAAGTATCAGCAGGCGCGCACCTTATTGCCGTTCTTGGTCATCGGGCTGGTGCTGTGGGCCGCGAACACTTTTTTCCGGCCAGGATTGCTGATCAACAAACGCGCCCGGACGATCGCGCAAACCACGCTGTGCGCCGTCGCGCTCAACATCGCTTTGAACATCGGGCTCCTCCCCAGGCTAGGTCTGATCGGAGCGGCGTGGGCCAGCACCATCAGCTTCACCACTATGCTGGTGCTGACGGGATTCGCGTCGCTGCGCGTGCTGCCGTTCCGAATCGAATGGATGGCTTTGACCCGCTACTTGGCCGTCGGGCTGCTCGCCTCGTGGGCCGCGTCGCGGATTCCGGTCGCGTCTCCCATCCCTAGCGCCTTGATCAAGGGGACGGTGATTGTCCTTCTTTATGGAGGAGTGTTGTGGATGATCGACGGGCACGTGCGCCGGCTTTTTGCCCAGGCCATCTCCTCCGTGGCGCAGTTGACGCGGGGCCGGCGCGAGGTTGCAGCCGAACCCCTGACGGCGACTGCGGAGCAGTAGAGCTTCTCCGTGCCTCATTGCCTCTGTGGTAGGTTTTCAACTGGATCCTAATGAACCTTGAACGCCAACTCCGGACCGATGCCTGGCATGCGGACTCTCCGCTCAGTCTGGCATTCCCGCCCGGCTGGAAGGTGACGATCCACTGGCCGAATACGCCTCCTCGTTTGAGTGATGCGCAGATTCTTGAATGCCTGGCAAAACCTGTAGGCCAAGCTCCGATCCGCGAGCTGGCGAAAGGAAAATCCCGCCCGCTTGTTCTTGTGGATGACGTAAATCGTCCTACTCCCGCGGCGCGTATTCTTTCCCCGCTGCTCCGGGAGTTAGAAGCCGCAGGTATCCCACCGTCGCAGGTAACGATCGTGGTAGCGCGCGGCTCGCACGGCGAACCCCATCCGGAATCGATGTTGCTCAAGGTCGGCAAGGAAGCGGCTTCGCGGTGCCGCGTCCTGCTGCATGATCCGTATCGCAATACGACGAAGGTAGGCAAAACGTCTTTCGGAACTCCGGTTCACGTGAATCGCGAAGTCGCGGCGGCGGATTTCGTCATCGGCATTGGCGGAATCTATCCCAACAATACCGCCGGGTTCGGAGGCGGCGCCAAGCTCGCCCTCGGTGCGCTGGATATCCGGGTGATCTCTCAGCTCCACCGAAAGCACGGGGGCGTTGGCTGGGGGACTCGAGGGACGGTAAACCCTTTTCGCCAGGATATAGAAGAGATCGCTCTGATGATCCGGCTTGAGACCGTGATCACCGCCCATGTGGATGCGGATCGCGAGTTGGTGCGCCTGCGCTGCGGCGACTACCGGCTCTACTACAACGAGGAAGTGGCTTTCGCCCGCGAAGCGTTCCGCGCTTCAAAACCCGGACAAGCAGATGTCGTCATATCCAACGCCTTTCCGAATGATCTGTCATTGACCTTCGTGCACATGAAAGGGATTTATCCTTTGCGCAGCGCCGCAGCCGGAGCCTCGCGGATTGTGCTGGGCGCGTGCCGTGAAGGCGAAGGCTTCCACGGGGTTTATCCCATCGTCCGCGTGCCGCTCTTGCATGAGCAACGCGACCGCCTGCGTCGCATCTCCCTGATGACTCCCGGCGAGATGGCTGAAAAGATCGTAGGAAAAATCAGCAGCAAATTTCATTCGAACGGTAATTCCACCGGGAAGGTCACGACCGTGGCCGTACCTCAGACGCAAACTCGACAAGAGGCCCCTCCGCCGAAGAACCCCATCTGGCTGTATCGCACCGTAAACCATTCCGACGCGCTGCCTTCGCCGATGCGCGGCATCAGACTGGTGTCTGACTGGAACCAGATCCTCGAAACCGTCCGCGAGGAACAGGGGGGCCGCGACGACCTCAATGTGGTTGTATATCCCTGCGCGCCGCTGCAAGTCCTGGAATGAGTGGGGCGAAGGGATGGGCCTGCGTGAAAGAAAGGATTTGTCTGTAGAGACGCGGCACCGCCGCGTCTCAGCTCCCAACGTGTGGCACCGGCACCCTTGCCGGTGCTAGTTTCTTTGACCAAGTCGCTCAGCTCAGGCTGCCCGCTTTTTTTCACCGGACCAGTAGACGGCTGCTGGACGCACCGTTTATTTGAACTCCAGCACCACGGATCTCGCCGCTTTCGTGCCTGCGTTGGTGACGGTATGGACCACCGGGCCATTCCAGCTAATCACCCCGGTCTGGCGATGCATGTCGGTCTCCGGACCGCTCTGGCCCTTGGTTTTGAGATCGGCGTCAGTCAGAGGCACCAGCAGGAAACTTCCCGCGTGGGCGTGTTGCGCATAGCGCGCACCCGCGGGCAGCGTCACCATCGTCACCGTCCACTGGTCCGCGGACATCAGCTTGACCACCGAAGGACACGCGGCTTTGTCGGCCGCGTCGCAAGGCACAGCCACCGCACACGATTCCGTGCAGGCATGCTGCCCGGTGGTCGGACCCAGCAGTTCGATGGTGATGTTGCGAAACGGGGCATCACCGGTGTCGGTGACCGCATGGACCAGCGGAGCAGTGGAGAACCTGACGTCGCCGTCTTTGAAGTTGGCGGTCACCGGCGCCGCGCCGGCCCTGGCGTTCATGATCTGCGCATCTCCGATCGACACCGAAAGGTAATCGTGGCCGTGGCGATGCACCAGGCTCGACTCCTTGGGCGCCACGTTGACCGCAAATGCGCGGACGTACGTGTTTTCCAGTACCAGATGATGGTGGGGCTCAGAGGTTATTTCCACCGGGTTCTGCTGCGCGATCGCGGCGAACCCTAAGACCAGGACAACGCAAATCAAGGCTTTTCGCATACGCGGCCATTGTAGACGCGACCGGACGGAATGCAAGCGGGAAAGCAGTGCTCGCCGGGTGCCCCACCCTTCCTCCTTCATCTCTAGCCCTCACCAAGATGAGGGTGCCCCATCCTTTGCGGAGAGCGCGGTCTTTCTTCTTGCGCTCGGAGCAAAGGGTGGGTGTGACGGATGTCGAAGCCGACACTGCTAGCTCGCAGTTTCCACCTTCCGGTTTCACCCGACGGGATGGCCGATCATTGTAACGCGACAAAGAGGACCGGGATGACGTATCGAAGCCCACCCTTGCTCCGCAAAGAGCCTGCCCCGAGCGCAGTCGAAGGGATGGGTCACCCTCGAGGTTGAGAGGGATAGAGAAAAAAATCAGAAAGGGTGGGCCACCCGTCCGCGCCGCCACAGGTTCTGGAGTAAATGTGAAGGTCATTGACCAGATCAATGGGTTTGTGAAAAATGTATCCGTAGAGACGCGGCACTGCCGCGTCTCCGTCTGTCCCCCCTGTTACCCTCAATTCGCTCCCCAAAACTTCCGCTTCGACGCCGCGCTTGGCGCTAACCCCGCCGCCGTTCCGGTGAGCCAGCGTTCCGTCAGCCAGTCGGACATCTCCAGACGCAGTTCGTGGGAACCGACGATCGCGTTCATGCCCGTGTTGCGATCCGCCACGCTGGCCAGGGCAATCAGCCGTACTGATTTGCGGTAGCCCTCTTCGAAATCGTTGCTTCGCAGCTCGACCATGTCGCCGCGGACTTCGGCGCCGGGGACGAGCCCGGCGAACGTCGCTTGTGTCGTATCTTGGAACATCACCGTGAACCGGTATGGTCCTGGGAAATCGGGAATCTTGGCCGACGCCAATCCCAGAAGCGCTTCCCTGGCTGCGCTCTCGATACGCCGGTCGACTTCTGCCCGCGGTAGCGGCTCGGCCTTGCTGCGGTCTACGGCATGCTTCACCGTCGCAAAGTGCACCCATGGCAGCATGCGCCGGACCTCGCGCTCCAGTTGATCGTCACCGCTTGCCATGATGACCGGGATCTTCAGCCGACCCGCGCCCATCGCCAGGATCATGGTTTCGTTTACGGGGACGCCGTTGACGCGATAATCGACGTCTTCGTATGTGTATGTGTGGGAGAGGAAGCCCACGCTGTTGCCGGCCCCCGCGTGCATCCCGATTGCCACGATAGCATCGAACGAGTGGTCGTAGCTGTCCATGTAGATATCGAAGGGCGCGTCGCGGTACATCATCTTCGCCGGCGGCAGCAGTTCCTTCTCGAGCACGTCGGGCTCAATACTGTTACCGGAACCATGGCCATCCACGATCAGGATTTCGGTTGCGCCTGCAGCTTTGAGCCCCGCGATCGCCGCATTCACGTCGGCGGTCAGGGACTTGCGTCCTTCAGCGTACTCCGTGGGATGAGCGAACTGCGTGTGCTTCACGTTTGAGGCGCCCGATACGCCCTCCATGTCGTACAGCACCAGCACCTTGAGCGGCCGCTGCTGGGCCGAGAGTGAGCCGCAGCCGAGCAAGATCGCGAGCGCGACCATCGTGTGGGATTTCATGAGAATGCCTCTCCTGTCTCCGCATTATAGCGTCGGGATAAGGGGCTACACGGTAGGGTTCTGGACGCGTTCCAACTCGTTGCGTTGCTGGCGTGACTTGGCGCCTGAGCGGCGTACCCAGCGCAGGAGGTGTCCCAGCAGGCTCTTCAGCATGAGTAAGAAAGGAATAGGATCATCCCACGCGAACCAGGCGCCTTCTCTTACTCCCCAGAATGAGCGCAGCCACTTCCACAAGGTGATCTTGCCGTCCTTGCGAAGGCGGCCGAGGGTAATCACGTCGTTGTTCTCCACCAGCCACTTGCGTCCTTCGTGAATCTCGACTGGAGTGACCGGCTGGCGGGTTAGATCGAGATAGTAGGCGCGCAGAACATCCAAACCTTGGCGGTCCTGAAAAAGGCGGAAGGTGGCTCCAATGCGCGGGTTGACGTCGAGCAGCTTGTATTGACCATCGCGGGCGTCGAAGCGGTAACCCAAATCAACGATTCCCTGATAGCCGACAGACTTGAAGAGACGCCTGGTGTCACGATCTACCTGGTCATTCTTAGCCAACACGCCCAGAGACGTCATACCGGTATAGGTTGGATACTGGCGCAGCTTGCGGCCGACCATGCCGACCAGACAGTCTGAGTTCGCGTTGAAGTAGCCGTTGAACATCCAGATTGAATCTGGTTCCCCAGGAATGTATTCCTGCAGCATCAGATTGGGCTGCTCGAGGTCTGCCAGCTCGTCATACTTCTCACGGAGCTCACGCTCATTGCGCACGATCACCATGCGCACACCGGTCTTCTTTTCGAGCAGGGCGCTGTCGGCGCCTTTCAGCAGCACCGGGAAAGTGAGGGCGCCGCTGCTCATGATTTCTTCTGCTTCCCGCCGAGAGGTAGGAAGGAAAGTCTCCGCCGTTGGGATACCGCATTCCTTGGCGAGGCGATACATTTCCCACTTGTGAGAAAGAGACCTTGCCAGTTTTGACGCCGGCATGCGAAAGCGGAACGCTTCTTGCAACTCGGAAGCATGGTCGGTTGCAAACAGGCTCAAAACGTCCCCGTTGGTGATGAGAATGGGCCGTTCACCGATGCGACGCGCCAGGTCCCGCAGAAAGGAAATCGTTTTCGCCGGCGCCTCTTGCTCCGCATCCCAGACGAACCGCCCGGCGCAGTAGCGTGAGGGAAAAGCGCGATTGTTGGGATTGCCGTCGACTCCATAGACCCGGATGCCAAGCCGGCCCAGGCTGCGCATCATCCCCACACCGCAATGATCGAACAGCTTCAGGGCCACGACAGGGACGGATGTGTCAGTGATTCTCATGTCCAAATATGCGGGTTCATCGCTTCCGCGATGAACGTCTGCCCTAAAGGCCCGCGATCCCGGCGCACCGGTATCGCTAGACGCTGATACGCGGTAGTGCGTCTTTGCAATGACCCACTACTGAAGCCCACTATTCCGTCGTCCCGTAAGCAGGCCTAAAGGCCTGCTCCACCCCGTGGCTGGATGAACTGTGAAGCCGCTGTCCCACTACCAACGGTTCCTGAACCACTTCTTCGCCGCGAACGGGGAATGCCGAGGCGACATCGTCAATATGGGCCAGAATATAATCCAGGTCTTCTAGTTGGTTGGTACGACGAAGATACTTAATGCTATTGCTTATCAGCATGTCTTCTACATTCGCGTCGCGCCAGCGCTCAATAACGTCCGCGGTCCTCTGATCCTCGGGCACAAACCCGTGATGCAGCAGGCCACGCCCAATCCATGCACAGCATAGCTGATCTTCTTCGCGGAACTCACCCCGGCTGCCGGCTCCAATGATCACCACGCGGGAATGATGCCGTGCCAGGTGTTCTACCTGCGCGCTGTAGTTGCGAAGGCAAGCGACGTAGCCGGCATCAGCAAACTGGGCTTCATACATGATCTTGCTGCCGGAACTGGAAAGCAGGATCATGGGGCGCTCAATGTCTGTCCGGCCGGCAAGGATGGCCGGGCTGTTAGTTACCTCAAATCCGTTGGGCACGTCTCCGCTCAATTCGCCGACCATCAGCGGGTCTGTCAACTTACGTGAGAGGGACGAGGCGATTTCCAGGTTCGGTACGGGAAAGCAGCGCCGGCCAGCAAGGATGGCGGTGATCGCGGTGGTGGTGGCCCGGACTACATCAACCGCCACCACGGCATAGCCCTTCTTGTAGCGTTCCACGCTCTCTGGCAGGCAATCGATTTTAACGGTGCGCTGCATAGACTTGGGTCCTTTGGGTTTTTTGCGGTGCCGAAGCGGGCCGGGGAGGGCGGGGAGGGCGCAGGTTCTCGTGCAAGAAGCCGTCAGAATGAAGACCTCTGCGATAGATCTCCACCCGCAGCAGCTCTTCCAACCGGACGTTGCACACGCGAACCGCCGGGCCAAAGTGATTCAGCAGCATGAACTGGCTGGGCTTGTTGGGCGCCTCAAAGGAAACCGTTTTCACTCCGAAGGCATTCACGAACCGTTCCGCATAGACGGAGTTGAAGTTGCCAGCAGCGTCAAACAAACCGACGTCGCGGGCGCTCTCTCGCGCCTCGACCACCAGTTCCAGCGCGCCGGCATCCAGCCACCTTTTTCCCTGGTCCACCAGCTGCTGGACGACGTCGCTGGTAAAGCTGCCCAAATGCTTTTTGCCCAGCTCAAACTGCACGTCGAGTCCGCGGCTGTGCGCCATGCGCACCACGTCGGCGGCGGGAAGCGGCATGTCGGTGAAGCCTTCGCCGCATTCAATTCGAGTAAAGCCCAGGTTCGCGCACAAGTCCAGGTAAGCGGGAAGCTGATTCTGGGCCACGGCGATCTCAAACGGTCCTCCGCCAGTGACGGTGGCCACCCGGTATTTCCTGGCGGCGGCGATCTTGCGGCGGGTCGCCTTCTCGTTGGCCACGATCCAGCAGGCCATCGAGACCTTGAGGATGGAAATCAGGTGCGAGCTCTGGGCGAGATGAGCTTCCAGTGTGACGGGATCGTACCCTGGATCGAACGGGCTGGTCGCCGGTGCGAGTTTGGGCACACCGATTCGCGAAAGGTAGTCCAGTGTATGGGCACATCCGCTGCGGGCAGGCAAGTTCCTTGACACGATCTTGACATTCCTTTTTTGCCGGGTCATGGTCTTCACGAACTTCTCCTTCATTATTTGGTAAACGTGTCTATTCACGCCTGGAACTTTCTGTGTTCCGGGCCAGGCTAGCCCGCAGGGGAGTAGTAACCGTAACCGTTAGCCGGTTCATCGGCTGCGTTGAAAACCACGCCGATCAGTTTCGCGGGATCCATTTCTGTCAGCGTCTTGGATAGCAATGCCGACGAGGTCTTTCGCGAACGCACCACCAGAATCGCGCTGTCACAAGCCGCCATCAGCAGCTCAAAGTCTGCCATGTTGAGGATGGGTGGAGAGTCCACAATCACCAGGCGGAAGGTTTCCGTGGCCCAGCCCATGAACTCGCTCCAATTCGGCCCGGAGAACAGCTCGGGAGGAGAGCTGGTGGTGGACCCGGCCGGTAAGGCATAGAGCTGCCCCAGATCTGTGCCCACGATGGCCGAAGTGTAATCGCAGCCGCCTTCGAGAACCTGGGCCAAGCCGCCAGAGGTGGGCTCGCCCAGCAATCTGGACATTCCCTGGCTGCGCAAGTCGGCGTCAACAACCAACACCGGGAAGTTCTCCATTCTCGCGTAACAGAGAGCCAGGTTGAAGGCAGTCAGGGTCTTGCCTTCACCTTGCGCTGCGCTGCTCACAGCCAGCGACCGCAGTCCGTTCTTGACCTGCCGTTTTGTCAGCCGCGTGCGCAGGGTGCGATAGGCGTCCACGGCTGCCTGCATCGACGGATTGTACTGCGTCACCAGGAATGACTTCTCTTCGTTGCGAGGCAGGCGGATGGTTACGCAGCGGGCCAGCCGTTTGGCTGCAAGCTCGGCGGTAAGGCGGTCGCTCTCCTCAATCGACTTGAACAATCTCCGGGGATCGGAGTCCTTCAAAGCTGAGCCATTGGCTTGCCCGGACTTCTTGAGTGCGCTTACGGCTGCCTCAAGGTCAATGGGCCCTGCGTCAGCTCGGGCACCGCCGGCGTGACCTGCTATGCGAGTTTCGTCAAAGAATTTGCTCATGAGTTCGTCCTACTGCTCCCGTCAACTCTAGACTGTGCTTGCGGTCGAAAAATCCACCGCCTTACTGTTCATACCGTCCATCCGTACCGGCGCCAAGCTCAGTTCCTCTGCGGCCTCCGCTACGCAATCAGTCCCGACTCTCTTCGTCTCCTGCCTGAAGCCTATGGACAAAGAGCGATCACACAAGAGATTGATGACTCGAGGCACGCCGCCGCTGAGCCGGTGGAGTTCATCAATCGCTGCGCTGGCAAAGGGACTTTCTCCGTTCAGCCCGGCTACGTGCAATCGCTCCGCAACATACGCTCGCGATTCGGCGAGCGTCAGCACTCGCAGGTGGGAGAAGATGGCGATCCGTTGTTTCAAAGCTGAAAGCTCAGGGCTCCGCAACTGAGCCAACAGTTCAGGCTGTCCGCACAGGATGATCTGCAACACGCTCTTCGGGTAGTTGTCAAGGTTGGCCAGAAGCCGGATCTCCTCGAGCAGGGCAGGCGTGATCAAATGGGCTTCGTCAACAATCACCACCACATTTCCGTTTTCTCTGGAAGCCTTGAGCATGAATCGGTGCAACTCGCGCAAGCTGGCTGGCTTGCTCGCCTGCGCGGGCAGTCCCAGTTCATCAAGCAGCGTCTCGTAGAACTCCTCCTGGGAAAGAGTGGGGTTGACGACAAAAGCCGAGCGCAGCGGATGTGCGGGCGTCGCCTCGTGCGTCAGAATATGCTGCAGACAGTAGAGTAGGGTGGTCTTGCCGGTGCCGACGGGCCCCGTCGCCACCTGCAGCCCCTTGCGACCCGTGACTCCCTCCAGCATGGAGCGCAGGGCATTGCGATGCGGCTCCGCCAAATGAAGAAACCTGGGATCCGGCGCTAGCCGAAAGGGTTCTTGCCGTAACCCATAGAAGCCCAAATACATGATCTAGCCTCGTATCTGCCTTTCAAAAAAGTCAGAGATTCCCTGTCACTAATCCTTGGCAACTCTGATTCCAAATGACCTATTAGAAAGCCTCTTACAATCAATGACTTACGTGAATTCATCCCTGAGGAAAAGAGCCGGCGCGGGGACCTGTGTGCAACAGATTTCACATTCCTACCAGCAGTTTTCCTGAGTTCTGTATTCAGTTGCAGCAGCGGACTGGAGCATTGAGGGCTGCGCTGGTGCCGCCTGAGGCCAGGACCGGCACGGTTAGGCTTCCGGGCGATGCAACCGCCAAGCCAGCAAAGCGCAGTTTCGTGTGGCAGGAATCCTGGGAATACGGTGGAGATCGTGGTCCTGGCCGTCAACGATTCCGTTCGCGTCAGTGACTGCCGCCGAGTAGTTCTGTCTGGCAGCCTGCAGGGACTCTTGATCAAAGGACCCGTTGGGATAGCAGAAATAGTTCACGGGGCGGTTCAGCTTCTGCTCCAGTTGCCGGCGGCTTTCCGCCATTTCAAAATGGATCGCAGCTTCGTCCAACGTAGGCAAAATGGGGTGGGTAAGCGTGTGCGACCCAATGGTAATGAGATCGGGGTCAAGCGACCTCAAGGCGTCCCAATCCATCAAGTCGCAGGCTTCCCTTTCCATCACACTGGGCTGAAAATGAGGCGTTGCCTGCCGGATCTTTTCTTCGGCGGCGTGGCGGTCATCTAACGGCAAGGTCTTCATCCACTCCACAATCCCGCCTCGAGTTGGCTCAGGCGACGACAATTGATGCGCCAGCGTCAGCAAAGAGTCTGAGGAGAGCGACTGCAGCCGGCATCGCGCCTCATGGGTCCACAGCCATCGGCCCGTACCCACCAGGCCCGGGCACACGAAGAAGGTTGCCGGTATCCCTAAAGATTTCAGGATCGGGTAAGCGACCGTTGCGTTGTTCTGCAATCCGTCGTCGAAGGTGAGGACAATCTCGTTCTTAAGAGGTCTTCCCTCCCCCAGAGCGTCCACGATCTGCCCCAGCGGGACGATGGGAAAATGTCGACGGAGGTATCGCAATTGCGTGGTTAGCGACGGTGCGTCACGGCCCTGTATGCCGTGATACATGATGATCCGGCCACACCGCAGGCTCTTAGCTGCCGCCGTTGATAGGCCGCACCGAAAGGCGACTGAGTGTCCTAGTGACTTGAGTCGTCTGGCAACCGACAAAGCCTGAATGCCCCCGCGAAGCGATCCCGCGCTTTCTTATCCAAGTAAAGGAACCTGGTGAAAAGCAGTTTACATGCGTTAAACCGCGATTCCAATTGCTCTGAGCGGCACCGCCGGTGCCACAAGTGCTGCGGTTCTCTGAATGTGCCATACTCTTCAATCGGGGGAGCAGTCGGGGATGCGAGTTCTGCAGCTGATCAGCAGCGGTGGCTACTACGGCGCCGAGAATATGTTGCTGAACCTCGTCAGCCATGACGCTCAGGCGATTTCAGATAACCTTCTTGCCGTCTTCGATAACCGCCACCAGCCCAACCACGATCTCTACCATCGCGCCCTCGAAAAAGGGGTGAATGCGGAATTGATCTCCTGCCAGGGGCGGGCCGATCGTCGGGCGGTGCGGGAAATCCAGCGCCTGGTTCGCGCCCGCGGCATCGACCTTATGCACACCCACGGTTACAAGGCAGACATCTACGGCTATCTTGCCGCGCGTAGCGAAGATACGCCCCTGGTTGCCACCTGTCACAACTGGCTAGCCGGAGGGGCCGCGCTGGCGGCTTACAACTTCCTCGACCGCATGGCGCTGAAACGATTTGATGCGGTCTGCGCTGTTTCCCCGGCGATCGCGCAAGAGCTTGTGTCATTGGGCTTGCACCGCGAACGCGTCACCGTGATTCCGAACGGAATTGACGTCACTGCCTTTGATGCAACCCCAATCGCCAGACACGAACCGGCTCAAGGCGAAGCAAGGCAGGTTGTGGGCATTGTGGCCCGTCTCGATCTGCAAAAAGGATTCGACTACTTGCTGCGCGCGGTGGCGAGCCTGCGCGGTTCGTTTCCCGCATTGCGTCTTCTGATCGTCGGCGAAGGCCCGGACCGCGAAGCCATTGAACAGATGGTGCGCCGGTACGACCTCGGCGAAGTGGTCACCATGGCGGGCCAACAGACCGACATGCCCGCGGCTTATGCTTCTATGGATATTTTCGTCCTGCCCTCGCTCAACGAGGGACTGCCGATGACGCTGCTGGAAGCCATGGCGGCTGGCAAGCCAATCATTGCCACGCGCGTCGGCGCGATTGCTACGGTCATCGCCGACCAGGAAACTGGTTTGCTGATCGCACCAGCGGATGGAGCGGGGCTGACTCATGCCCTCCGTCAACTTCTGGCCGACTCCGGCCTCCGCCGGCGTCTGGGATGTAACGGGCGTGCCAAAGTTGCACAGAACTTCACAGCTGGTGCGATGGTTCAAAAATATCGTGACGTGTACAAACAGGTCTTAGCACGCCGAGGTCACGTGAACGCCGAGCAAGTTCCGGCTTCTGAGCCTAAAACGCAGACGCCTGTGTCTTGATTATCTTGAAACCTATGAAGAAAACTGTTCGAACTGCCGCTCTTGTCTTTCTCACTTGCCTGGCATGGTCCATGCCGCAACCCCCGCGCATCTTCTATTCCGACCTGGACAGTGGGCCGAACACAGGCGGCCAGCAAGACCAGGGAGCGTTTGTCTCGATCTACGGTAAAGGGTTTGGCTCGGCCCGCGGCAACTCTTCGGTCACTGTCGGCGGTAAACCGGTCGCCGGCTATCCCATCTGGACTGACTCAAGAATTAGCTTCCAACTCGGCGCGGCTGCTGAGACCGGCAAGATTGTGGTGACGGTCGGTGGACAACCGTCGAATGGCGTTCCCTTTGTCGTCCGTTCCGGCAAGATCCATTTCGTCGCTAAATCGGGTTCCGATCACAACTCGGGCGCGTACGACTCACCGTGGCGAAGCGTCACAAAGGCTGTGCGATCCATAGGTGCGGGGGACATTGTGTATCTCATGGACGGATTCGAGCAGACCTCTATTGATGATTACGATGCGTGTCTGTCCATTAGCCGCTCCGGCTCTGCCGGCCGTCCGAAAGCTCTGGTGGCGTATCCGGGCGCGCATGTGACCATCGGCGTGGAAAGCGGGACCCCCTACGGCATGCGTACGCCAGCCATTGACGGCGGACCGTTCAGCTACTGGACCATCTCCGGCCTCACATTGCGTGGAGGTAATGAGAGCCTCAGCCTGGTGTCTGTTTCGAACTGGCGGGTAGTCGCGAACGATCTCTCTTGCCCCAATGGCAACGGCGTGTCCGCATGCATGGAAGTGGAGCGCAGTACAAACATCAAAGTGCTCGGCAACACCATTCACCATGCCGGCACACCAGGCGCATCGAAGCATTACCACTCGCTTTATTTCACGACCGACAGCAATCACATCGAGGCGGGTTGGAACACGATCAGGGACAATCACTCTTGCCGTGGAATCCAGGTTCACTCGTCGCCAAACGGATCCAATACCGGGTTCAACCAATACGACTTGATCATCCACGATAATGTGATCCACGGCCAGGTTTGCGATGGCATCAATTTCGCCACCATCGATCCTTCCAAGGGCGCGGTGCAGGCCTACAACAATGTGATTTACCACGTTGGCACGGGCCCCGATCCAAAAGGCGACGTATCCAACTACGCTTGCATCAGCTCACCAGGGATTACCAACCGCGGTCCGAAAGGCTCCGGCACAGCCGAGTGGTTCAACAACACGCTCTATGATTGCGGATCGCGCGGCGGCGATAGTGCAGGCGCTTTCAACGTAGAGTCCGGCTCTCCTTTAGTCAGGCTGCAAAACAATATCGTGTACTCGACTCGTTCCGAAAACTACTTCGAGCCGGGAACGGATTTCTCCCGCATCACAGCCAGCAATAATCTCTGGTTCGGCAACGGAAGTATGCCATCACGTAGCGCGGCGAGTCTGAACTTGGATCCCAAATTTGTTGATCTAAGAGCGTTCGACTTTCATCTCCAGCCGGGAAGCCCAGCGATTCGCGCCGGCATTTGCGCCGCGACAATGCCGGATTTGGATGGTGTGCCCAGACCAGAGGGTGGGCGTTGCGACCTGGGCGCATTTCAGACGCGCGGTGCGACCCGGGGACCCTAGCAATCCGGCGGTTTTTTTCTTGACCGCTTTCTGCTTGACCATCCAAGCGGCTTCCCCGACAATCATTCCATTCAGCGTTGCTGGACCCAGCCGCTCTCCCGCGGGAAGCTACGTCTGCAGAACCAGTGAGATGTCCAATTTAACCAACAACTTAGAAGCGTCTCCCGAAAGTGCGACTTCAAGTTTGAAAAAGGCCGGTCCGAGCAACGGCGCGGCCGGAACCAAGGCGGATTCCCGCTCTCACATCCTGTTCATCATTGACGAGCTTTGCGAGATCGGCGGCGCGGAGCGAGTTCTCTTCAAGATGATTGAGTTGCTTCCCGCTGACAAGTTTCGCTGTTCCCTGCTGACTTTCAGAGCCAACCATGAAGCCGACCTCAGCCAGATTCGTTGTCCGGTCTACGTGATGCCGCTCAAGAGGACGTATGACTGGAACGCGTTGAAGGTAGCGCGCCAGATTCGCAACTTTGTACGCCGGGAAAGAGTTTCGATCGTTCACACTTTTTTTGAAACGTCAGACCTGTGGGCCGGACCGATTGCCAAACTCAGCGGATGCCCGGTTCTGGTTTCGAGCCGCCGCGATCTGGGCATACTCCGTTCGCGAAGACACAACATCGGCTACCGTGTGCTGCGGCGCATGTACGACTCTGTGTTGGCGGTTTCGCCTCAGGTGCGGGATTTTTGTATTCGCCAAGATGGCCTGGATCCATCTCGTGTACAGACATTGTTCAACGGCCTGGATCTTGATTGTGCAGCTGCATCCAGGAACAAGAGTCGCGCGGTGATGCGCACTGAGATGGGTCTGGAAGAACACGTTCCGGTGATCACCACAGTCGGGAACATAAGGAAGGTCAAAGGAATTGACGTGCTGGTTGAAGCCGCGACCCAGGTGCGTCGCGCGCGACCCGACTCTGTGTTCCTGGTGGTGGGCAGAAAGTCAGAGGAGGACCATTGCCGCGAACTGGAAGCCAGAATTGCTTCGCTGGGACTCAGCGCGAATTTCAGGTTTCTGGGAAGCCGGGAAGATGTGTTCTCGATTCTGCGGATGAGTGACATCTTCTGTCTTCCTTCGCGCAGTGAAGGTTTTTCTAACGCGCTGATTGAAGCCATGGCTTGCCGGTTGCCGTGCGTAGCCACCGACGTTGGCGGAAACCCGGAGGTCTTGACTCACGGCGAAAGCGGATTGCTTGTCCCAAGCGAAAACGGTGCAGCGCTGGCCAGCGCTTTGATCCATCTGCTTTCCGATCGCAGCCTGTCCGCACGCATGGGATTGCGCGCTGAGAACGTGGTCCAGAGCCGCTTCACCAGCCAGGCCATGATGAACACGCTGATGAACGTCTACCAGACCCTGCTTGCCGCCAAGGAGTCTCGCTAATGCTGTTGGCCCAAATTATCTTCTGCTTGGCGGCACTGGCAGTGATCTATGTTTACGCCGGGTATCCGGCCATGCTCGCGATCATCTCCATCTTCAGGCCGCAGCGCCGGCTGCAAGATTCGTCGTACACTCCTTCCCTGTCCGTTCTGATTGCTGCGTGCAACGAGGAGGCCAGCATTGAGGAGAAGTTAAAGCAGACCGTGCAATTGGATTATCCCGCAGACAAGATCGAGATCCTCGTTCTCTCCGATGGCTCCCAGGACCGAACGGACGAAATCGTTCGCGGCTTTCCCGATCCTCGCGTGCGCCTGGTGCGCGTTGCCGAACGGCGGGGCAAGACCAATGCGCAGAACGTAGGCGTGAAGCAAGCGACAGGTGAAGTGCTGGTGTTCTCTGACGCCACTACCGTCTACCATCCGAAAGCCCTCAGGCATCTGGCCGCAAACTATCAGGACCCCGGCGTGGGAGCGGTAAGCGGACGTTACCAGTATTTTGATTCCAAGGAGAGTTCTCCCACAGGATTGGGGACCATTGCTTTCTGGAACTACGAGAACATGATCAAGGTCTGGCAGTCGCGCATCAAGACCCTGACCGGCTGTTGCGGCTGCATTTACTCGGTGCGGCGGAGCACGTACACGGAGCTCGCGCCAGACATCATCAGTGATCTGGTTCAGCCGCTCTGGGTCATCCAAAAAGGACACAGAGTCGTCCTGGAAGCACAGGCGCTGGCATATGAAGAAACCACGGAATCGACGGCCGAGGAGTTTGCGATGAGAGTCCGGGTTGTTACTCGCGGCATGCGCGGATTGCTCAGCGTCCCCGACCTCTTGAAGCCGTGGAAGTATCCGTGGATCGCCTTCCAACTCTTCTCCCACAAGATGCTGCGCTGGATGGTGCCGGTCCTGCTGTTGCTGCTGCTGGTATCAAGCGCCGTCCTGATGAAGCAACCATTCTTCCGGCTGCTTCTGGCTTTACAATTGTCGTTCTACGGGTTGGCGTTGCTGCAGCTGCTGGTGCCGATGCACCGCTGGTGGAAGCCTCTCGGCGTGCCGCTTTACTTCTGCACTTTGAATGCGGCGGCAGCGCTCGGCATTATCGAACTCTTGCGCGGAAAAAAATATGTGGTTTGGCAGCCGGTGCGTAACCGGGGATGACCGATGAGAATCGTATTCCTCACCCAGGACGATCCAATTTACATTTTGCCCTTCTTTGATGAGTTCTTCCGGCAGGAGCTGGGAGAGATCCAGGTTGCGGGCATCTTCAGCTGCAAGACCATGGGCGAACGCGGACGCCTGCGGCTCCTTGGCGAGCTGCTGCAGTTGTACGGAGCGGCCGGTCTGGTGCGCCTGCTGACCCGCCGAGTGAATTTCAAGGTTGCGGAACGATGGCCGGCGTCGACGACGGCGAAGCGGTTCTATTCGGTTGCGCAGATATGCCGTGCCTTCAAAATTCCCCATGCGTTCATCGGCAACCCAAACCGGGAGGAATTCAAGAAATCGATTGCTGCGCTGGCCCCGGACCTTCTGGTCTCCGTGGCCTGTCCGTACATCTTGAAAGAGGAGCTTTTATCGTTGCCGCCGCGTGGATGCATTAACATCCACCATGCCCCTCTTCCCCGCTACAAGGGCATGATGCCAACTTTCTGGCAGATGTACCACGGCGAGCGACACGTAGGATT
>DATFXI010000181.1:0-6466 GCA_035316085.1 Candidatus Angelobacter sp.
ACTGGCGCTCATGCGATCATCGCTCGCGATTTCTGATACCTGCGATAGAGTTGCTGGATGCGCGACACGAACTCCGTTGTGGGCTGTCCTGCGGGCAGCGACTGCCACTGGATAGAGCGGAACTTCGCAGGCACATCCGCCTCGTCAACTTTCATATCATCAATCACAACCGGCAGGAGGAAAGCCTCTTCGTCAGAAAAAGAAGCCATCTGGGCTTCGTCAACGGCGAGGTTCCATTCAACGCGAAAGAAGCGACGCCCTGGGGCCAGAGTCTGGCGAGAAATGACAGGCACGAACAAGGAGCACTGGCGAATGCTGCGGCGCAGTTTCGCTTCCCAGTTATCACCTGACTGAAGCTGGTCGCGGTCGAAGAAGACGTCAACCCCCGCCGCCTCGAGGGCGTTCTTGATTTTTTCCGCGGAAGCCCTGTCCTCGCTGGCGTAGCTCAGGAACACAGCACCGGATTCGGCCGGTTTCTGAGCAGAAGCCTCGACCGTGGGTGGGGCCGCGCCGGGCGATACGGCAGGGTGTAACTCCATCCATCGCTGGTGAAGTTCGTTAACAAAATCGAGAACACCTCCGCTCCGATACACCTTGGTGGCACGGCTGAAGTTACGAAGAAAGAGCACAAGGCCGTCATCACTGCTCACGCCGATGTCTGCGACGTAATCATTCTTGCCCCCGGCGGAGAGGCGCTGCCCTTTGGACATGCGCATCAGGAAACGTGTAAGCCACCCTACCAAACGACAGCCGAGAATCAACAGGCTCTGGCGATTCAGCTCATCGAAGAGCCGCGGCGGACGCCTGGTTTCGGATTGCAGTGAGTGGAAGAACTCAACGGTGTCTTCCTGGGTTACCGCATATACGGGCGTTGCCGACAACCTGCCCATGAGGTGGTAAACGATAGGAGGGTCAGCATCGGTCAGATCCCGCGAGCTCTTCAAATCCTTTGGCAGATCCTGCAGTTCATTAGGGGAATGGGCAAAGATTCGGGTCATAGCATCGCCGCCGAAACGAACTTGATTCAAAGCGCGCGACAGAAAGGAATCGAAAGTAGTAGTCACAAAGAGGCGCAATGGACGAATGGCGGCCAGCTTGAGCAGGGGTTCGGGAACTTTCAGCGCCGCTTCGGCCCGGGAAGCAACCGTTTTCAATGCCGGATAAATGTCTTCGACGCGGTTGCCCTCGGCAATATAGCGGCAGGCGACTTCGTTAAGCTCCTCGCCCTCCGGCAGGTTTTCGGGAGAGACCCCCAGCGAAACAGCCAGCTTCTCAGCCAGGTAAGGATAAAACAGCCTAGCTGCACCAGCATCGTCCACCGTGAGCAGGTCACGACCTACGAGGGGGATAACCTGCCCATCCTCGATGAGCTGAATCAGAATTTCCCAAAAGATCGCCGACTCGCTCATAGGAACCTCTGTTGGCGACAGTTCATGTTGCAAAGTGAAACGTAGTTCCGCGTAGTATATGCCAATTCAGCCAATAGTAATCAGTAGTTAGTAACAAGAGGCTCTTGGCCCTTGGCTCTTGGCTTAAAACCAAAACCAAAATCAAAACCAAAGGAAAACCAGGAGCAAAAGCAACACCCACCACGGAGACCCACCACGGCGGGCTTGCAGCACGGAGGCACCCAAGTAAACGAGAGGAGAGAGGAAGTCAGAAGTCAGCCCCGCCACCGGCTGACCGGATTGAACAAGTTCTGTGACTCTTGCGCCAAACGACAGCAGAACATCGCAGGCTACCGCGAGGCAGCATGGAAGATCGTAGGGATTCCTCTCCCGCTCGGCGGGATCGGAATAAACTCCATAGCAAGTCACAGAGCAGCAGAAGACGCGGCCGGAGCGGCCACGGTCCGACATTGAGAACCGCAAGGTCTCTCCGCCTGTCCGGCAAGCCGGACATGTCTCGAGATGACGGTTATAAAACGCCTCACTCCGACCGCAATGCCTGGATCACATCTACGCGGGCGGCGCGGGCTGCAGGCAACATGGAAGCCACGACTGCGACTGCCAGCAGCACGACGGCCGCGACCACTACAGGCAAAGCGCCGGGCATCTTTATGTCCAGGAAAAATCTGCCGGCCAGACGCGCCAGCACGAAGCCGAATGCTGCGCCGGCGAGGACGCCTGCCATAGCCATCACGGCGCCTTCTGTGATGACGCCTTTGAGAATACGCTTTGGCAGTGATCCCAGCGCCAGGCGGATGCCGAATTCCCGCGTTCGCGCGCTGACCGAAAAGGCCAGCACCCCGGCGACGCCCACAACGGCAATCAACAACGCAACAGCGGCGAACACGCTAAACACCAGCGAGTTCAAACGATCCGGCGTGAGCACTTCGGCGCGGACGTCTTCAAGCGTAGCGGCGCGCTCGACGGGCTGATCGGCGGACAGATCGCGAATGATGCGCGTAACCGGCGAGACCAGCGCATAAGGATCCGCGCCCGTGTGGATGAAGAGGCGACCGCCATAGACGAAACCTCCGAGGGGGCTATAGATGGTAGTAATGGGCTTAGGAACGATGTTCAGGTCATCAATATCGGCACTGACGCCAATGATGCGGCGCGGCAACCTGAGACGCGCTTTTTCGGCTTCCGTCCCGGGGGCGAATTCCAAAACGGGATCAGTCCAATAAACATGACGATTGATGGCATCCTGGTTGGGAAACATGCGCTGTGCGAGCGTCTCGCTGACGATGACGACGGGCTCTCCCTGCCCCGTCGAAGCGTCATTTTGAGCGTCGAGATCGTTGAAATCACGGCCGGCGAGGATAGGAACGCCGAGCGCGGCAAAGAATCCGGGAGAGATGGTACGCCACTGCGCGCGGGGATCCTCTACTCCGGCGGCATGGGTGTGACCATCGCCGGAGAATTGAAGACCGGGACCGGTGATTGCGCCATCGCGCCAGGGAACGGAGTCGCCGTACGCGGTCTTACTCACGCCGGGCAAGGCATCGATGCGACGCATGGATTCCTTGTAGAAGTCGACAACCTGCTCAGGGGTCTTGCCGTAGTTCATCGCGGGAACATCGACGGCGAGGACGTGCTGTGTGTCCAGGCCCGTCTGCGTCCTTTGCAGCGCGATCAGTGTAGTGAGCAAGACGCTCGCGCCGACCAGCAAGATGAAGGACCCGGCAATTTGCGTGACGGCGAAGACGCGTTGGCGACGGCTGGTGCTGCTGGTGATGCGCACGCCGCCGCCTGCCAGGCTGAGTCCGCTCGCCACGTCGCTGGAGGGCAGCCGCGGAACAAACGCCAGAATCACTGCGGCAACAATGGCCAGAGCTACTCCTACCCAGAGCAGACTGGAATCGACCGTCAAATCCAAAGCACGAACGGAGAAACGTGAGGCGTAGCGGGCCAGGACGGCCACCATGGGCTGCGCGCTCATTACTCCAACCACGGCGCCAGCGCCGCAGAGCAGAAGACTTTCCGCCAGCAACATGCGCCGCAGCGCGCCTTTGGTTGCGCCCAGCGCCGTGCGGATTGCCAGTTCGCCTTCGCGGCGGACGGTCCGCGCCAGAATCAGGTTGGCGACATTACAACAGGCAATGATGAAGACCAGCGCTGAAGCTGCGAGCAGCACCAGCAGCACCGTACGGGCGTCCGAAGTAATCTCGTCGCGCAGCAGTTTGGCCCCGATCTGGAAGTTTGATTGCGCTGCATAGGCTTCCGGGTGGTCTTTCTTCATGGTGCTGTAAACGGAGCTCAACTCGGTCCGGGCCTGCTCGAGAGTTGCTCCGGGAGCGAGCCGCCCAAAGAGTTCAGTCATGCGATGGACGCGACCGGTCACCATTGTCGCGGAGAGATGATGTGAACTGGTGACCATGTTGGCGATGATTTCTGTTTCCTGAGGATATGGAACACAAGGTTCGAGGACGCCAATGATGGTTGCAAAGCGATCATCCAGGCTGCCGAGGCGAATCTTTTTTCCAATTACGGAAGGATCTTTTTTGAGAGAGTTTGCCCAGAAACGATAGGTCAGAACGACAACGCCTTCGGCTTTGGGACCGTCGTCCTGAGGCCCGATCAGGCGCCCGAGAACGGGATGAAGGCCCATCACGTCAAAGAATGTCCCGCTGACAACACCACCCTGAATCGAGCGCGGCTCACCCAGGCCAACCATGGTGAAAGGGATGGCCGAGAAGTCGCCGAAGGCGGTCAGGCTCTTAACGCTGGATTGCAGATCCTGGATTTCAGGCACGGAAAACGTGGTGTTTTCTTCGCCCCGGCCAACCGCGCTCTGGCGGATATAGATCAAACGGTTTTCGTCGCGGTTGACAAGAGGCTTGAGCAGCACTCCACGCACCACGGTGAAGATGGCGGCGTTGGCGCCGATCCCCAGCGCCAGCGTGAGGACGACAGCGATGGCAAGCCCTCCCGTGCGTTTAAGCGAGGTGTAGGCAAATCTCAGATCGCGGAGGAATCTCATAACCGTTATCCTGTTCCCTGCTCAAGAATATCAGCATCGCAGTTGCCAATATTAAGTGCAACATTGCAAATCACTTAGCAAGCGATGGACTGACCCGCGCTGTTCGTCTTCGAACAGTCGGGGGCGAATTCGGACAGGAAAAGCAGTACTCACCACGGAGGCGCGGAGAAACGAGGCCACAGGCAACAGGAAAAGCAAAAGCCATTTACCGCAGAGGACCCACCGCGGCGGGCTTTCAGCGCAGAGAGTGCAGAGGACGTTCAGGGAAGAGAAAACAAAATAGAAGGGTGGTATCCTGCTCGGGTGTTCCAAGCACATCAGGGGGAGAGAAGCGGGGCAAGATGACCCAGGCCTCAAGTCTTTGGGAAGGCCAGATCGTCAACAATGAGTTTCACCTGAAGAAGTATCTGGGAGGTTCAGACCAGAGCGCGGTATTCCTCACCGAATACAGCGGGCAACAGGCCGCGATCAAACTGATTTCGGCGGATGCCGGGAACTTAGAACGCCAACTCCAGCGATTGGAGCTGGCGAAGAAACTATCGCATCCTCACCTGATCCGGGTCTTCCAAACCGGACGTTGCCGTCTGGACACCACTGACCTTATCTTCGCGGTGATGGAATACGCGGAAGAGAACCTGGCGCAAATCGTACCCGAGCGCCGACTCACAGCAGAAGAAGCCCGTCAGATGCTCGATCCCGCGCTGGAGGCGCTCAGCTTTCTTCACGGCCAGGGGTATGTCCACGGACACGTGAAGCCCGGTAACATCATGGCATCCGGCGACAAGTTGAAACTCTCGAGCGATTGTGTTTGCAAGGCAGGCGAACCGTTTCCTATTGCGGGAAAGCCCGGCCCTTATGATCCACCGGAGGCGGCGACTGATGGAACGTCGCCCGGCGCGGACATCTGGTCACTGGGCATGACGCTGACTGAAGTCCTGACGCAGCGTCTGCCGCGGTTCAATGAGCAAGGAATTCCGGTATTGCCTGCGGACATACCGCAGCCGTTTCTGGACATTGTGCGTGGGTGTCTTCATGGAGGTTCGCGAAGCCGGTTGACGGTTGACGATATCGCGGCTCATCTCCATTCAGGAAAGCCGTTGATCATCGAGAAGGAGCCGGCCGGGGCGCAGGAAAAATCTTCGAAGCAACGTTTTCTTGTCCCAGGGATGATTGCGCTCGCGATCGTCCTGACCATCATGGCATTGGGACTGTTGCGCCGTCAGCCGCCAAAATCGGAGCAGCAGCCAGCTTCGGAAGGAGCGGGCCGTGCGCAACAGGGCTCCATCAGCCCTCCGGTAACATCGCCGACGCGCACAAAGCCTTCGCCGGCTTCACCTCGATCGGGAGCGCCTGCCGCGACTACGACTTCACCGCGACCGGCTGCACCCACTTATAATGCGCCCGCGGGTAGTGAGGTGGTGCACCGTGTGTTGCCGGACGTGCCGCAATCTGCGCTCGATACCGTTCAGGGAACGGTCAGGGTGAACGTGAGGGTCCAAGTGGATCGGGCAGGCAATGTGGTGGGAACGGGATTGGAGAACACGGGGCCGAGTAAGTATTTCGCACGGTTGGCTGAGCAGGCGGCGCAGAAATGGAAATTCGCGCCGAGCACGGAGGATAGACGGCAGTATGTTCTGCGATTCGAGTTTACGAATGAAGACGTAAGGGCAGCGGCAGCAAAGGCAAGCCAATAGGCAACAGGCAACAGAAGACAAAACCCATTCACCGCAGAGGACCCACCGCGGCGGGCTTTCAGCGCAGAGGGCGCAGAGGAATTCCGGGATAGGTGAGAGGCAGCAGAAACACAGCAATTGGTAATTTGTAATTAGAAGCCATCTCATAAATGCTATCCTGCACCCAACCTCCAGGCTTTAAGGCGCTTCGCTCCAACACCGGCAGCTGCGCGCCCGCCTTCGGCAGAGAGGAAGCAGGTTGTCCTTAGTGCTTTTTACGCGGCCTCAAGGCCGCTCGGCACGACTCCGCAGCCATCGCTCTCCCGCTACGCGGGCCTTGCTCTGGCTAACGCTCAAGTCATGCC
>DATFXI010000182.1:0-11903 GCA_035316085.1 Candidatus Angelobacter sp.
CGCCTGCTGCGCGACCTGCGTGACCAGATCGCTCAGCGCAGGCTACCGGGAGTTGCCATGGACGTGCTTTCCATGGGCATGTCACACGACTTCGAAGTTGCCATCGAAGAAGGTTCGACCTGCGTGCGCGTGGGCACAGCCATCTTCGGAGAAAGGCCGAAGCCATGAAGACTCTCGACCGCGTTTTCGCTTGGGCGCTGCTGGTGTTGGGCTGCGTGCACACCGCGGGCAGCGTCTTTCTGATGTCGAAGAACCTTACTTTCGACTCTGCATGGTTTTTCTCTGGAGGGCTGGCAGTGATTTTTGGCGCCTTCTTGAATCTGATCCGCACCTATCGTCCGTCCGATCATGCGTTAGCCGGAATCAGCCTTCTCGCCAACCTGCTTCTGCTGATCCTAGCTGCGCTTCTCTGCTGGGTACTGCGCCATGATCTTCGACAAAATCCGCAAGCGGTCGTGCTTGTCGCCGTAGTCGGCATCGAATTTCTTCTCTCGGCACGGCAATGGTCCCGGTAAACGAGACGTCAGGAGGCGTAACATTCACCGTGAAGGTCCATCCTCGCGCACGCAAGAACGCTGTGACCGGCGTGGTGGGCGACGCGCTCAAACTTGCGCTGACCGCGCCGCCGCTTGAGGGCCGCGCCAACCAGGCGGTTGTCGAGTTCTTCGCCTATTTGTTTGAAATTCCCCGCGCCTCCGTTACCATAGCCAGCGGCGAGACAAGCCGGGTAAAGCGGATTCTCGTTGCCGGAGTTGACCGGAAGACGGTCGAGCAACGCCTGAACGCGATTCTCGAGGATCGTTAATTGGGTACTTGGGTAATTGGCAAATCCATGCAGAAGGAGTCTGCGCTTTGAACATTTACGCGATTGTGCTGGCCGTAATCGTGGCGGTACTGCTGTTTGTGAGCCTCAGCCAGATACGCAAGGTCAAGACCAAGGCCGACTATCTGGTAGCAGGACGCACACTGCCCTGGTACGTGCTGGTCTTCACCCTGCTCTCGTCATGGATCGGCTCAGGCAGCCTGTTCGGCGGCGCAGAAAACGCCTTCAAGAACGGCTTTGCCGCGCTGTGGCAGGCCGCCGGCGGCTGGGCCGGATTGCTGGTGATCGTGTTTGTGGCTCCGCGCGCGCGTAAGTTTGCGCAATTCACCATTCCGGATCTGTTGGAGGCGCGCTACAACACCGCGGCGCGCGTGCTTGGGACCATCGCCATTCTCTTCGCCTACACCGCCATCACGTCGTATCAGTTCCGCGGCGGCGGTGACATTCTGCATTTGGCGTACGGAATTGACCGCAATGTAGGCATGTACATGATCGCCGGCTTTGTGATCATCTTTACCGCGCTGGCGGGGATGACATCGGTGGCGTATCTCGATGTTGTGATCGGGTTGCTGGCCACCGTCACCTGCATCACGGCGGTCCCCATCCTGCTTTCCCACACCGGGGGCTGGGCCGGTGCCCGGGCCGCGCTGCCGCCGGAGTACTTCAGCTGGCTGGGCAAATTTTCGATCGTCAACGGCGTGGACCAGGGCTTGGGGACTGCTTGGACGCGGGTGCTTGAACTATTTCTTCCCGTCATGCTGCTTATGCTGGGCAACCAAAACATGTACCAGAAATTCTTCTCGGCACGGTCCGAGCGTGACGCCAAGCTTTCTGTGGTGGGATGGATCATCGGAACGTTCGTTCTGGAAACCGTGATTGTCGCGATCGCGGTGCTGGGTGCTGCCCTGTATCTGCACGCGCCAGACATTAAGCCCCGCGAGGTCATTCCTTACACCGCGCGCCATGCCATGCCGCCGTTTATCGGGGCGCTGTTGATGGGAGCGGTGTTCGCGAAAGTGATCTCCACCGCCAACAACTACCTTTTCTCGCCGGCAACGAATCTGGTCAACGACGTGTACACGCGCTTCATCAATAAAACGGCCAGCGACAAACAGGTTCTATTAGTTTCCCGGCTCATCGTTGTGGGGCTGGGGATATGGGCCCTGGTGCAGGGCGCCTACACGGAATCCATTCTGCAAAAAGCCCTGTATGCCTACACCATCTATTCAGCCGCGATAACGCCGGTGGTGATGGCCGCGTTCTTCTCGAAGCGCGTGACCGCAGCGGGAGCCGTCAGCTCGCTCGCCGCGGGCACGTTCGTGACCGTGTTTTGGGACCAAGTCGCGAAGCTGCTTCCCACAACGTCGTGGTGGGCACCGCGTGACGCCATTCTCCCGGCACTGTTGGCCTCGCTCTTTTCCCTGGTGGTGGTCAGCCTCTTCACTCCCGCGCCCCGCCGCGAACAGTGGGCGCCGTTCTTCGCGGAGGAGGGCGCGACCGAGAAAGCCTCTGTGGTTAAATAGAAGATTACGGTCATGGACCTGAAAGAAATTCAAAACGCCCTGCTGGAGCGCAGCCTGGACGCTTGGCTGTTCTACGACCACCACCATCGCGATCCCATCGCCTACAAAGTTTTGGGCTTGCGTGAAGACCTGATGGTCACGCGGCGCTGGTTTTATCTCATCCCGCGCGAAGGCGAACCCATCAAGCTGGTGCACCGCATCGAAGCCGGACATCTGGATTCGCTTCCGGGGAGCAAGCGTGAGTATTCGTCCTGGAAGGAACTCTGGGACAACCTGCAGGCGATGCTGGTGCGGCACCGCAACATCGCCATGCAGTATTCACCCAACAATCTGATTCCCTACATCGGGCTGGTGGACGCGGGCACGATCGAGCTGGTGCGCAGCTTTGGCAAGGAGATTGTCAGCTCCGGCGATCTGGTGGCGCGTTTTGAAGCCGCCTGGAGCGAAGAGCAGATCAAGAGCCACTTTGCCGCGCGCGACGCCATTGACGCAATCGTGCCGGAAGCCTTCAAGGAAATCGGCCGCCGCGCGCGCGCAGGCGGCGTGAGCGAGTACGACATGCAGCAGTGGATCATGGAAGCCTTCCGCCGCGCGGAACTGATCGCGGAGGACCCGCCAATCGTGGCGGCGAACGCCAACGCCGGCAATCCGCATTACGAGCCGAGGCCACAAGGCTCGGCCAGCATCAAGACCGGCGATTTTGTTCTGCTCGACATCTGGGCCAAAAAGAAGGCGCCGGAGGCCGTCTACTACGACATCACCTGGACCGGCGTGGTCGGCTCGCCATCAGATAAGCAGCAGGAAATTTTCAAGATTGTTACGGGGGCGCGCGATGCCGGCGTGAAAAGAGTGCAGGACGCTTTTGCGGCCAAGCACAAGATTGCCGGCTGGGAAGTGGATCAGGCCACCCGAGAGCACATCACCAACGCCGGCTACGGCCAATATTTCACGCACCGGACCGGGCATTCCATCGGCGTGCACGTGCACGGCAATGGCGCCAACATGGACAACCTGGAGACCAAAGACGACCGCGAGATTATCCCCAACACCTGCTTTTCCATCGAGCCCGGGATTTATCTTCCCGGCGAGTTCGGCGTGCGCAGTGAAGTGAACGTGCTGGTGCGCAACGGCGGCGCCGAAGTTACTGGTAAAATCCAAACTCAACTGGTCCTGATGTAATGGCAAACACCGACACCAGCACTTCAGAAGCACGGCCCGCAGCGGCCGCTTCCAATTCGCGCATGGCTTTGCTGGCCCCCGCCCTTGGCTGGCTGGTTCCCGGAGCCGGCCACTTGATCCAGAAGCGCTGGATCCGCGGCTTTGTCCTCATGGCTTGCGTGGTGACCATGTTCGCCTTGGGACTGGCTATGAACGGCAAGATCTACAAACCCAATACCGGCGACTTGCTGGAGATGCTGGCATTCGTGGGCGATCTGGGCGCAGGCGGGCTCTACATCCTGGGTCGCATGCTGGACTGGGGCAGCACCGCCATTGCTTACGCTACCGCCGACTATGGGACAAAATTCATTGTGGTGGCCGGGCTGCTGAACATCATGTGCGTGGTGGACGCGTATCACATCGCCATCGGGAAGAAACCATGACCCTCGCCCTGCAAGTCTCCCACTTCACCGCTGCCGTTACCTTCGCCTTCTTTGCCTCGGTGGTCTTTGGCATCACCCAGCGGAGCGCCCCGCGCGACATGCTTCGTTACGGCGCCTATTGCTTTGCTGTGTTCGTGCTGGGTATGTTCGCCGCCGGCTGGATCATGTGGTTCCTGCACCACTAATCCTCCTGTCGCTGCGCTCCACACCGCCAGTGGGCTTCCCTTCGGCAGTAAGCCTTCTGCTCCTGATGCACGCGACTCCCACCCCAGCACGCAAAAACCGAGCGTGCCAGCGACCCCGGGGCTCGGCGGCCCTTGGGCCTCGCCGCGGAAATTGGCCAATATTGCATCAGCAGTTGCCAATTGCTATTTGTTAACTGTTATTTTGGCGTCGGACTAGGGGTTGCGCCCGGAATCACCTCGCCTTTGTAAATGATCCGCGTCTTAGCGCCGAAACGCTTGTAATTGGTGTACTTGATGATCTCGCGGATATGGACATCGCCGTTTTTGAAGTGTAGTTCGTCATCCGCCCGAGTGTAGGTTGGAAACCAGTACTGGCCGTCAATTTGTTCGCGATAAGTGACGAACTTGGGCGTCAGGTTCTCCTGCTCATTTTTCTTCTTCGCGTGCAGGTCAGGCACGTTGCGGCCGCAGGTCTTCACGATCTGAAGATCATGGTTGTCCACCCAGATGCGCCCCTGAAAATACCGCTGACCCTTTTCGATCCTCTTGGGAGCCATGTCGAAAACATAAGTGTCAACTTCGTCCACCCGCTGCTGGCCGACGTAGAGGACGTCATAAAGCGGCAAGTCCTCCGTGGTCAGCACGAATGGTAGACGGTTGCGGATATCGTCATAATCTTCTTTGGTCATTTGCACGCGCCGCAGCGTATCCATCGGCGCAAACTTTACGTTCTCGATGCGACCACCCTTATCGTCATAAGTGATGTCCCACACCTGCCGCCATTCGCCATCCACGGTATTGCCTTCGAGCGTCTGCACCGTTATGTCTTGTGTATAGGTGTAATTGTTGCGCGCTTGCTTGAAGATCGCTTCCTTCGCGGCAAATTTCTGGATGATCTCCTGGACCGTGGCGCCCTTGGGCTGGGCCGGATTCAGAGCACTGTTGCCTTCCTCGCAGTTGGTGTCAGCCCAGGATGCGGACGTCAGGCAGATGACAAGAGACAAAAAACTCACCCAGATCGCGGGTTTTCGCAAGTTCATAGGTATTTCCTTGATGGGTCAAATAGTTGGATGCAAACCGCCGATCAGCGTTGCTGGACCAGCCTGATCTTTGCCGGAGCGATCCACCTTTCCCTCGACGCTGGCCTCCCGCTTTAAAAAAATTTACACTTGCGTTCGATCTTCCAGGAGGGCCGATGCGCCGCTTCTTTCTAGCACTTATTTTATTGACCGCCCCGGCTTTTGGCCAGACGGCAACCCAAACACCTGCGGCGGGCAAACGCCCATTCACGTTTGAAGACATGATGGCGCTCAAGCGCATCGGCGGGCCGGCCATCTCACCGGACAGCAAATGGGTGCTCTTCTCGGCTGTCGATGTGGACGTGAAGGCCAACAAGCGGACGTCACATCTTTGGATCGTCCCCCTGGCCGGCGGCGAGTCGCGGCAGTTGACATCTGATCCCGCCGGTGAGACAGGTGGGCGCTGGGCGCCAGACGGGAAGAGATTTCTCTTCGTCAGCCCGCGTGGCGGATCGTCGCAAGTGTGGACCCAGGATTTTGATTCCGCTTCCGGCGCGGTCAGCGGTGAACCCAAGAAGATCACCAGCATCTCCACGGAAGCCGACGGCGCTATGTGGTTTCCCGACGGCAAAAGAATTCTGTTTGTCTCAGAGATCTATCCGGAGTGCCGCGACGACGCCTGCAACAAAAAGAAAGACGATGAGCGCGCTGCTTCCAAAGTGAAGGCTTTGACCTTTGACCGGCTCTTCTATCGTCACTGGAACCATTACACCAATTTCAAGCGCTCGCATTTGTTTGTGGCATCACTTGATGGCGGCGCGCCCAAAGACATTACTCCAGGCGATCATGATGTTCCTCCATTCAGCCTGGGCGGACAGGATAACTACGCCATCTCGCCCGACAGCCAGGAAGTGGCTTTCACCAGCAACGTGGACAACGTTGAGGCCGCTAGTACGAACAACGAGATTTTTGTGGTGTCCGTTAACGACTCCCTGCCCGTGCCGCAAAAACTTTCCAGCAGCCCCGGCAGTGACTCCACGCCGATGTATTCGCCGGACGGGCACTGGCTGGCTTGGCGCATGCAGGAGCGGGCTGGGTACGAGAGTGATCGCTTTCGCCTGGTGATCACCGACCGAAGTACGTACATATCGAACTCACCAGCGCTGCGCCGACCGCTATCCACAGCAGTGAAGATTGTGAATCTTACTGAGCATTGGGACCACTGGGTAGAAACCATTGCCTGGGCCCCGGATTCCCAGGGCATTTACTTCACTTCCGAAGACAAGGGAGAACTCCCCATCTATTTCATGCACGTGAACGCTAAGTTGCTGCTCGACATCAACGGGATTCCCGCGATTCGCAGCCAGCCGTCTGTTCACGAGATTGGCAGAGGCGCCAATGACGATCTCGCGGTGACGCGAGATGATCAGCTAGTTTTCACGCGCATGTCGGCGCAGGCTCCGAATGAAATCTACAAGGCGGACGTCAGTGTATTTGCCAAATGGCTGGATGCCGACGTTGGGCTCTTGCAGCGCAAAAAAGTGAACGGACAATTGAAGACTGGATTCAACCCCGTCCAGATCACCCACCTCAATGACGCCGTGCTCTCTCAAGTCTCCATGCAGCCGGTTGAGTCTTTCTGGTTCGCAGGCGCGGGCGGAACAAAGGTGCAAGGGTTCCTGGTAAAACCGCCGAACTTCGATCCCCAGAAAAAATATCCGGTGAAATTTCTGATCCATGGAGGACCGCAGGGCCAGTGGGGTGATGAATGGACTTATCGCTGGAATGCGCAGCTGTTCGCGGCCGGCGGCTACGTGGTCATCATGATCAATCCCCGGGGATCAACCGGTTACGGGCAGCAGTTTATCGATGAGATCAACGGCGACTGGGGCGGCAAACCCTACGCGGACCTGATGAACGGTCTGGACTATGCCGAGAAAACTTATCCTTTCATCGACAAAGACCGGGAATGCGCTCTGGGCGCGAGCTATGGCGGCTACATGATCAACTGGATCATGGGCCACACCAACCGCTTCAAATGCCTGGTTTCGCATGATGGCATGTTCAACACTGAGGCCGCCTATGGCACCACGGAAGAACTATGGTTTCCTGAGTGGGAGTTTAAGGGCCTGCCCTGGGCCAACCGCGAAGAGTATCGCAAGTGGTCACCACACAACTACGCCACCCAGTTCAAGACGCCAACACTGGTCGTCCACGGACAGCTCGATTACCGGCTCGATGTATCGGAAGGCTTCCAGCTTTTCACCACGCTGCAGCGCTTGAAGGTCCCATCGAGGATGCTCTACTTCCCCGACGAAGGTCACTGGGTTTTGAAACCGCAGAACAGCCAGCTCTGGTACAAGACGGTAAATGGTTGGGTGGATGAGTGGCTGACCAAGAGATAGGCGACCACCAGCCCGCAAGAATCGCCGGAATCGCCCGTGATCGCCGTCATCGCCGCCATCGGTCGCGATGCAAGCTTGGTCGTGACACCGCGCAGAGGAAGTAGATGAAACTACGTTTCTGCCTCACCGATCACATGCGATTCCGTGCGATCACGGCGATCATCGCGGGTGCTACAATCGCCTCGTGTTCAAACGCGTCGTCGTCGCAACCTTCTTTCTAGGTGCATCCGCCCTGGCCCAGCAGGAAACACCCTCGCCCCAGCAGCCTTCGGGACAGCCGCAGGTGAAGCTGAACTATTTGAACGTCTGCACTCCGTCGGCGGAAGATCAAGCGCAGATCAAGAGCGCTCTGTCTTTGGTTCCCGGCAAAGCGGCGTTTAGCCAGGACTTCGAGATCACCCGTGGACAGGCCACGCTCAAGGACACTCCTCCCTCGCGCTTTGTCCGCTTGCGCCGGGATTTTTCCGGCGAGTCTGCTTTTTTGACCGTTCAGTATTCTATGAGCTCCGACTCCACCAGCACGATTGAGACGCTGGTGCTGCGCACCCGCGATCCCAAGAGCTTTCACGAACTTTCTCTCGAGGACCGTTCGTCCTCGGGGGCTGCCGCGCCACAGTCCCTGCTGGCGGTAGACACACCGGTGAGCCGCATCCGCGTGGAGCGGCTGGCGAAAAGCTCGATCGTGCTGGCGCGGTGTGAAGGCGCGGACCAGAGCGCGTACGAGCCGCTGTTCCGCCAGGCTTCCGACATCATGGCCCAATACCGCCAAGTGCTGGGACTGCGCGGCGCGTTCCGCTCCGATATTGCCTGGCTCAGCGGCGACAACGCCGCGAAGCACAATGGGCCGACTTCCGCGCCGAAAAAGAAGCCCAAGTAAAGCCGTTGCATCGAAACCGCAGGTGGCGAATCTAATGAGCGCAATGAGCAGCGACAACTCAGTTCGGGAAACCGTGATCCTCGGGACCGGCTGCGCCGGCTTGACCGCAGCCATTTACGCCGGACGCGCGAATTTGAAACCTATGGTCATCGACGGCCATGAGCCCGGGGGGCAGCTTTCCCTTACCACGCTGGTGGAAAACTTTCCCGGCTTTCCCGAAGGCATCCAGGGGCCGGAACTGATCAACAACATGCGCAAGCAGGCGGAGCGATTCGGCGCCGAGTTCCAGACGGGACACCTGGTCCGGGCTGATCTCAGCGCCCAGCCGTTCAAGCTGGATTTCGGCGGCAAGACACTCAGCACGCGCACGCTCATCATCGCCAGCGGCGCTTCCGCGCGCTGGCTGGGACTGCCCAACGAGCAGGCCTTGATTGGTCACGGCGTGTCTTCCTGCGCGACCTGTGACGGTTTCTTCTTCAAAGGCAAGCCCATCACCGTGATCGGAGGCGGCGATTCGGCTATGGAGGAGGCGCTGTTCCTCGCGCGCTTCGCCACCAAGGTCACGATCATCCATCGCCGCGACCATTTCCGCGCCTCCAAAATCATGCTCGATCGCGCCCGTAAACACGAAAAGATCGAGTTCCTTACCGATACTGTGGTGGAAGACGTGTATGACGTCGGCAAAAAAGACGTGACCGGCCTGAAGCTGCGCAACGTCAAAACCAGCAAGGTCTGGGACTTCCCGACTTCGGCCATGTTCCTGGGCATCGGACACGAACCGAATGCCAAGATGTTCACAGGACAACTCGACATGGACCAGGATGGATATCTCAAGACGCGCGATTTTGTCTTCACCAACGTGGACGGCGTGTTTGCCTGCGGCGATGTGCAGGACCGCCGTTATCGTCAGGCCGTCACTGCCGCCGGCTCGGGCTGCGCCGCGGCCATGGAAGCGGAGAAGTTCTTGGAAAAGCACGGAGAGTAGGCGGAGATTTGTAATTGATAACTTGAAATTTGTAATTTTGCGTTGAACGGCCGCCGGCTCGGAGTTCAGTTACAAATTTCAAATTGCAAATTACCAATCTTGCGCGCACTTGTGTTACAAAAATATGTTTGCCTTCCCGATCTGAATCCCGGCCCCCAGGAGCCTTGTGCTAAGGGCTGCCTTCATTTCCCTTTCTGAAAGCAAGTCATTGCGTGCCGCTGCCGAGAAGACTTGGGCCGGAAGACGAGTGTCGCGCCGGTTCGTTGCCGGAATCACGATTGAAGACGTGTTAGCGGCCACGCGGGCCATGAACCGGCTGGGCCTGAGCGTGAGCGTGGACAACCTGGGCGAAAACGTGACGAACGCGGACGAAGCCCGGCACAGCGCTCAGCTTTACCACCAACTGCTCGACCGGATGAGCGAAGAGGGACTCGACGCCAACGTCAGCCTGAAGCTCACGCACATGGGCCTGGACGTGGACGAAGCCATGGCTTACCAGATCAGCTCCGAAATGGTGGAGCACGCGGCCCGCCTCAACAATTTTGTACGCGTGGACATGGAAGGCTCGCCGTACACCGAGCGCACGCTGAATTTTGTCCATCGCCTGCACCGCGGGCCAGGGCTGGCAGGCCACGTGGGCGCGGTCATCCAGTCTTATCTCTACCGCAGCGAGAACGATGTTCAAGACCTGATCGCATCCGGCATCCGCGTGCGCCTGTGCAAAGGCGCGTACAAAGAATCGCCCACCATCGCGTTTGAGAAAAAATCTGACGTCGACGCCAACTACGTCAAGCTGATGCAGATGCTGCTCCAAAGCGGCATTTATCACGGCATGGCCACGCATGATGAGAGCATGATTCGCGCGACGATCGAGTTCGCGCAGAAGGAAAAAATCCCGCCGGCCACGTTTGAATTCCAGATGCTGTACGGCGTCCGCCGCGACCTGCAACAGCGCCTGGTGAAAGAGGGCTGGCGCTGCCGCGTGTACATTCCCTTCGGGACGGAATGGTATCCCTACTTCATGCGCCGGCTGGCGGAGCGTCCGGCGAACGCGTTCTTCATCATGAAGAATTTGTTTCGATAAAGAATCGCAGGCGAAATCGTTCCCACATCTTCAAGCTGCCCTTTCCCAAGGCGAAGGCGCGGTAGGCAAAAATTACACGGGGCCGCACTTCGTGCGACTCCGGGATCTTCTCTATAAGTGGTTGCCAGCCCGCTACTTTCCCGTTTGGCCCACCAGATGCAGCTACTCACGCTGTAGACCCAGTAAATGACCGTCCGCTGCGTCCTCGTTCTGATGGACAAATATTCTCAGTCGCGTCTCGCGACGATGAAATAGCGCCACAACGTCGGCCATCGCCCCTTCGGCAAGGCATACCTGCCGCCGGGGCAGAAGGAGCAAACATGAAAAAGAAACTCACGTCTGTGGTAGCCACGTTGGTCCTATTGGCCTGCACACCTGCGCGGGCTGTTGACAAGCAGAAGGACGAAGACCGGCTCACAAAGAGCGGCACAGTCCTCAACGAAATTCTGGACATTCCCGATAACATTCCTCGAGCCCTGCTCGACAAGGCGGAATGCGTTGTGGTTTTCCCTTCAGTCCTCAAGGCGGCGTTTATCTTTGGCGCGAGCTATGGCCGGGGCTCGATGACTTGCCGAAGCGGCAAGGACTTCGATGGCCCATGGGGCGCGCCTACCATGATGGCGCTGGAGGGTGGCAGCTTTGGTCTTCAGCTTGGCGGCGAGGCCACTGACTTCGTGCTGCTCATCATGAATGACCGCGGAGCCAATGCGATCCTCACCAGTAAGGTCAAGCTTGGAGGAGACGCATCCGCAGTCGCAGGTCCGGTGGGCCGTGAGGCATCGGCGGAAACCGACTTGACGATGCGAGCTGAAATACTGAGCTATTCACGGGCCCGCGGGCTCTTTGCCGGCATCTCGCTGGCTGGATCAACCATTCGGCCGGACAATGGCGCGAACGAAAAGATTTACGGGCGAAAGATTCCTGCCAAGGATATTGCCTTGTCTGGCACCGTCCAGGCACCTCCTTCCGCCGACAACCTGATATCAACCCTGAACACCAAGGCGCCGAAGCATAAGTCCTAAAACAGGGGCTCTGGAAGCGCTGCGAAACCCGTTTCCAGAGCCCTTCCAGTTCAGAACGCTCTTGAAGAGTGGGGGTGTTATGCAAATGCCAAGCCAAACGAGCGTCAGCGTTATAACAAGGAAATTGTTGCCCGCTGCAACCCTGTCGGCCGTGTTTGTGTTTGCGAGTTTGCCGTGTGCCGCCGGCCATGATGACGATTGCTCCCGGCGCAGCGCGCACGCCGAGCACAAACTCCACCAGGCTATCGTGCACCACGGATTCTACAGCCGGCAGGCAGATCACTGGCGCCGTGAACTCCGCGAGATTCGCGAGCGGTGCCGGAGAGACCGCCGGCAATGGTGGGACGAACACGAACATCGCTGGCGTAGTGACCGTGAT
>DATFXI010000183.1:0-30571 GCA_035316085.1 Candidatus Angelobacter sp.
TCTCTGTTTGGCCCCCATGCCGCCGAAAGCTGTCATCTCGACCGACTCCGAGGGAGCGTAGCGACTAAGGAGGAGTGGAGAGACCCCGACGATATGTCCTCTGCCACGGCGATACGAGGTGTTCTCACTAAGCGGCTTCTCTAAACTTGTGCCGGGCGAGACTGGGGGTAGCTGCGGATTCGGACAAAGACGTGGGAGAACTCCCTGAATCGGCTGGATAGTGCAAGCATCCTCGGGATCTCTACTCAGTCGCTTCTCTCCTTCTTGCTCGGTCGAGATGACAGCCACAAGAAAAGGATGTGGAGACGCGCTCCACATCCTAGCTTCTGACCGGGAGATGCGGGCTCCCGGTTGCGAAGCCTAAGTCCTGGTGGTCCTGGTCCCGAACAGCAGGCGCAGCTCCGCGGCCAGATGTTTCCGTGGACGGCCATCACACCGAGACACTGAATTCTGCCCAACGGGTCACAAATCACCTGTGACGCCGGTCACAGTCGGATGTGATTGCCAACGCTAAGCTGGTAGCTGTCTAATAGGGGTGCGAAAGGCAGGAGGTCCGCTGCCGTGGCTTATAACTTTCCGATCATTGAAGACTGTTTGCGCTGCACCTTTCGGGAGCAACGTGTTTTTTGCGATCTGCCCCGGGAAGCTCTAGTCAAGCTGCAGAGCATCAAGGCGACGTCGGTTTATCCCAAAGGCGCCATGCTATGTCTGGAAGGACAGTCGCCCCGCGGGATTTACGTGTTGTGCACGGGGAAAGCCAAGATCTCGACCACGTCCTCCGAAGGCAAGAGCATCATCCTCAGAATCGCGGAGCCGGGAGAAGTGCTGGGCTTGACCGCCGCGCTTTCCAACACGCCCTATGAAGCCACGGTGGAAACCTTGGAGCAAACGCAAGCCAACTTCATTTCTCATCCGGACTTTCTACGCTTCATCCAGGAATATCCGGAAGTCAGCATGAAGGTGGCGAAGCAACTCACGCACAACTGCCAATGCGCTTATGCCGAAATCCGTTCTCTTGGGCTTTCCAATTCCGTGCCGGAGAAGATTGCGAAACTGTTGCTGAGCTGGGCCGAGCACCCTCTCAAGTATACCGGCCCGCAAAAGAAGAGCCAGGAGATTGCGATCCGGGTCACGTTGACCCAGGAAGAGATAGCACAGTTTGTAGGCACTTCGCGCGAAACCGTCTCCCGAGTGCTCGGCGATTTCAGGAAGAAGGGGTGGGTTCGGATCAAGGGAGCCACCTGGAGCATTACCAACAAGCGGGCCCTCGAAAACCTGGTCACGACGTAGGCTCACATAGCGAAGTGACAGCTGTCACATACAGGCCGCCAGGCGACTTTGTAGGCTGACTTGCGAGCCGTTTGATCATGACCACTACTTCTGATCCGCCCAACGAACTGTATTCCAGCCTTTCCCCTGGCGTCCGCCAGGAACTCGGGAAGTTTGCCCAAGCCACGACCGTGGCCCAGGGCGGCAAACTCGTCCGGCATGGTGTGCGGCCGGAACAGCTGATCATCCTCAATTCCGGAAAAGTGGAAATCACCGTGCCTGCGGAAGGCAAGACGCTCACGCTGGGCACCGCTGGGCCAGGCAAGGTATTTGCCCTGCGGGCGATCGTGGCCGGCGAAGCTTCTGAAGTCGAAGTCACCGCGCTCGAAAAATGCAGCTTGACAGTATTGCCGGCGGAGGAGTTCTTGAATGTGCTTCGTCGCAATCCGGAAATGTACCTGGCGGTGGTGAAAGTCCTCAGCGGCGACCTGAAAAAAGCCGACAGCTTTCTGCGGCAAAAGGCACGCAACGTGCCGTTAGCTTCAGGCTCGCGATCTCGAAGGTCATAGAGTTCACAAGATCACCCGATCCGACCATTGCAAACCGATACAACCTTCCTTCCTTAACATCTGTGATGTAAGTCACAGGCGAGCTGCTCTCAAGAACTCTAATATCACACTGTGATTGTGCAGCGCTGCTTGAAAACTCGCTATCTAGAGTCAGAGATAAGCCGCGCTCAGCGGAGTTCACGTCGCACCTTATCGGTACGAAAGACACTTTTTTCAAAAAGTCGCAATCGAGCGGGCTACTATTTTTTGCGGGGAGTTTGCCTGAACCTGAGTCACCTGTGAGGTTTGCCATGCTGCAACGAAAGCAAAAGTGGTTTTGGTTGGCGGTTCTGGTGCTGACGATCACTTCCTTGGCCTGGGGCCTTCCCACGCCCGGGAATCAAAGCGCCAACAAGCAAAAGAGCGCGAAAAAGGATACGGCGTCCCAGCAGAACGTTGTTGATCGTCCTACCGACCCTGCTTTGTACGTCGGCTCCGATACCTGCAAGACCTGTCACGAAGCACAGGCAGCCAGCTACGATCAAGGACCTCACTGGAAGACAACGCTGGTCAAAAATAAAGGGCCGGAGTGGCAAGGTTGCGAAGCCTGTCATGGCCCGGGAAAGGAACATGCCGAATCCGCCGATCCTGCCAAGATCATTCGCTTCGCCAGCCTCTCCCGCGAAGAGTCGTCGCGGCGTTGCCTGGGCTGCCACGAATTCGGCGAGGAGCACGCGAACTTCCTTCGTTCTCCGCACCTGCTGAACAACGTAGGGTGCGTGGATTGCCACTCCATCCACGCTCCCAAGGTCAACCGGCAGTTGCTCAAGGCGGCACAGCCCGCTCTTTGCTACAGCTGCCACCTGGAAGTGAAGCCGGATTTCTCTAAGCCCTTCCACCATCGTGTGAACGAAGGACTCATCGTTTGCACCAACTGCCACAACCAGCACGGCGGGTTCCTGCCTAAGCAGCTGCGCTCCACCGCCGCCCAGGACCAGGTATGCTTCGGCTGCCACACCGACAAATCCGGTCCCTTTGCCTGGGAGCACGCTCCCGTCAAGATCGAAGGTTGCGTGGCCTGCCACACTCCGCACGGTTCCAACAATCCGAGATTGTTGAAGCGCAGCCAGGTGAATCTGCTTTGTCTTGAATGCCACACGCTGACGGTCGATGCGCCGGCGCCGGGGATTCCGTCGTTCCATAACCAGGCCCAGAAGTACCAGGCTTGCACCATGTGCCACACCGCCATTCATGGCTCCAACTCGGACCATGTTTTCTTCAAGCCGTAGAGCTCGAGAGGTGATGAGATGAACAGACAATTACATATTCTCGGTACTTGGCTATCGCGTCTTGGATTGGTCGGGATGGGCTTGTTTGGGCTGACGCTGTTCGCGCAGGCTCCAAATGACACCGATGGAGCGCAGGCGCCCTCGCCTGCGACAGCTGCGAACCAGGGCGGTGCGAAGCCGACCACCACGCCTGCTGCGAAGAATAGGGATGAGTTGCGCCAACCGGTTTTGGGCGTGGCCGTGGACTCCGCGCGCAAGTCTGATGTGCTGGCCACCTGGGTGACTACGGAGCACAATCCGGGCGAAACCACCGCCAACTGGGTGGTCAAGCAGTCAGGAGAGTTCGGTGGACGCATCACCAATTTCACTGGCAACCCCGGCACCTGGGACAGCATGGTCAACATGGGCACCGGCCCTCGTCTGCTCGAATACACCTTGCAGATGCATTCGCCCGCGCACACCGGCATGCTGTTTGACGATCTTCTTTTTAGCAACTTCGGTTATGGCGGAGATCCCAACAATGTCAGCCGTATCCGGGCACAGAAAGGAAAACTCTACAGCTTCAACGCCAGCTTCCGGCGCGATCAGAACGTGTTTGATTACAATCTGCTGGCCAATCCGCTGAACCCATTCGTGTCGAGTCCCAGCATTCAGATTGTGCAATCGCCCCACGAGTTCCTGCTGACTCGCAGAATGAGCGACGCTAATCTCACTCTGTTTCCTGTCGGCAAGATCAGGGTCAAGCTGGGATGGTCGAGAGTGGTGAACGAGGGAACCTCGTTCTCCAGCGACCATCAGGGTACCGAGGCCCCAGTGCAGCAGCCAACCTCGAACACCCTGGACATTTACAACTTTGAGGTGTCCGCTCGCTTTATTCCACGGACCAGCTTGAACTACAACCAGTTCTTTACCTTTTACAAGGGGGATACCTTCGGCTTCTTGCCCTCGCCCCTTACCTCATCGATCTTTGGCGTGCCAGGATTCACGCTGTCCAACGGCGTCCCCGTCAATGCAGGACTTCCGGTTAATACACTGGCCAACCAGCCCTGCGGCTTCCCCATGATCCTTGGGACGGGATTTTACAACCCGGCGTGCAACGGGTTCACCGGCTACTTCCGCAATGGCAACAACCGTAATACCTATCCCACTGAGCAATTCAGTTTTCAGAGTAACTACTGGAAACATGTCGACCTCTCAGGCAGGTTGAATTACACCGATGCTGAAGCCAACACGCCCGGCATCAGCGAACTCTACAACGGGTTCACTTCGCGTAACCGTGTGCGGTCCTCAAACCTGGCCGGCTCGGCCATTGCCCATCGCACGTCGTTAAACGGCGATCTGGCTGCGACGTTCTTCGTGACCGACAAATTCCGGATCGTGGACACGTTCCGCTATGACTCGTTCCGGACTCCGGGAAGCTGGGCTCTGGTGACGGCTAACTTTTTTGGTGCAAATCTGCTTGCGACCCCCAACGTGTTTACACCCGCCACTTGCCCGCCGCCTTTTACGGCAGCCACCTGCCCGCAGCATAGTGCCAATTCGTCTGCCGATGTCATCATCGATCCGCGCAACGACTTGCTGGAGCAGAGCCGCGCGGCGAACACCATCTACCTGGAGTACGACTTCACCAAACGGGTGAAGGCTCATATCGGTTACCGCTTTACCCACCGAGAAATCACCCAGAATATGGACAACGCACAGATTCAGATATTCTTCCCGGGCCCGACCGCGGCCCTGGCCAATCGCGGCGCCTGCTCTCCCGCGGCAGCACACCCCTTGAACCCTGACGGCACGTGCACGGCGGAGGTCGAAATCGATGTCGGACAGGATTTCTTCAAGATCAACACCCAAAGCGCACTGATTGGTTTTGCCGCGCGCAACGACAAGTTCCGCATCATGGCCGACGCGGAATTCAACTGGGCCGATAACCAGATCTTCCGGATCACGCCACGCCAGGCACAGGAGTACCGGGTACGGGCCAACTACAAGCCGCAAGACTGGGTCAACCTCGGCGCGGTGATCCGCATTGTGGAAGACCGGAATTCAACTGCGGATATCGGCCTGCGCCAGCATGACTACAGCTTCGGCTTCAGCGGTTCGTTTGCGCCGGCGGAAGCGCGCTGGGGGCTGGACTTGAACTACGACTACAACGACGTGTTTTCGCGGACCAACATTTGCTTTGTGTCTACGCCCAATCTTGCCCCGCCGGGCGTGATCGGCTGCGGAGCGCCGTTCCTCTCAGGAGTCTCGACCTACTCGGATACATCGAACTTTGCTTCCGGAGCGCTGACCCTGAAACCGTGGAAGCGAGTCACCCTCGGCGCCGGATACGCCATCACCAGCACAAACGGCAACACTCTCATTCTTAATCCCATTGCGCCCACCGGGCCCTTGAGCTACAACTACCACCTGCCGACCGCTCTACTCTCGGTGATGATCAACCAGCACCTGATTTACAAGGCCGGCTGGAATTACTACGACTACAACGAAAAATCGGCTTCCGGGCCCACATTGCCGCGCGATTTCCGCGGCAACACGTTTACGTTGTCGCTGCGTTACACGATGTAGAAGTGCAGTACCAGAAGATGGCAAACACCAATTTATCATTCGGAGGAATCATGAAACGACTCTTGATAACACTGGCTGTGATCTCTGCGCTGCTTGCCCTGGGTGCCACCGGCGCCGTTGCCCAGGATGACGCCGCAGCGCTGTACAAAGCCAAGTGCCAGGTCTGCCACGGGCCTGACGGCAAGGGAACAGCTGCCGGCCAGAAACTCGGAGTTAAGGATTTGCATTCACCCGAAGTCGCGAAAATGACTGACGCCCAGCTTCTTGAAATCACAAAGAAGGGCAAAGAAAAAATGCCGGGTTACGACAAGAAGCTCACTGATGATCAACTCAAAGGGCTGATCAAATTCGTCCGCTCGCTCAAGTAAAACCGTGTGGCACGAGTGAACGAGTCGAAAAGCGCATTCTGGCCTTGGGCTCTTCAGCAAAGTAGAATCATGCGTAGCTGGAGGAATTATGAAAGACCTGCTCCCCAAAGTCATAGTGATTGTTGCCCTCCTGGCCCTGGGCGTTGCCGGGGCCTGTGCCCAGGACGATGCCGCAGCTCTGTACAAAGCCAAGTGCCAGGTTTGCCATGGGCCCGACGGCAAAGGTGATACCGCGATGGGGAAGAAACTCGGAATTCGGGACTTCCATTCACCGGAAGTCGCGAAGATGTCCGACGCAGAGCTTTTTGAGATCACAAAAAAGGGCAAAGAAAAAATGCCTGCCTACGACAAGAAGCTCACCGACGACCAGATCAAGTCTTTGGTCAAGTACATCCGGTCGCTGAAGTAGCGACCGTCAGGAGAGACGGCATGCCGGCTGCGGCCGTTTTCGGGGTACTGGCGATCACTGCAGTGATCGCCAGTTTGATTGTTGCTAGACCAGCGATTACCGTTGCGCGGGAAGGGAAGGTACTCGCCTTCCTGGGCCTGTTTATCTTGCCCGTCTTCACCAGTGTATTGGGGTTTGACAGCCACATGGAGCGGTCCAAAGCCACGTCGTTTTGCCTGGGCTGTCACATCATGGAGCCTTACGGGAAAAGCCTGTACGTTGACGACTCGACCTACATTCCGGCGGCGCATTACCAGAATCATCGTGTGCCGGCCGACCAGGCCTGTTACACCTGCCACACCGATTACACGCTGTACACCGGCGGCATAAAGGCCAAGTTTCGAGGGCTCCACCATATCTATGCTCAATACCTCGGCAAAACGCATCAGCCGATCAAGCTTTACCAGCCCTTTAACAACCGCGAATGTCTCCATTGTCACCTGGGCGCACGCAATTTCGAGGAAGGGACAACGCACAGCACCATGCTGGACGATATCAAAAGCAACCAGCTTTCCTGCGTGACGTCCGGCTGCCATGACATGATTCATAACGCTTCTCACTTAAACCAAGTGAAGATGTGGAGCCCGAAGAAATGACAGAGACTGGCGAGAGGACCGATGGATTCATCGTCAGAAAGCTGCGACTGGCTGGCGCTTTGATCATTGCCGGCCTGGCGGTTCAAGGCGCCAGCTTGTGGTGGAACCATCCGCTTTCTTTCATTGCTTTTCTCGGTCTTGGAGGCTTGCTGCTGGCGGCTGGGATCCTGATCTACCTTATTGCGCTGGTTACCCCAGCCAAGAGTTGAAGACAGGGATTTGAAAGGGCACGGCTTAAGCTCGCGCCCTGATAACACCCATCCCCGATGACGGCGATTCCGTGCGATGACGGCGTCCCCGGCCCGCGCCGCTTTTGCGCGGACTGGGGCAAGATGACGGCGATGTCGGCGATCCTTATGCGGCCCAGCGGTCGCGATCGCTCTTGGTTGTGGTTACGCTGCTCGATCGCCTTCCGGCAATCAGCCGGTATAGGAACAGCAGCAATACGGCTCCTCCAATGGCCAGGGCAAAACTGCCCACGCCCCATCCGGTTACCCCGCTGCTGCCCCACAGCATGCGGCCGATCCATCCGCCCACCAACGCTCCCGCGACGCCCAGCAGCATAGTGACGAACAGTCCTCCGGGATCCTTTCCCGGCATGAGAAGTTTAGCGATGGCTCCCGCGATCAAACCAAAGATGGCCCAACCAATAATTGCTCCCATATTTCTCCTCCTGGGATTCGATACCCTCCAAGCGACAGGGGAATACGGGGACACCGCACCTTCGCTGTGGCGCCTGAACGATCTGCCTTCATCCTGCGCCGCAAGGTTTGTAGCCAACAGCTGAAAAACTACGGGATTTCGCGTCCGTGGGAGATACGGGCTGATTGAGTATCGGGTGGTCGCCATGATCGCGCGTGATCGGGTGATCTGCACGCCGGAGGCGGCTTTTTGGCCTCCCGATCACCGGATCACCGGATCACCCGATTCTCTGAGTGCCTCCGTGGTGGGGGTTTGCTGGGAGATCACCTCTCGCGAGGCTCGATTAGCGCGACCTTATCGCCCACCCGGCGCAAGCGCGGCGGAACGATTTTGATTTTCCGCTTGCGATATTTGTGGCGTTTTTCCGATTCCGTCAGCAGCCAGTAGTCAATGGACTTGTTGACTTCGACTTCGGGCCGCGCCGTGGCCACCACGGCGCCGCCGTCTCTCATCTCGGCGCAAATCTGCTCGCGGGTTTGCGGGGTGCCCGCCTTCTTGAGAAAGATCTCAATGGCCTCGATCATGGGCATGCCGAGGTAGCGGAAGGGCCCGGAGTCGCGGCGCCCTCCCTCGGGAGGACGGGTGGAGAGCTTGGCGCGCTCCAGGTCGTCCAGCAGTTTGTCCAGGGCCTCGACAAACTTTACTGCTTTGTCCCGCTCGCGGCGGGCAAACTCCTCTGTCTCGCGAATTGCGCCATCGAAGCTGGGTAGCGCGCTCAGGTCAGGGCCGTTTTCTTTTGCCATTGTGCTTACAGGACTCCATCAAGTTTCCGGCCAGTCCCCGGTCAAGCAGCGTAAGCCATGCTTCATCGAGTGTCAAAAATTATCGTACGCCTGCCGCAGACTTTCAACCTTTGAGTACGATCGTGCTGCTTGAAGCTGTCATCCCGACCGACTCCGAGGGATCCCGCTTAGCGGGAGACTGAGGAAGAGTGGAGAGACCCGAGGATATGCCCTCTACAATGCCGATACGAGGTGTTCTCACGAAACGTGCGCGCTATGCGATCGCTCCTCGTGGTACTCCCCCGGGTAGATCGAAGGTTTGTTTGCTCCGGAAATCCTGCTCAATATACTCGTGCTAGTCAGTGCTGCGTAGAATTCTGCGGCAACGCCGAGAGAATCAGCTCTTCAACCTTGCTCCAAACCGCGGGATCCCGGTCCATGCGAGTGTGGGCTACGCGAAAGGCTTTCTTGTACCACGGCACGCCTGAGAGAGAAATGGTCGGGTCGCGATAGCTGAACTGGAAATTGCCGATGATCTTTGTCTTCCCTGGGTCTTCCGCGTGGATTGGGGCGCGGCCATGGATGAAATACCCATTGCGCTGAAAGAAGTTGGCCGCGGCGGCCACGTTGGATGGAACGACGTCATCGTTTCGGCCAACGCTATCTACCTGGACGGTCAGCATCACCGGAATACCGAGCTTCTTCAGATCCCGCGCGAACTTCACGACCGCGGCCCCGCCAAAGCTCTGTCCGTAAACGATCAGCCGCGCCGACTCGCGTTCCTGCGCGTCCAGCTTTCCGTCGTGGTTTCGGTCGAAGGCCCGGCGTACGAGTTCCAGCGCCGTCCGCCTTTTCGTGTTCTCGACGGTCGCCACCTGCACGTTGGGCAGACCCATCTCCCGCAACTTCTTCGCCAGCCGGCCAACGCCAGGCTTTGTGTCGTGCCACGAATCGCGCCCGCCCATGAAGCCTAGAATGAGCACGTCAGGTTGTCCGGTTGGGGGAGGCTCAGCGACTTGCTGCACCCTCTTCTCGATGGGAGCCGGCGGACTTGCCGGATGGAACGTCTGCCCGCGCAACGCACAGCCACCCAAGAACGCGACGAAGAGGTACGCAACGAAACTCTGCTTGCTCACGGCCAGACCTTTAGACGAATACTAACATTTTAGAACGTCGGGGGTGAGCCGGTGTAGGGGCTTCATCAGCTGTCATCTCGACCGAGAACGAAGGATCCCGTTTAGCGGGCGACAGAGGAGGAGTGGAGGGATCCCGAGAATGCGTCCTCTACCATGCCGGGTGCCCCACCTTTTATCCGCCTTCCCTGTCCCTACGAAGATGAGGGTGCCCCATCCTTTGCGCAGCAAAGGGTGGGATATTCACTCACTCACCTTACGCGTCCCCGCGTAGAACGCTTCCGTCGCCGGGCGATATACTCGCGGCATCCACAGTGGGCGGCGCAGATTGTCAGGGCCAGGGCTGGGGCGCGTCATCTTCAACCAGCGCAGGTATTCCTGGTGGGACTTGTTGGTATCGACAAAGATGTCGCCGTAGCGGTCTTCCACGAGAGCCTTGGTGACAGTAACTTTCTGATGCCAGCAATGCTGTCCGCTCACCGGATCGGGCTGAACGGGGAAGATCAAGTTCTGATGCACTCCCGCGTCCTCCCACTGGATGCGTGAAGAATCCGGATCGGTGCTCGCGAAGGGACGGACACCATGGATCTGGCGCATCATCCACTGGCCCGGCTGGACCTGTTGCAAGTCCACCAGCGCAGTGGACCAGCGTTCGCCCCCGGAATCTTCCTGGAGCCGCCAGCGTCCTAGATGGTGCGAGCACGCTACCACGCCGGGGCGAATAGCTTCGGTGATCCACACCCGGTCAACAAAGTATCCGATGGCAGTTGCCAGGCGCACCAGATCGCCGGTGACAACGCCCAAGCGCTCGGCGTCCGAAGGATGCAGCCACACCGGGTTCTTGTGCGAAATCTCATACAACCACTTCGCGTTGCCGGAGCGGCTATGGATCAGCGTCGGCAGGCGAAAGGTCGGCAGCAACAGCATTTCGCCCTTGGCGACATCAATGTTGTCCTGGTGCACGTGGCTCTTCGCATAGGTAGGAATGATGAACTCAGGCCACTTCCAGTCTTTCAAGGTCTTCGAGTAGAACTCCAGCTTGCGCGACAGTGTAGGAAATCCAGCGTAGGTTTTACCATCAATCTCCACGCCCAGCGGTGTCCCTTGCTTCTGAACTACATGCGTGACTGGATCAACCTGTGCGCCGCTTAAAGATTCTTCCTGCAATCGTTGTTCGTGAGCCCCATAGGTATGTTCTTCGACCAGGAATGCTCCGTACTTGCGCATGTAGTTATAGGGCGTCAGACCTTCCTTGGCCGCGGCGGCGGGCAACCCAGGAACACTGTTTTCGAAAATCCACCGATAGTATTCACCTATGCGTAGCTTTTCTCCGGGACGGTACGGCGACTCAAAGTACTTGCGCACTCCCAAGGAGCCGTCAGGATCAATGCGCCAGGAGAGTTCGATCCAGAATTCTTCTTCTTCCCAGACCTCGCCCAGGCCCGCCTCGCGATGGGCTTCATAAGTGAAGTTGAATTGCTTGCCCTGATTCTCCAAAGCTACGCGCAGCACCGGCTGCCGGAAACCGATCCAGCGCGCAGCGTGCGTCTCCTGGCTCATGAGATCGTAACGCTCAGACGCGTGGCCCATCGGTAAAACATAATCGGCAAACCAGGCGGTCTCACTCCAGGTGGGCGAAAGGCAGGCGTGGCGCTCAACTTTGCTTTCGTCGACGAGAGCTTCAATCCAGCTCATGCCGTCGGGGTTGGTCCAGACCGGGTTATAGACGCGGGTGAAATACACAGCGAGCTTGCCGCGGCCTTCCTTCAAAAAGTGGGGCAGGAGAAAACTCATCTCAAAAAACGCCAGAGGATATTCGGGCGCCCACATCATCTCGTTCCACGCGTTGGGCGGAGGCGGCATCATGGGCGGAGCGGGGATGTGCTTGTTCCAGCCGCTGGGCGCGGTCCCGCCCGGCGTGGCCACAGCGCCCACCAGCACAGTAAGAAACTCCAAGGCACGTGAGACCTGCCATCCACCCAGGTTGCCGGCGGCGGCGTTCCGCCACACGTGCGTGGCCACGGCGGAGCCGGCGCGGCCCACTTCGCGCGCCACTTCCACGATGGCCGCCGCATGCACTCCCGATTCCTTGGCGGCGAATTCCGGAGTGTATTGCGCGTAGGTCCGCTTGAGGACTTCGATGAAGTGGTCGAAGGTTTGTGGCTCGCCGGGAAATTCGCACCGCAGGTACTCTTCCCAGTTCACCCAGCGGCGCACGAATTCGCGGTCGAACAAGTCTTCTTCTAAAAGAATCCTGCACATGGCCAAGAGCATGGCGGATTCCGTCCCCGGCCACGGGGAAAGCCAATAATCGGCCTTGGACGCAGTGTTGGAAAGACGCGTGTCCACCACGCAGACCTTGGCGCCTTTGGATTTGCCGTCAATGATGCGCTGCGCGTGGGGATTGAAATAATGTCCGGCTTCCAGATGGGAACTCAACAGCAGGATGAAGCGTGCATTTGCGTAGTCCGGCGATGGACGGTCCAAACCGTGCCAGAAGGCATATCCGGTTCGCGCGCCGGCGGAGCACACGTTGGTATGGCTGTTGTGGCCGTCAATGCCCCAGGCGTGCAACACCCGCTGGTTGTAGATCAGCTCGTGGCCGGGACGCCCCACGTGATACATGATCTCGTTCTTGCGGCCTTCCACAAGAGCTTTACGGATGCGGCCGCCCAAATCGTCCAGCACTTCGTCCCAGGTCACGCGCTCCCACTTGCCCTCGCCGCGTTTACCCGCGCGCCGCAAAGGATAAAGGATGCGCTCGGGGTCGTTGACCTGATTGATCGTCGCCGGACCTTTGGCGCAGTTGCGCCCGCGGCTGCCGGGATGCGCCGGGTTACCTTCGAACTTCTGGATGCGCATCTTCTCTTTATCAATGTAGGCAAGCAGGCCGCACGCGGCCTCACAGTTGAAACAGATGGTGGGAACCAGAGAATAATGTCGCTCGACTTTGCGCGGCCACTGCCCGGCGTCGTATTCAGTCCAATCGTGCCAGCGATCAGCCGGAGGAAAACTGGCTAGCCCGCCCTGCGGAGGTTCAAGCTCGAGCGCTGCCGGATTCAGAGGAAGTTTCGGGTCCATATTTGCTCATCAGCTGAGTGGCACTGACTGTCCTGCCTTCACCCAAAGAAATTCAAACCACAACAGCCCGTAGAGGACCAAAACGGCACCGACCGCGAGGGCAAGCGGGTCTGGATGCGAGAACAGGAAAAGTGAAATTGGAGCGACCAGGCCCAGCCCAACCGCGGAGAACCAGAAACGCCGGCTCAGTTCACCTTCGAGCAACGTTTTCTGGGCACGCTTCGCGTCTTGGCTTCTTTGGGGAATTACGAGTTCAAGCAACAAGGCGAGAAGGCCCAGAACTAATGACATGAACAGAACCGAGGGTATCGGTCCCAGCACATACGGCATCGTTGGATCTACGATGACCATGCCAATGATAAGAGTTGCTGATCCTGCAACCAGAGCTTGCATCAGGAGTTGCCAGCAGAAGATCCACTTGCTCTGCCAGAAGTCGCGGCCTTTGGCTTGAGCGAAGAGAAACGCTGAATAGCAGGCGCTGGCCGCTCCCAGGAGAGCGGTCAGAAGAAGGACACCGTCCGGCACAGTGCTGCTGAAGGCCGCATACAGCAGCCACACTACGCACAACGCTCCAAAGGCCATCAAGATGTAGGCGCCAATGACCAGCCATGATCGAAAATTGGGTTTGGTCAGCAAATAGTAGAAGCGGTCAGGGCGCTTCAGATCGAAAACCAGCAGGGCCATGGTAATTGCCAGCGCGGCCAGGGCAATCATCGGACTGGCGAGGCTAAGGCTGCGCATGGAAGGGCGCCCGGTCCCGGCCATCACAATCGCAGCAACCATCATGACGCCGGCGGCAATCGACTTGGTCCACAAGTAAGCGGCGATCTTCCATCCCCAGGGCGCGGGATGGGCGACGTCATACACTTCGCGAGTGACCGAGGGATCGAAGCCGGCGTTGGCGGGGCGATGATGGTCGCGGTCCCCAACCCGCGCGGTTTTCGCGTGGTGGGGTGGCTGATCGTGCCGATCGGCGAATGCGTATCCGTTTTGCCGGGAAAGACGTGCAGGGCGGAGCAGATCGCGCTCGATGCCCACGTAATAGAGCTTCGGCTCCGTGCCTTTCTCCGGCTTGCGCACAGAGACATTCTGCGTGACCACAGTGCGGGCAACCTTGCTGGAAGGATCATCCAGGTCGCCGGCGAGGATCGCTTGTGTCGGGCAAACGATCACGCAGGCCGGCTCCAGGTTGGCTTCCACGCGATGCGCGCAGAAATTGCACTTGGCTGCGGTGTTGTTGTTGGGATCGATGTACAGTGCGTCGTAGGGGCACGCCTGCATACAGCTCTTGCAGCCAATACAACGTTGATTGTCAAAGTCGATGATTCCGTCGGATCGCCGGTAGAGGGCTTGGGTAGGACAGATGGTAACGCAGGGGGCCGAATCGCAGTGGTTACATCGCATCACCCCGAAGTGCCGGCTGGTGTGCGGGTACTCGCCTTTCTCCACATACTTCACCCAGGTGCGAAACACGCCTAGCGGCACCTGGTGCTCTTCCTTGCACGCTACGGTGCAGGCGTGACAACCAATACATCGGTTCTGATCGATTACAAAGCCGTATCGCATGAGCGGGGTTTATTCATTGTACTTGAGGCAGCTGACTGCGCAGGGGATGCCGGTTCATGCAAGACAACTCAGCTCTGCTCCGGCGGTTCCTATCTCTTCAGGAGAGTATTGTGCAACAGATAAGAGTGACACTCAGAACCCTGGCGTCTCTGGTAGTCCTGCTGGCTCTAGTCAGCGCGGGGGCCGCTCAGAACTCCACAGCAAAGGCTTGGCAGATGCTCGAATCCGGCGCAGCGGCCGAGAAACCTGATGATAGGGCGACAGCAGTGCGGGTGCTCGGGCTTCTCTCTGGTGATAGCCGCGCTGTCAAGCTTGCGGAAAAAGCACTGCAGGACCCGGACGAGAAGGTGCGCGCTGCCGCAGCCACCGCCCTCGGACAGATGGGCGCCAAAAGTTCTGATCAGAAGTTGCGCGAGGCTTTGAAGGACGACGACGTCGGCGTGGTCATGGCTGCCGCCCACGCGCTGCACGCGTTGGGTGATCCCACGGCGTACGAGGTTTACTACGCCGTGCTTACCGGCGAACGCAAGAGCGGCGAGGGTTTGCTTGAAAAACAAAAGAAAATGCTGAAAGACCCGAAGAAGATGGCGCAGTTCGGCTTCGAGCAGGGGCTGGGGTTCGTGCCCTTTGCCAGTCTTGGATACGGTGTGATCAAGGCCGTGCGCCGCGACGATGTTTCGCCGGTACGGGCAGCCGCGGCCAAAGTGCTGGCGGATGATCCTGATCCGCGCAGCGGCAAGGCGTTGGAGGATGCCGCCTCTGACAACAGCTGGATCGTGCGTGCGGCAGCACTCGACGCCATCGCGCGGCGCGGTGATCCGGCTCTCATCAAGGCCCCCGAGTTGGCCATGGCTGACGAGAACTCCGCCGTCCGCTTCACAGCCGCTGCTGCCGTGGTGCGATTGTCCGGCAAGGCGGGCAAGGCGAAAGACAGGTAGTGGGGCAGCTTGAAAAACTGACCCACTAGCAGTGTCAGCGTGTAGCCATTCGCTTGCCCGCCGCGGCGGGCGGGCCCAGCCCAGGACTTTAGTCCTGGGTGAGCAAAGCGAATAGCAGACGTTCATCGCGCAGCGATGAATCTTGGCGGCCGCCTCTGCGGGTATCAGGGCACGTCTTCCAGGCGTGCCGAAACGAGTTGACCGGTTTTCCTATCGGCGCTCCCCTCGCGCCTGAGATTGATATAGTCTGGATAATAAGAGGGAAATCTTCGTGTTCGAGTTCCACATATCCCGGAAGACGAGGGACCGCTACACCGTCGACGATGTCCTCTTCTCTCTGACCGGGGACGTGGTCTTCGCCAATCTCGCGGCCAGCCGGGAACTCGCTTATCGCATCAATGAGGTACGCGACGTGGAGCGCCATCCCGAGCGCGCCATCCATGCCGGTGCGCTCAACGCCATGGGCCTGATTGACGAAGCTATGCACGCCGTGATGGCTCTGTTCCGCCGCCAGCGTGATCCCCAGGCTTTGACCGACGGGCTCGAGTGGTTTTGCGCCCGGCTCGGACCGGAAGCGCTCGACCGCACTTTGCTTGAGTTCGTCAGCCAGTTTCCTGCTGTCTCCGTGTATCGCAAAAAGCAATCCGCCGTGGAGTGGCTAGCCGGCTCCACCGGCGGCGTTTCGAATCGCGCCATCGCGCTCGAGGAGTTGGTCCTTCTCTGGCTCGCCAACGTGAATCCGGCGTTTCGTCCGTTTCAGGAACTGTTCGATGATTCCGAGCTGCGCCGTGCGAGCGCGTATCCTCAGCTCACGGTGGCGCTGCGCGATTATTTTGAAACGCGTCCGCGCTTTGGCCCCAATAATCAGAATCTGATTGACCTGCTTCGCGCGCCGGCGCTGGCTTCGCCGGATTCATTGGAAGGTCAACTGGCCTTCATGCGCGACCAATGGACCAGCCTGATCGGCGATCTCGTGCTTAAGATGATCAGGGCACTGGAGGTGTTGAGGGAAGAAGCCATCGCCATCTGGATGCGCTTCCATCCTCCGGTGCCTCGCTTCGGGGGCCCGGCATGGGGCGACTCCAGCGCTGCCGCGATTCCGCATTTCGCTCACGGCGACCACGAGTACGAGCGCTTCAGCGCCGACCAGGATTGGATGCCGCGCGCCGTGGTGATCGCCAAGAGCATTTATGTCTGGCTTGACCAGCTCTCAAAGGCTTACAAGCGCCACATTCACCGGCTCGACCAGATTCCCGACGAAGAGCTCGACTTGCTGGCGCGGCGAGGATTCAACGGGCTGTGGCTGATCGGGCTGTGGGAGCGCAGCCGCGCGTCGCAACGCATCAAGCAGATGTGCGGCAATCCGGAGGCCGCGGCATCAGCCTATTCGCTCGACGATTACTCCATCGCCCAGGACCTGGGGGGCGAAGCGGCATGCGCCAATTTGCGCGATCGCGCAGCGCAACGAGGCATCCGTCTGGCCAGTGACATGGTGCCCAACCACATGGGCATTGATTCGCGCTGGATGATCGAGCACCCGGACTGGTTTCTGTCGCTGCCGTACAGTCCATTTCCCGCATACAGCTTCAACGGGCCCGATGTCGGCGGCGACGGCCGGGTTGAGATCAAGATTGAGGACCATTACTTCGACCGCAGCGATGCCGCAGTGGTTTTCCGGCGCCTCGATCGCTGGACCGGCGACACGCGCTTCATCTATCACGGCAATGACGGCACCAGTTTTCCCTGGAATGACACTGCACAACTGAACTACCTGAAGCCGGAAGTGCGCGAGGCCGTGATCCAGACCATCCTGCACGTGGCGCGCATGTTTCCCATCATTCGCTTTGACGCCGCCATGACTCTGGCCAAGCGCCATTACCAGCGCTTGTGGTTTCCTGAGCCGGGCGCGGCGGGCGCCATCCCGTCGCGCGCCGAACACGGCTTGAGCAAAGCCGCGTTTGACGCCGCCATGCCCGTCGAGTTCTGGCGCGAAGTCGTGGACCGCGTAGCCACTGAGGCGCCCAACACCCTGCTCCTGGCCGAGGCCTTCTGGCTCATGGAAGGCTATTTCGTGCGGACGCTGGGCATGCATCGCGTGTACAACAGCGCGTTCATGAACATGCTGCGCGATGAAGAGAATGCGAATTACCGCAGCGTCATCAAGAACACGCTCAGCTTTGATCCGGAAGTGCTCAAGCGCTATGTCAATTTTGTGAACAATCCTGACGAGCGCACTGCCGTGGACCAGTTCGGCAAAGGCGACAAGTACTTCGGCGTTTGCACGCTCATGGCCACGCTCCCTGGACTGCCCATGTTTGGTCACGGGCAGATTGAAGGCTATACGGAACGCTACGGCATGGAGTACCGCCGCGCCTATCATGAGGAAGAGCCCGATCCCTGGCTGGTGGCGCGGCATGAGCGCGAGATTTCACCCTTGTTGCATCGTCGCCATCTGTTCGCGGAAGCCAGGAGCTTCTTGCTCTACGATTTCTTCACCGAGCACGGCCACGTGAATGAGGACGTGTTCGCGTACTCCAACCGCAGCGGCGACGAACGCGCCCTGGTGGTCTTCAACAATCGTTACTCGAGCACCCGCGGATGGATCCGCACTTCCTGCGCGTTCGCCGAAAAGACTCTTCACGGCAGGCACCTGCGGCAAAGCACGCTCGGGGAATCGTTCGGCTTCCGTCATACGTCGCCGGCGTTCGCGGCCTATCGCGACGCGCTGAGCGGCCTCGAATACATTCATGGCTCGCGCGAGCTGGCGGAACGCGGCCTCGAGGTGGAATTGCACGCGTACCAGACGCAGGTGTTCCTTGACTGGCGTGATCTCCATGAAGATGCTTCGCATCCCTGGGGCCGGCTGTGCGATTCACTTGCCGGCCGCGGCGTGCCAAGTTTGGACGACGCGCTCAAGATGCTTCTGCTCCAGCCCGTTCATGATGCGCTGCGAGCTGTGATGGATCCCGCGCTGGCCGAAGAGCTTGCCAATGCGCGACCGGCGCATCCTGGCGATGGATCGCAGCCCTCGCTGGAAACTGCCCGGAGCCGCGCCCGGCTGCTTCTGGCGGAGGTTGATCGCTACCTGGCTGGCGGCCCAACTGAAGGTTCGGACGCAGAGCAGTGTGACGCAGCACTCGAGCTGTTCGGAAAACGATTAAGAGCCGCGCTGCAACTGGACATGACTTACAGAACAGCGGGCAAATTCTGGCCGCTGGCAGCGAACGGAATGCCTTTCTCGGATGGTGCAAATAGGGCCAACGCACTCGCGCTCGCGTCAAAATCAGCCTGGAGCGCCGTGCTCGCGTGGTGTGCCCTAGAAGCAATCGGCGCGATCGGCGCCATGCATGATCCAGAGAATCCGAACCCGGCTGCAGCCGGGCTCTTTGACGCACTTCGCCTGCGCGGCCCTCTGGCTGCGGCCTTCGCTGCGCAGGGCCTTGCAGGCGACGAAGAGTGGCGTGCAGCCGCGCGGTTGCGTGCGTCGTTTGCGCATTCTCGACAGCTTCGAGGCCCGCAACCTTGGATTGACGATCCCGATGTGGCTTGGGCGATCGGGTTACACGAGCATGAGGGCGTGCGCTATCTGGTGAAAGAACATCTGGAAAGACTGCTGTGGTGGATGGCCCTCCGTGAGTTGCTGGATATTGCCGGGATGCCTCGGCTTGAGCAAGAGCGGTTGGCATTGGTCGAAGAAGCCATCAGCGATCGCATGAAGGCCGCGGAGCGCGGCGGATATCGCGTTGACGCGCTGGAGGAGATTGTATCGCTGGCCGGAACAATCGACCGGCCAGAGTAGATTTGGTAAGTGAGTAATTTGATAATTGCGTAATGGGGATACCAAACTGCCCCGGGTCTTGGCAAATTACCCAATTGCGAAATTACCCAATTACTAAATGCGATCACACTTGCCGCGCCACCTCAGGCGAGACATTCCCGCCGCAGATAATTATTGCCACTTTCTTGCCCCCGTAGCGTTTTCGTTGCTTCTGAAAAGCAGAAACTGCAACCGCCGCGGCGCCTTCCATGAGCCACCCTTCGCTCTCGCGCACCCGGCGCATGACTGCTAGGATCTCGGCTTCCGAAACCAGGGCCGAACGGTCGATGACTTGTCGGCACACGTCCAGCGTCACGGAGTCCGGTTCCAGGCCTCCGGCGGTGCTTTCCGAAAGTGTGGGTTGTTCCGGGACATCGAGGATGCGGCCGGCCTTGATCGACTCGTACAAAACGCGCGAATTTTCCGGCCAGCAGCCGACGATCTCCGTCGCCGGCGAAACCGCCTTGAGATAAGCCCCTATACCACCGATCAGTCCCCCACCACCGACAGCTACAAATACGGCATCAAGTCTTTCGGTTTGCTGCAAGAGCTCCACGCCAATGGTGCCTTGCCCAGCCATGACTTCCACGTCGTTGTAAGGCGAGATAAAGACTTTGCCGGATTTTTCCGCTGCGGCGCGCGCCGCTATCTCTGCCTGCAGAGGATCGGAGCCCACGCGCCGCAAGCTTGCCCCAAGTTGCTCGATGCGTGCTGCTTTGGCGGGCGACACGTGCGACGAGACATAAATCTCCGCCGCGATGCCGGCGCGCTGGGCCGCCAGAGCCACGCCCAATCCATGATTGCCGTTGGAGGCGGCAATCACGCCTCTGGATGCTTCATCGGGCTTGAGAGAGAGCACCTTGTTGGTGGCGCCGCGCAGCTTGAACGACCCGGTTTGCTGCAAGTCTTCGCGTTTGAAGAAACACTCCCCGGGATTTGCCAGCCAAGCGGGCGCCGGCTCCAGAGGTGTCAGATCAACGGATCGGCGGATCCTGTGATAGGCCTCGAGGACGCGCGGTTGCCAGCCGGAAATCACAGTCGTCATTTTCTCATGGTGCTGGAAAAGCTCTTGTGGCACAGCCTCGGCTGTGGCCCTTTGGGTTTTCACCGGCTGGGGCGCCGGTGCCACATGGGCATGGAAAGGCGAAAGAATTCGTTACAATATTCTGCGAAAATCACGATACCTTTAGCACCGCCGCTCCCCGTATGCCGTCGTGTTTCAACGCGGCGAGTGCCTGATTCGCTTGCTCGAGAGGGAAGACCTGCACCTCGGTGCGAACGGGAATCTCAGCCGCCACGCGCATGAAATCATGGCCGTCTTGGCGGGTGTTGTTGGCTACACTTCGGATGGAGCGTTCATGATAAATCAGCGGGTAGGCAAAAGATGGAATGTCACTCATGTGGATTCCGCCAAGCACCACGGTCCCCCCTTTCTTGAGCGCGGCCAGCGCAGGCGAAACCAGCTCACCGGCCGGAGCAAAGATGATGGCGGCATCGAGCTTCTCGGAGGGCGGGTCTTTTGCGCCGCCAGTCCAGGCGGCGCCCAACTCCCGAGCCAGTTGTTGATGCTTCGCCTCCCGCGTGGCCACGAAAACCTTGGCTCCCCAATGCCGTGCCACCTGAAGACAGACATGCCCCGCGGCGCCGAACCCGTAAATTCCTAGGTTGAAACCCGGTGTGGCAGTTGCCCAGCCGGGGTCCCCAACACGCGCGGTTTTCGCGTGTTGGGGTTGAAGGCCCGCGAGTCGCAACGACCGGAAGCCGATGATACCCGCGCACAGCAGGGGCGCAGCTTGCAAGTCCGGAAACCCGGGAGGAATGGGATAGATAAATTCCTCCGGCGCGACGGTGAATTCGGCATAGCCGCCGTTCACCGTGTATCCGGTGAACTCCGAGGAGTCGCACAGGTTCTCGCGTCCACTGCGGCAGTAAGCACATTTTCCGTCCGTGCGGTGTAGCCAGGCCACGCCAACACGGGCGCCAACCTTATACTTGCCCGCGTTGGGGCCAAGGCGTTCAATCACGCCGACAATCTGGTGTCCAGGAATGATATTTGGTTTCTTCGGCGGCAGCTCGCCTTCCACTACGTGCAGATCCGTGCGGCAGATCCCGCACGTGCTCACGCGGATCAGAACCTCGCCTTCGCCCGGCTGCGGGATGGGCACATCGCGCACTTCGAGCACCTGCGTTTCCACAGGACCGGTTTGGCGCAAGACGCAGGCTTTCATCAGTCCCAGGATAATGGAAGGATCGATGTGACGGCATCACTCCGTTTGATCGAGCGTTGATAAGGCTGTTTGCGACAAGTCGATCAGCGCTCCGGCGGTTCTGCGCTTAGAAGCCCGCTGGTCGATTCTGCCACGCCGATTTTCCCATCCGGCCTTCGTTCCAACGCCGGCGCATAGGGTCCGATCATTTGCCGGCGCCACCAGGTTCCTTCGCGGCGTTTCGTGGCGAGGTCCGTGAACCAGTACTGCCATAGAACGGTTCGCACTTGGCGGGGAGGTTCTTTGGGAAATGGATTACTGGCGAAGAGTCTCAGCACATTCGGCTCATTCTGGAGCAAGCGCAACTCTGCGTTCAGAACCCACGCATTCCGCCGCCACGGGCCCAACGACGCGAACCACAGGTTCCACTCGAAGCGCGGCTGATATGGCGCGTAGATCCCCGGGGCCTTCCTCACGTCTTGCGGCTTGTAACGAAAAGGATAGGCAATCCAGTTCTCGCCGTCTTGCGTGCCCTGGAATTCGATCTCGTAGCGCTCGTGGGTCATCACGGCAAAAAGGCCGTAGCCGTTGGCGATGCGGAACGGCTCAAGCGCGTTCACCGGCTTCCAGAGCGCGCTTCTTTCCCAGCCCGCTCCGTCGAGGCTGCGCGAGAGTGTGGCCACTGTAGCCAGCAGCAGGGCCGTGGTTACATAGAAAACCGAACCCAGGCTCACGGCCGTGATGGTTCGGCGAACCGGCTTCAGCCACCCTGCCGCGCGGGGCGCCACGGGAAGGGGCTGCGCGCGCTCCGGCTCTGTCCCCGCCACCGGCAAATTAGCTTCCGCCCAGCGCGTGGGGACGATCCGGCGCAGAAAATCATCGTCCAGTAGCAGAAAGCCGAGGGCCAGTACAAGGTAGTTGAGGAAGGTGTAATTGGCGGTGAGAATGATGCCGATCTGGAACGGCGTCAGAATGAAGAAGCAAATAATTCTGAAGGGCCGTGGCAGAAACAGCATGAACACCAGACCCAGCTCCGCGGCCAGCGCCATGAATGAACTCGCTGCATGAAACCAGTGCGGCAGATGCTGCACGTACCAGCCGAACCACGTGGGCAGCGGGTTGTTCTGGTAATAGTCGTCCATCGCGGTCAGGTGACGCCAGGCATAGTCGCCGCTCGATACTTTCACGATCCCCGATTCGAAGTAGATTCGGAACCATTCCCAGCGCAAAAGGAACAAGCTCAGGCGAGACGGCGGATGCGTCGTGCCCAATCGCGGACGAAGCCCCGCGGGCGCGAAGAAGAGAGAAATAAATCCCGCTTCAAGCAGCATGCCGTCCGATTGGTAGCCGGAAAACTCCTGCGCAGCAGCGACAAAGGAAAGAAAGCACACGAAGCAGAGGAGGAGTCCGGCGCGCGGCCAGAGGTTCAGAATGACCGCGGCTGATGCCACAAGCCCAATCCACGAGAGAAGCATCAACATGCCGTCGCCGGAAGACCACCAGAGCAACGTCGGCGCAAACCAGAAGCGCTGCCAGCCCGAAAACTGTTCCGCCACAGCTGGTAGATACATCGTGGCGGGAAGGATTCCTCGCGGTCCGATCAACCCTTTGACCTGAAACAAGAGCGAATAGAATGCCGAGAAGTAAATCAGTCCGAGGGCGCGAAGAAAGATCCACCGCGAAAGGAAGTGGTTCTTCTCTTCGGGACCAATAAGCCAGTTGAGAACACGCATTCTGCGCGAATTATACGTGTGGCACCGGCACTCCTGCCGGTGCTTGTTTCCTCAAGTCAGGACGCTTCGGCACAGGCAAGAGTGCCTGTGCCACGCATTTTTCTTGAATCAGAGGTTATCGTCTGCCCGCTCTGTTGAACAGCGTGCAAATATTTTCTTTCATGTGGTGAGTCGCAGCCACACAGAAGGACGGCTCCTGTCTCTAACCTATAGAAGAACCCCGGCTGCGCAGCTTTGAGATCAAAAACAGGCGTAGCCGGCGAGGAGACTCTATGAGAATAAAAGCCCTGGCTACCATCGGCCTTCTCACCCTTTTGTGCGCTGTCTTGTCAACACAGGCTGCCGCACAGGCCGGCACGGAAAAACGCATGGCGGGCGGAGCAAAGAGCATTTCCGGTTGCCTGATAAAGCTGGACTCCGGTTTTGGCATCAAGACTGACGATGGAACTTATCAACTGAACACCGACCGCGACCTCTCGAGCTTCGTGGGCAAACAGATCAAGATTGACGGAACCTGGAAAGCTTCGGGCACGTTCACCACTGCTCCGATCGGCAGCAGCACAGAAAGCGCACCCGCTCCCGCTGCGCCTGGGGCGCAGGGCGCGGGCTCACCGGCCTTTGTTGGCGATTTGAATTTGCACGTGACCGGCACGGTGATCGGCGATTGCGAAGAGCCGAAATAACGCGGCGCCAAGCCTTTTCCAGCTAGCGATTGCAGATCTGCGCTCACCGGCGCAGGTCTGCGGCCGCCCTGCCTCCCCTTAATGTTTTCCGGAAGCTCTTCCGACAAGCCTTGAAAATCCCTCCTGCGCCTGTAACATTCTTCCTGCTGGAATCACTATGTGAAAGCAGGGAACCGTGATGCCCTGAGACTATGGCATCCTGACGATGGATAGGCGGCAGAAGCCACGCGCCAGCGTCGTTGACTGAAAGGCGGGTGAATGCGTGAAACACCTGATTCCACGTTCGCAATCCGGAAGGTTGTGGCGGCGGTACTTGAGTTGGTTCAGCCTTGCCGTGTGCTTTGTGCTGCCGGGGACGGTGCAGGGCCAGAATCCGGGAGCGGAGCAGAACTTCCACCGCTTCGTCAATTCGGTTGTTTCACCGGAGACAGTATTGACTCCTGCCAGTAGCGCGGCATTCTCTCAATTTGTCTTCAAGCCGGGAGGATTTGACCGCGGGGCACTGGGATACGGCGAACATTTTGGCATCGGCTTTGCCGACAATGTGGACGGAAAATTCATCCGCAACTTCGCCTTTCCAACCGTATTCCGCCAGGATGTGGTTTACACACCCGACGGTTCCTCTGCGACCGCCTGGCACCGCGTAGGACATGCCATGCTGCATAGTGTGGTCCTGGATGCCAAGCAGCACCATCATCTGAATTTTTCCGGAGTGCCAGCGTCCTTCGCCTCTGCAGGCATGTCGAATCTATACCAGCCACAGGAACAGAGAAACGTGACAGCGACTCTGGAGCGAGCGGCCACCAATGCGGGCGGATATCTGCTGGGCGATTTGGTTTCCGAGTTCAAGCCGGAACTTTGCGCTGTCGTCAAGCGGATGCACCTGCCCTGCAAGTCAGCTTCACGATAAAAGGCAAGCGAAGCCGGCCGCTTAAGACGAGCTCTTGACGCGGACTTGTTGTCCGTCCTCAAGCGAGTCAGCGGGGTTTACCACGATCCTTTCGCCTCCGGCAAGTCCGCCAAGGACTTCCACGGTGTTTCCGAAATCGCGGCCCAAAACCAAGGTCTTCAAGCGGACCTTTTGGTCAGCGCCGACCACCGCAACACTGGGTCCTTCGGGGCGAAACAGCAAGGCGTTGACCGGCACCGAGAGGCGGGTAGTGTGAATGGGCACGGCAAAGTGCAGTTGCGCGTATGCCCCCGGCATCAGACGCCCGTCATGGTTGGGAACGTCAACTTCAGTGAGCATGGTTCGCGTGGCAGGGTCAATCGCGTCAGCGGTGCGGACCACCACGCCGGAAAATTTCTGACCAGGCGCTTCGCGCACCTCAACATAAGCATGCATCCCGCGGCGGACCAAAGCGGCATCCGACTGCGGAACGTTCACATACACGCGCAGCGGATCAAACTGCGCCAGGTCGAACAGCTCCTTTGTCTGCCCCGCGCTGCCGGCCGTGATCAGAGCTCCCACGTCCACATTGCGCCGTGTAATGACTCCGGAAAACGGCGCGTAGATCCGTTTGAAAGATTCAAGCTGCTCCAGCCGGCGGACGTTGGCCTCAGCTGCGGCCAGGTTCGCCTGCGCTTGGGCGTACAGGTTGATCTGCTGGTCGGCATCTTGCTGGGAGATGGTGCCGGCGTTGCGCAAGTCTGTCCAACGCTGCGCCGAAGTTTTCGCAAGTTCCGTTTGTGCGGCGATTTGCTGTCGCGTAGCCCGGGCCTGTGACAACTCCTGGTCGACCTCCGGCGTATCAATTTCCGCCAGCAACTCGCCCTTCTTCACCCGGCTGCCGATGTCCTTGTACCAATGCAGAAGATAACCGTTGGTGCGCGAATAGATGGACGACTCGACGTAAGCCTGTAGCTGTGCCGGTAGCGTCAATTCTTCCTGAGTAGGCTGCGCGCTGGGTTGGACCACGACCACCGTAGGCACGGCCAGCTGTTCTGTCTCCTGTGCCAGCGCCTTCTTCTCGAAGAACCGGCGTCGCACCGAAAACCCGCCGGCAATCAGCAACACCAGTATCGCAATGGCCGCGATCTGCGTGCGGCGCGAGCTTTGCAATGATTGGGCCGGGATCGATGTTTCCGGCAATTTGTGTTCAGTCGTCTCAGACATAGTCAGCAAGTAACTCTAAATCACCCGATCGCCAGATCACCCGATGACGGCGATGTCGGCGATCCCGGCGCTGCCGGCGATTTCCTTCCCCCGTGCATCACACTGAAAATCACCGGGACAAAGAACAACGTGGCGACAGTGGCAAAAACCAGGCCGCCAATCACGGCGCGGCCCAGTGGCGCGTTCTGCTCGCCGCCTTCCCCCCAGCCCAGCGCCATGGGCACCATGCCGATGATCATGGCCAGCGCCGTCATGATCACCGGGCGCATGCGCGTGTATCCGGCTTCCAGGGCTGCGTCCCAGGCGCTTGAGTCTTCGGCCATGCGTTCCCTGGCAAAAGAAATTACCAGAATACTGTTGGCCGTGGCCACGCCCATGCACATTACCGCACCGGTCAGTGACGGCACGTTCAAAGTCGTGTGGGTGAGCAGCAGGATCCAAACGATGCCCGCCAGGGCCCCCGGGAGTGCCGTAATAATGATGAATGGGTCCAGCCAGGATTGGAAGTTCACGACGATCAGTAAATACACCAGTACGATCGACATCACCAGTCCAAAGCCCAGACCCACAAAGGACGAGCGCATGGTCTCCACCTGTCCGCGAAGAACAATTTCGGTGCCGCGAGGCAGTTTGTTCTCAAAGTCCTTGAGCACGGCGCGTGTGTCTGCGGCCAGGCCGCCGAGGTCGCGTCCCTGGACGCTCGAGTACACGTCAATCACGGGCTGGATGTTGTAGTGCGAGACCACCACCGGCGTCACCCCAGGTTGCACCGTGGCCAGGTTGGCCAGCACCTGCGGCGCCGGCGCGCGCGGCGCATTTACGGGAGTGTTCATCAGCGCTTGCAGGGAATCCATGCGGTATTCCGGCGTTTGCACCGCCACGCTGTAAGTGACGCCGTTTTCCGGATTCAGCCAGTACGTAGGATTGGTCTGGAAACTGCCGCTGAGCGTAACCAGAAGGTTCTGGGCCACGTCGCGCTGGTCCAAGCCGACCTGCTGGGCGCGGGTGCGGTCCACATTCAGCCGCAGCGCCGGAGATCCCATCAACTGTTGCACATGCACGTCGGACGCGCCCGGCACATGGCGCAGGCGACCCGCAATCCTCTGGGCGATCAGGTAATTCTGCGCTGAGTTCTTGCCCACCACTTGAATGTCAATCGGTGAAGGCAACCCGAAGTTGAGAATCTGGCTCACGATGTCCGCAGGTTGGAAGAAGAATTCAACCCCCGGGAAGAGCTGCGGAAGTTCCGCGCGCAACTGCTTTACGTATTCTTCCGTGGGCCGGTGCCTCTCCTGATTGAGCGACACAAGGATTTCAGCATCAGAGGTCCCGATGGTCCCGCTGGTGCTGTAGGAATTATTGATGGAGCTGTACGGCATCCCGATGTTGTCCAGGATGGTGGCCAGTTCTTCGCGGGGGATCTTCTCGCGGAGGACTTTTTCCACTTCATCGCAGAGGCGCGCCGTCTCCTCGATCCTCAAGCCGGGACGGGCTCGGACGTGCAGGCGAAAGATTCCGGCATCCACCGCTGGAAAGAAATCCTGACCAAGAAAGAACAACAATCCCATGGAAGCGACACAGAAGCCCAGAAAACAGGTAATAAAAATGCGGCGATGCTCCAGGCACGCTTCGAGAGCGTTGTGGTAGCCCTCGCGTACGCGGGCGAACCAGCTCTCGAAGCTCTGCTGCATGCGGGAAAGAAGGGGAAAAGCCCCGCGCGACTTCCGCGCGGAAGAAGCGCCGTGCGGCTCGTGCTCATGGCCGCGGAGCAAATACATCACCAGAGTTGGCACCAGGGTGCGGGAAAGAATGTAGGACGCCAGCATGGCGAACACAACGGCTTCAGCCAGCGGGACAAACAGAAACTTGGCGACGCCGGTGAGGAAGAACATCGGCACGAAGACGATGCAAATGCATAGCGTGGAAACGAAAGCCGGAACCGCGATCTGCGATGCGCCGTCGAGAATCGCGGTCTTCAGCTCTTTGCCCTGGGCAAGATTGCGGTCAATGTTTTCGATTTCTACCGTAGCATCATCCACCAGAATGCCAACGGCCAGCGCCAGCCCTCCCAGTGTCATCAGGTTGAATGTCTGACCCAATGCCCCCAACGTGATGATGGAGCAGAGAATCGAAAGCGGTATGGAGATGGCGATCACCAGCGTGGTGCGCCAGTTGCCCAGAAAGAGAAGAATCATCGCAGCCGTAAGACAGGCAGCGGTCAGCGCTTCGCGCATCACCCCGTTGATGGCGGCACGCACGAACAACGACTGATCAAACATCGGGCGGATTTCCAGATCGTCCGGCAACTGCCGCGCGACCTTATTCAATGCGGCGCGGATGTTGGCTACGATGTCCAACGTCGACGTTCCGCCGTTGCGCATGATGGTGATCAGCGTTCCGCGAACGCCATCCTGGCGCACGATGTTGGTCTGCGGCGAGAACCCGTCGCGCACATTGGCCACGTCTCGCAAATAAATCGTCGTGCCATTGACTGTCTTGATCGGCAAGTTGTTTAGTTCGGCAATCGAATCCGGGCTGCCGTTCATGCCGATGGCGTACTGGAGTTCGCCCATCTTGGCCTGTCCCGCGGGCAGAATCAGGTTCTGCGCGTTCACCGCGTTCACCACGTCCACAGCGGTCAGGCTCCTGGACTGCAGCGCGGCCGGATCCAGGTCCACTGCCACCAGCCGCTGTTTGCCGCCGTAGGGGTAGGGAATGGCCGCGCCCTTCACCACCGTCATCTGCGGGCGGATGAAGTTGATCGAATAATCGAACAGTGCTTGCTCCGGCAGGGCTTTACCGCGGATGCCCACCTGCATGATCGGCACGCTGGACGCCGAATACACAATGATCAGCGGCGGCTGCGTGCCGGGCGGGAGGTTGCGGGTAGCCGTCTGGCAAGTACTCGTGACCTGTGCGATCGCGGTGGGCAAATTGGCGCCGGGCTGGAAGAAGATCTTCTCGATAGCGCGGCCTTCCATGGCCTGGGTTTCGATGTGTTCAATGTCGTTGACCGTGGTGGTCAGGAACCGCTCGGTGTTGCTGACAATGCGGTCTGTCATCTCCTGCGCTGAGAGCCCTTGATACTGCCAGATCACGCTGACTACCGGAATATTGATCTCGGGAAGGATATCCACCGGCGTGCGCAGGACCGCGATGGGGCTGAGGATGAGAATCAACAGCGCCATCACGATAAAGGTATAGGGGCGCCGCAGCGCCAAGGCTACAATCCACATGGTTTAATCGACGGTCGGCAGTCAGCCAGGCATTCAGCGAAAGCAGCAGCTTTGGATTATATCGTCCCGCGGACATGTCTCCGACGCGGATTGATGCAGCTTTAACACTTCTTTACTCGGGGTTAAAGTGATTTGTCCATCCCACGAGACACCATCCCGAATCCCCCGAAGCCGATCCCCCCGGCCGAGTCGTGGGAATCGAGAGCTCCTAGCTCTGCCCATAGACCGGAACGGCGGCGCCGTGCACGACTTTGGCTTGATCGCTGCACAAGAAGAGGATGACTTGGGCGATCTCTTCCGGCTTGGGCCACTTGGAAAAATCAGCGCCGGGCATGGCTGTACGGTTGGCTTCCGTATCAATAATGCTGGGGAGCACGGAATTCACTCTTACACCGCTCCCTTTGATGTCCTGAGCGAGACAGTCAAACAGCGCAAGCGCTGCGGACTTCGAAGCCGCATACGCCGCTGCCCCTGCAGCGTGATCGAGAGCGGCCTTGGCAGCAATGTTGATGATGGCGCCGGCCTTCTGGCGAAGCATCGCCGGCACCACGGCCCGCGCCATATTGAAGCCGGAGTACAGATTCAGAGCCAGCATGAACTGAAGAAGCTTTGGTTCCGTCTCCCACAACGGCTTCCCGCCGGCGTAAGCGCCGATGGTGTTCACCAGAAAGTCGAGCCGTCCGTGCCGCGCGGTTAAGCCGTCCACCAGATTGCGGCAGGCGGATTCGTCAGTGGCATCGAGCGGCAGCAATTCCAGCTTGGCATTGCCGCCGGCGATATCCCTCAGTGCATCGGCTTCGTCTTTGATCACATACGTTGCGATCACGGCCGCACCTTCGCGCAGAAACGCCAGACTCACCGCTTTCCCCAGCCCTCCAGTTCCACCGGTCACCAGGGCAATCTTGCCAGAAAATCCTTGAGTCATTGGCTCCTCCTAGCGGGAAAACACGTGAACGTAGAGACGTGGCACCGCCACGTCTCAATGTTTTATGCTACAAACAGCATGTCCTTCCGCCAATTCGCGGGATTCTCCCGGATATACTGGCGAACTGCCTTCAAGGAATTCTTCCCTCGAATAATCCGATCATGAAAGCGGGCCTGCCAGCCACACTCAAGGTTGTGCGTGCCGCACCAATATGAGACCGCAGCCTTAAAAGACCCGACTACTGCACCTAATGGGGTTGAATGTGAGACGCGGCAATGCCGCGTCTCTACGACGGAAATCATTGTACCCGGCAGGCGATCTGGGTCTTTCCAGAGCGCATTGGCTGCCACCATAACCCCATGTCCGTCAACGGCTTGGCCTGCTCACCTAAATCCTACCGATCCGGTCTTGTATTCTGCACTCACCAAGCGTTAAAATAATACTCAATTGGTATTGTATTAAGCTTTTGGACTTATGGTTCGAGTCGGAGCGTGAACAATGTTCAGACTGAACAAACTCACGGATTACGGGATTGTCCTGATGGCGCATGTGGCGCGCAGCGATGAAGCCCTGCCGCACACGGCGAGGACGCTGGCCAAAGAAACCAGGATTCCTCTGCCTACGGT
>DATFXI010000184.1:0-16800 GCA_035316085.1 Candidatus Angelobacter sp.
GCAACCTATGCTGTCGGAAAGGGTCCGGTTGCGTTAGCTTCCGATGGCAAGTCCCTGTGGGTGGCGAACCTCCATGATGGAACGGTGATGAAGATCAACAACGCGAACGGCAACATCGCGGGAACATTCAGCGTTCCCGGAGGACCTGGAGGCCTGGCCTGGGACGGCGCCAACATGTGGGTTGCCTGCCGCGAAAACAATACCGTGGTCAAGCTCTCGGCGTCGGGCGTGGTGGTTACTACCGTAGCCGTAGGCCGGCGCCCGCTGGGGATTGCTTACAACAGCGCTACGGCAAGCGTGTGGGTCGCAAATAATCTTGACAACACGGTGACCAAACTCGATGCGGCTACCGGCACGAAGCTGGGTACTTTTGCGGTAGGACGTGGTCCGTTCGGCGTGCTCTCCGCTTTTGGCAGCATTTACGTTTCAAACTTCTTCGATGGGACCCTGACCAGGCTGAGTACCGATGGGCTGACGGCGAGCGCCATCGCAGTGGGCGACGGAGCAGCAGGGATGACCTCTGACGGCACCAACCTGTGGGTGGTCAACAATGGGACCAACACGGTGACAAAGTTGAACGCAACAACCGGAGCAGCATCCAAGTTCGCGACAGGAAGGAGTCCGTTTGCCGTGGTGCTCGACGCGGCGGGGAATTTCTGGACGTCGAACTTCAGCAGCGGCACGATTTCAACATCTACACCGTCAGCCACACTGGCTACCACATCCATTGTCCAGTGAGGGGGCCAGTTCCCGAATGCGGAGCGTGGCGGCTCCGCATTCCTGAGCCTTATCTTGGAGTCACGCAACTCTTGGCGTCGACCCCGGGCAGGAGTATGTGGCTGCGCAAACGCGCCCGGATCTGTAAACGCGCCCGGTGCAGCCGTGTATTGGCGGTTTCCACACTGAGGCCCAGCAAGGCGGCCACCTCCCCGATCTGTAGCTGGCACACATCCCGGAGCAGGAAGACATCGCGGTAAATCTCATCCAACCCTTCGGCGGCTGCGTGCACCGCGCCTAGGAGTTCCTGGCGCTCGAAGGCTTCCGCCGGAGTGGCTCCCTGGTCACAGGCCTCTTCTACGAATCTTGGCGTAGGGCCGTTTTCCCGCTCTGAAACGATCACGCCCTGGTTTAGCCAGCGGTTTTTGCGCAGGCATTTGCGGGCTTCGTTTGCGCCAATTTGCAGCAGCCATGCCTTGAAGCTGCGGCCCAGCTGGAACTGATCAAGATGAGTCAACACCTTCAGTAATGATTCCTGCAGCACGTCTTCGGTGTCAGCGAAATTGTGCAGGATGGAGTTTATGGTGCAGCGCAGATTGCGCATGTAAGGCGCCAGGAGTTCTGAGAACAGCTCTGGATGACCGGCTTTGAGCCCCTGGATACAGTAAGCTTCACACTGCAGGAGCCCGCATTCGACGCAGTTCCCACAGTGCCGCACCCACATCACGCGTACTTCGGAATCTTGCCCGGCGTGGCCCAGGCATAACATTTGCCCGGGCTTGAACCCGGCGTAAGCATGCTGCACGCGAAACCCGCACGAACTCAGGTCTACCAATTTGCCTGCAACGACCTGTGCACGATCGGTCGCAGACAGCATTACCATGCCCGTGGCGCTGTGGCGCTGTTCGCTTCTCCTCCTGTCTGGGCGGATCGATGGAGCCATGGGGGACCTCCATTTTCCAAACAGGTTTTCATTTCATGAATACAGCGTCAGAACGAGGCAGCAGTGGACGAGGGGCAGGGACGAGGCGGCAATTAAGCAATTATAAATGACCAGCGGTTAAGGCGGCGTCAAAAAATTGTTGAAAGTACACTAAAACGCGTCGCGCTCCACGGTCGGCTGCCGAGCTCCTGCTTCACAAACTACTCCATGAAATAAAAAGCTTTCGGGCGTACAAGGAACCCTGATGCGACGATCACCGAGTGTGCGCCGGCACCATACGCTGCTAAACTCGATGCATGGCTTCCGCCGGCGAGCTTCGTCCGATCATCCAGGAGGAGCTCGGTGAGTTGAATCGAGAGATCATCGCTTGCACACGATGTCCGCGGCTGATCGCGCATTGCCGCAAGATCGCGCGCGAGAAGCGTCGTGCCTATCTCGACTGGGAGTACTGGGCCAAACCGGTTCCAGGATGGGGCGATCCCCAGGCGCGCCTGCTGATTCTGGCGTTGGCTCCGGGAGCGCACGGCTCCAACCGGACCGGCCGTCCCTTTACCGGCGACGGCTCCGGGCACTTCCTCTATCGCGTTCTTCACAAGGCGGGCTTTGCCTCTCAACCGACGTCCACTCATCGCGGTGACGGCCTGGAACTTCACGATGCCTACATCACAGCCACCGTCCGCTGCGCACCGCCGCAGAATAAGCCCAATCCCGATGAAATTGCTCGCTGCGCGCCCTTCCTCGATCGCGAATTCGCTGAACTCGGCCGGGTAAAGGTGGTGACTGTTCTGGGCAAGATTGCTTTCGACGCTTACCTCAATTATCTGAAGCGGCACGGCTTGCTCCAGTCGAAGGCCGGATATGTTTTCATCCACGGAGCTGAGTACCCGCTGCCCGCCGGGCGCGTTCTCCTGTGCGCCTATCATCCGTCGTTGCAGAACACCAACACCGGCAAACTGACGGAGAGGATGTTGCTGGATGTCTTCAAAAAAGCTCGAAGGCTGATCGCCAAGATTTAACCGCCAGTCAACCCGAGAACAGTGTTCAGGCATCCCGCAGCTCTCTTGTGAGTTCGAATCAAGAGAGGGAAGTGTGGCCGGGACGCTTATCGTTGCTCTCCTCCATTGATCCATCGCACGCTAGTTCCGGCTGAAGGAGTTGTGCATGAGACGCACGTTGCTGGTCTGTGCTCTGTTGTTGGGTTCCTACGCCGCGTTCGCCCAGCAGGAATATGTCCCGCGGTATGCCGGCTTTACCGCTTATTCCTACGTGAACTCGCCCAAGCTGAATCTCGCCCAGCGCGGCTTTAACGCCGAGTTCGGTGTCAACATCAACCGCTGGCTCATCATCGGGGGCGATTACAGCATTTTTAACGGCCACAGCAGCCTCACCCCCCAGGACCTGACAACCGCACTGCAACTGCGGCTGTCGGCGGTCGTGCCGCCCGGCGTGCCCATCTCCGTTCCCTTCACTGCGACAACTTATACTTTTACGGTCGGGCCGCAGTTCAACTACCGCCATTTCAAATGGGTGACGCCGTTTGTTCGGCCGGCCATCGGCGGCTTGCACGAAACCGCCCGGCTCAGGCCCAACACGCCGCTTACCACGCTCTTGGTGGGCCAGCTTGCTCCCAGCGGCAAGAAAACCGACGTGCAGCCGTATTATGGCGTGGGCGGAGGCTTTGATGTGAACGCGACCACGCATTTGGGCGTGCGCGTGACTTTTGACTTTGTTCACGTGAATCTCTTCGACGGCTTCCTGAAGGAGGGCCGCAACACCCTGCGCATCTCGGTGGGCCCGACCTTCGGCTTTGGACGAAACGTGGAATAAAGACATCGGACAGGAAGATGCAGAAAATTTGCCGATCTTGAGCAGGTACGGCCTGCCCGTCTCTTTCTAAGGTCTCCCGCAACATTCCTTTCGTAAGCAGATCCAGGGTACACAGCTTTGCCGCCCTTGTAATCCTGGCGCCCGGCGATGTCATCCAAATGAATGAGTGTATCGGAGACAAGATCGATTTGCGGTGATCTTCCGGCGCCTGCGCTCTTAGACCGGCGCAGGATCTAAAGGTTGGAATGGCGCCATGGCAATTCGCGTGACGGTGGACATTGTCGTCTTTACCTTTGCGAATGCCGCACTGAAAGTGTTGCTGGTGCGGCGCAAGAGGACGCCGCATCGGGGACGCATGGCGCTTCCCGGCGGCTTCATTGGTGAAAGAGAGCCCTTGGAGCACGCCGCCCTGCGCGAGTTGAAAGAAGAGACCGGACTTCGGGTCATGACCGCGGAGCAAATTGGCTCTTTTGACGATCCGCGCCGCGATCCGCGAGGACGCACCGTCTCCGTGGTGCATCTGGCGCTGGTGGCCGCTGCGCCGGCACCGCGTGGAGGCAGCGATGCATCACAAGCTGCTTGGTTGCCGGTGGGGAAGCTGCCGCCTCTGGCCTTCGATCACAAGCAGATCATCGCCTGCGCACTGGAACGCCTGCGCGACAAGCTGGACTATTCCTCGGCCGGCTTTCAGCTTCTGCCCCGCAAATTCAGCCTGCCCGAATTGCAGACGCTGTACGAAGCGGTGTTGGGCCACAAACTGGACAAGCGCAACTTCCGCAAAAAAATGGCATTGCTTGGCATCTTGAAACCGCTGATGGAATGGCGGCACACCGGACGTAAACCCGCACGGCTCTACAGTTTGATTCCCAAGAAGTTTGAGAAGTTCAAGGACAAAGGAATTCTCTTTCCGTTCTGAAAGGGACGAGCAGACAAACAGCGATCTGCGGCATGCTAAAGCCATGCCCTGTTACGTGCGGATCGTGGTCAGATCCTGCGGCCGTTTGCAAAGGAAAACCCAGCTACAGCGCGCAGATCCCTACTCTTCGTCCTTGTCCCTCGACGACACGGTTACGTTCGGCAGGCGCAAGCTTGCTGATGCCTTGATCTCCGGCAATCCTGCTTTTTTCAACTGTGCGTTTAGCGCCGGGATATCCTGCGACTTGATGACCTGCCAGCGCTCGAGAAGCGGCGGCAGTTGCTGTTCCAGTTCGCCCACGGCCGCAGCTGCCTGGGAGGTGGGCGCGACGTCGGCTTCCTGAAAGATGTTCAGCAACGCCAAATACTTGGTGCGTGTTCCTGCCAGGGTGGGCGGTTCGGTGCCTGCTCCCGGACGGCGCGCCGCGCCACCAGCCAGAGCTTGCAGTCTCTGATCAAGCTCGTTCACCACGGCCAGCGCATCGCCCTGTGCGCTCTTCTGCAACTCTTTGAGCTGCTTGCGGACGTCGCCGGCTTCTTCCACGGCCGGCGACAAGGTGAGCAGTCGTTTGTAAAGCTGCTGTGAGAGTTTGAACTGCTGGGCCAAAGCGGCCACCGGAGTTTTTACCCGCGGGTCCATTTTGACAGGTAGCGGCTGCGAATAAGATTTGCCGTTGGCGGTGAGCACCACGGTGTACTCGCCAGGCATGGCCCAGGGACCGGTGGGCTGCGGCGCCGTGTTGTGCGGCACGGCCGCAATGGGATACTCGGCTTCCACACCCGGCACGGGCGCGTGATGCATGTCCCACAGCCAGCGATGCATACCTGCGGCAGCGGAAAGCGTCTGCGCCGGTCGCACCCAGTACGTGGGAATGTTGAGCATCGGATCCAGCGGATCAGGCTTGTCCGCGCTCGAATACTTGCGCACCGTGTTGCCCGCGCGGTCTTTGATTTCCAAGGTCACCGGACCGGTGGGCGCCGACTTGAGGTAATAGTCAATCACTGCGCCGTCGGGCGGATTCTCAGCAGCAGGGAAGTCGGGCGGCAGCGGCGTGTCAGTGTTCATGTCCCAGCGGACGCGGACGGCTGTCTGCGGCTTGAACAGGAACGCGTCGGCGGAGACCACAGCGGGCTGAAATTGGCGCAGCGGTGTGATGTCATCCAGAATCCAGAATCCGCGGCCGTGGGTGCCGGCAGCGAGGTCGTCATCTTTGATGATGAGGTCGCGCACCGAGCTGGGAGCCATGTTCAGGCGCAACGATTGCCAGTGCTCGCCGTCGTCGAAAGAAACATACACAGCGCGCTCCGTACCGGCAAACAGCAGGCCTCTGCGCTTGGGGTCCTCGCGCACTGCATTTACGTTCTCGTTGGTGGGCATGCCGTTAACGACCTCCGTCCAGGTCTTGCCGGAATCGCGGGTGCGCAGGATATGCGGCCGCAGATCGTCGAGACGCAGAGTATTGATGGCCGCGTACGCGGTCTGCGCGTCAAAGTGGCTGGCTTCGATGATGGACACTTTCTGAAACGGCTTCATGTCCGGGGGTGTAATGTTGCGCCAATTTGCTCCACTGTCAGTGGTGATGTGGATCTGGCCGTCATCCGTGCCTGCCCAAATGCGGCCGATCTCCAATGGCGACGGCGCAACCGCGTAAATCACTCCGCGCTGCGTGGGCTTGGCCGTAGGCTCGTTGCTGAAGATGCCGATCGTCGGCGGTTGAGCAAAATCTTTACGCGTCAGGTCAGGAGAAATCTGCTGCCAACGCTGCCCGCCGTTGGCGGTTTTCCAAAGCGTATTGGTCGCGAAATAAAGGATGTGCGGGTTGATAGGTGAAAACACCACCGGCTCGGTGCGCAGCACGCGGAAATCCTGCGCTCGAAAAGGCTTGGGCATGATGTTTTGCCCTTGGCCGGTGCGACGGTCGTAGCGCGTGAGCTTGCCGCCATAAACAACGTCGGGGTCGAGAGGGTCCGGCACTACATAGCCGTATTCTTCTGCAGCCACCGGATGCCACTCGCGAATCGTGATTTGCCCGTCATCGCCGCGGCTGGAAACGCAAGCTGAGCCGCTTTCCTGCTGGCCGCTGCACAAGCGATAGGGAAAAGCATTATCGGCATTTACGTGATACATCTGGGCGGTGGGCTGGTTGTACCACGAGCTCCAGGTCCGGCCGCCGTTTACGGTTACGATGGCGCCTTGATCGCTCGCGAGAAGGATAATTTGCGGGAGGTTGGGATTGATCCAGATGTTCTGGTAATCGTCGCCGCCGGGCGCGCCGCGGAAGCCTGTCCAGGTCTTACCGCCGTCCGTGGACTTCCACGTGACGGTGCTGACGGCATAAATAATGTCAGGGTCCTTGGGATCGATCATGGGCACGGATAGGTCACCACCCCCGATGCGCCCCGCCGGGCGCGTGTCCGTGGTCATGATGGTCCAGGATGCCCCGGCATCGTTGCTCCGATAGAGTTTCACGCCTTCCTTGGTCGCCACGGAAGCCACCAGGATTTTCGGGTTGCTCAGCGAGATTGTGATATGCGATTGAATGATCTCCTTGGGTAAACCGCCGGAGAGCGCTTGAAAACTAGCGCCGCCGTCGGTTGATTTGAAGATGCCGCCGTGCGTGCCGTTCCACGCGCCGTTTTCCCACGGCCCTTGCCGCGCCTCCCAAAGCGTGGCGTAAACGATGTTTGAATCCGTGGGATCGATCAGCACATCATCGGCGCCGGTATTTTCGTCGCGGCCCAGGACCTTCTGGAATGTCGCGCCACCGTCGCTGGAACGATACACGCCGCGATCTTCATTTGGCCCGTAAGGATGTCCAGCCACCGCAGCGAAAACCTTGTTGGGATCATGCGGATCAACCGCGAGCTGGGGAATCTGCTGGCCGTCACGCAAGCCCAGATGTGTCCAGGTCATGCCCGCGTCGGTTGATTTGTAGATGCCGTCGCCCACGGAAAGATCAGGCCGGTGCAATCCTTCACCGCTGCCTACATAAACGATATTGGGATCTGACGGCGCCACCGCCAGCGATCCGATGGAGCCGGTAGGCTGGTCGTCAAAAATCGGCTGCCAGGTGCGGCCCAAGTCGGTGGTCTTCCACACTCCGCCGTTGCACACGCCAATATAGAAGACGCTCGGCTGCGTGGGCACACCGGCGACAGCGCGGGTGCGCCCGCCCCGGAAGGGACCAATCGCGCGCCAGTGCAGCGATTTGAGCAGCGAAGGATCGAGTTGCGTTAACGGCTGTGGTTTCGCTGCGTCGTTAGCAGTAGGCTTGTGCAGCCCTGGCTTTGCCTGCTGGGCAGCTGCCGGTGACAGCGAGCACGCGCCCAGCAAAATCGTGAAAACGAACATCCGCCAACATGAGTAGGAATGCACGGTGGTTCCTCCGGGAATGGAACCAAAGGATACCGCAGGGACCCTGGTGCGGCAATAAGGGCACGTACGATTTCTCAGCCGCCGTAGTCCGCACGTTACATCACAGCCGTAGTAACATCGAAGCAATTCAAAAATGGAGCATTCATAGCTTTGCAGGCCAACGACAACGAAGCTCTGAGAACTATCTCTGTGGTCAGGCACTACCGGCTGGGTCGTTCGACCATACGCGCGGTGGACGGTGTAAGTCTGGCGGCGCGACGCGGTGAGTTTATCGCATTGCTGGGCGCATCTGGTTCGGGCAAGTCCACGTTGCTCAACCTGCTGGCGGGGTTGGACCGGGCTGATTCGGGCGTCATCGTTGTGGAAGGGCAAGACCTGGCCACGCTGAATTCGCAGGAGCTTGCCCTGTATCGCCGCCACACCGTGGGCATGGTGTTCCAATCGTTCAATCTCGTCCCCAACATGACGCTCTACGAGAACGTGGAGCTGCCCATGCGCCTGGCCGAGGTGCGCCGCCGCGATCGCAAGAAGCGAGCCCGCGAGGCACTGGAGAAAGTCGGGCTGAGCGAGCGCATGAAGCATCGTCCCAGCGAGATGTCCGGCGGCGAGCAGCAGCGCGCGGCGCTGGCCCGGGCCCTGGTCAACGAACCAAAACTTCTGCTGGCCGACGAACCTACCGGCAATCTCGACTCGAAGACCGGCACTGAGATCATGGATTTGATCCGCAGCCTGAATCGGAGTCTGCCCATGACGGTGATCATGGTGACGCACGAACGCCCGCTGGCCGAACGGTATGCCGACCGCATGATCTTCCTTGGCGACGGAAAGCTGCTGGGCGAAACCAAGAGCAAAGTAGGAGCGGCGAAGTGAAGCTCTACGACATGGTGGAACTTGCGGGGCGTAACCTGCGTGAAGCCGGGTTGCGCAACTCGCTCACGACACTTGGGATCGGTGTGGGCGTAGCATCGTTGGTGGCCATGCTCTCGCTGGGCATTGGCCTGCAACTGCTTTTCCGGCGAGAACTCGGCCGGTCCAGCCTGTTTGATTCCGTCTATGTAACCTCGCGCCAGGATTTCCGCCAGCGCCGCGTGGGCGACAATCGTCCCACCCGCGCCTTGGATGATGGAGCCCGCAAGAGCTTCGAGAAGATGTCGGGCGTGCTGGAGGTCTATCCTAACTTCGCTGCGGTCGGAGAGTTTCGTTTTGAGGACGGTAAGGCTACGGACTCACACTTCAGTGTGCTGACGGGTTTGCCATCCTCGTCCCGCAACAGCGAAGCCTTTGACGACATTCAGGGCCACTTCTTCTCTGCTCCCGGGGCAGCAGAGGCCGTGCTAATGGCCGACTTTGCCCGGGAGTTGCTGGGTTTGCCGGAAGAAGGAGACTCCGACAAGAAGCTTACTGCTGAGCAAGCTGATCGCCTGTTGGGAAAGACGGTCGTGCTGCGCTACGCCGAACGGGAGTCGCAACCAAGCTTGCCTGACAGCGCGGTGCCCACCGACAGCGCGCAGGCAGACAACTCGGCGTTTAATGTGGTCCGAAAAGAGCAGCCGTTGAAGGTCGTCGGCATCGTCGTCCAGGAACCGGTGCGAGGCATTCCACGCACCGGGCGCTCGTCGGTCTTCCTGCCTATCGCGTTTGCTGAATCGTTGAACATGATCCAGCCCGGCGACCTGCGCAACATCGTGCGTCCTGCGGAAGGGAAGTCCTACCAGGCATTGATCGTGCGCGTGGCAAAAAGCAAAGACGTTGCTGCGGTGGAAGAAGAAATCAAGAAGCAAGGCTTTGGCGCGTTTTCGCTTCTCGACGCTTCCCGTAACGTGCGCATTGTCTTCATTTTCGTCGATCTTTTCCTGGGGATATTTGGCAGTTTGGCCCTGGTGGTTGCGTCTCTCGGGATCGTGAACACATTGGTGATGGCCATTCTGGAGCGGCGGCGCGAGATAGGAATCATGAAAGCCCTGGGGGCCAGTGACGGCGACGTCAAGAAAATCTTCTTCGTCGAAGCTTGCTCAATGGGCGCGCTGGGCGGAGCCGTGGGCGTGGGCTTAGGGTGGCTCATCGGCCGGGTCATCAACTTCGGGACCAACGTGTACTTGCAGCGGACACTGGAAGCCAAGCCACAGGACTTCTGGTATGTGCCTTTGTGGCTGGTAGTAGCAGCCGTAGGTTTCTCCGTGCTGGTAAGTTTGTTTGCGGGATTGTATCCGGCGTCGCGTGCGGCGAAACTCGACCCGGTGCAAGCGTTGCGGCATGAGTAGCACTCAGCAGTCAGTAATCAGCATTCAGCCGCGACATGTTGTTGATGAACCGAATGCATATTTGTGGAACGGATCAACGCAAACTCGATAACAGGGCACATCTCATCTTTCCATCGGACACCTTGTCGGCCGCCTAATAATGAACGCTGCAGGGCTGAATGCTGAGTGCTGAATGCTGAATGCTCGCTCTCCAATCCTGAAGTTCGTTGTCCCATTCCTGTTTTTCACCAGCACACTATTCGCCGCGGCCCGCGTGCAGTGCGGCACGGTGAAAAGCCGGTACTTGTCCTCAGCGGTTGGGTACTGCGCACTTCTGCCGCCCAGCTACGATGCACAGCGGGCGAAGAAGTTTCCTGTGCTCTACTTCCTGCATGGCCTGGGAGGCGACCAAACGTTTCTGGTTTCCACAGGCGGATGGAACATAATCGCCGATGCCTGGGAGCAGAAACGTTTCTCCGAGTTTGTGATCATCACTCCGCAAGCGGGAAATTCTTTTTACATCAACTCCAAAAACGGCAAAACGAGATACGAGGATTTTTTCATTCGTGAGTTTGTCCCGCAAATGGAGAAAAGATTCCGTTTGTTGGGAACGCGCTCTGGCCGGGCCATCAGCGGCGTCTCCATGGGCGGATACGGCGCGTTGCGGTTTGCCTTCAAGTATCCGCAGATGTTCACTTCCGCAGCCGGCTTGATGCCGGCGCTTATGGAGGAGCTGCCGCACGGTTCCCGCAACGTGGGTTTCGCCATGTTCTTCGGCTCGGCCTTCGGTTCGCCGCTGGATGAGTCCTTCTGGAAAGCCAACACTCCGTTTGTCTACGCTCGGACAGCAAATTTCGCCGGCATGCACGTGTTTCTAAGTTGCGGCGAGCAGGACGGCTACGGTTTCGACCGAGGTACGCGCGAAATGGACAAGCTGCTGGCCCAGCGCCGCGTCGCACATGCCACGCGCCTGAGCCCCGGCCGGCATGATTGGCAGTTTGTACTCGGCTATCTTCTAGAATCGATGGAGTACCAGGCCAAGTCGTTCGGCCCCGGCAAGTAAACCGTTACTGCCGTTAATCCGGGCGACCGTAAGGTCTGAACTTTACGTGAGGAAACATGCGTTGGGTAATCACTGTGGTGGCCCTGGTTGGCCTGCTGACTTCGGCTGCCGCGTTACGCGAGCACTATCGGACAGATACATCGCCGTGCAGCATCAATGACAAATGGGACTGCGGTGTGGTCAATCACAGTCCCTACGCCGTGCTCGCTGGAATTCCTGTAGCCATGATCGGAATCGGGGGTTATATCTTGCTGGGAGCGCTGGCGCTGATGAAGTTCCAGCGACTGCTTCTCGTGGCCGCGCTGCTGGGGCTGGGATTCTCTCTGTACCTGACACACATTGAAGCGCGGATCCTTGGAGTATGGTGCATTTACTGCGTGGCATCGCTGGCGGCGATTTCGCTGATCACGCTGGTGGCGCTAGGGCATGTGATCGTGGGTGCCTTCAAGCGCGAAGCAGACTAGCAAACGTTTCCTGCACCTTGCTCCACACCGTCGAGCCGGGATCGACAATCTCATAGTGCCCGGTTGGCAGGCTAACCAACTCCACGTTCTCGCCGGCCTTTTTCTTGCGCGCTGCATAGCGTTCACCGATGTCGTAAGGGACGGTGTCATCGGCCGTCCCGTGGATCACTTTCTGCACCGCCTGGGAAATGCTTTGCTCCGCAGGAGAAGCTTCACGATAATGATCGGGCACCTCCGCTGGCGCACCACCGAGGAACTCTGCCACGGCGTCATTGCTCAAGTGCAATTCCCAGCCGCGATGAAGATCAAGCACGCCGGCGAGAGACACAACGCCGGTCACAGCCGGCTCGTGTGCCGCCAAACATAGAGCCAGCTGTCCGCCGGCAGAGTGGCCGGCAACGCATAGGCGTTTGCGGTCGAGGGCCGGATGGGGATGCTTGTCCGTAGCTGTCACCAGCGCCTGAAACGCGGCGCGAATGTCTTCAAAAGTTCCTGGCCACCCTCCGCCGGGATTACCCATGCGCCGGTACTCCACGTTCCATGAGGCGATACCCGCTTGCTTGAGCGCGTGGCAAAGGTGTCCGGCATGAGTGAGGTCATACTTGGCGCGCCAGAAGCCGCCGTGAATGAAGAAGACAACCGGATGCGGCCCTTTGCCCGCGGGCGATCGGACATCAACGAACTGGCTGGCATCCCGGCCATACTCCACCCGCGAGTCTGGAGGAGGCGGCGTTCGGCTCAGCCTGTCTTCGCTGGACACGGCAAGAGAGTATAGATCACCGATCGAGCAGGGGAGTGCACAAACAAGAACTCGAGCAGGCAAAATGCCTGCCCGAGTTGGGAAGAAGACTACTTGGGACGAGCTCCACCCGTGTCGTGCGACGGGCTCGACGCCGGACTGGGGGCGGAAGCTCCTGAACCAGCCGCTGAACCGCCGCCTCCCGAAGAATGGGAGGCTGCTGAGGATGACGAGCCCGCAGAGCTTGCATGCGAATCTGAACTTGCTCCCGACGCGTGCGAACTGCCGGAACCTGAAGTATGCGAAGCGCCGGAGTACGATGCACCGCCGCTGTCGTGATTGTGGTGGGAAGTTGCGGTCGAAGCGGAATCGCTACGGCCAGCGTTGTGAGTGGGAGAGTTGTCGTGGCCCGAGCTGTGATTGAATGAATTGTCGCGGTCCGAGCCACGATGCGCGGACCGCGCCGGAGTGTCATGCGCGGAACTGCGGGTTGGTGCAGTATCCTGCCTGGCGCTCTTATCCGCCTTCCCGCGCTTCTCAACGTACTCAGACGCCGACTCGGCGCTCTTGTCCGCGTTCCCGTGCTTCTCCACGTATGCAGACGTCGCCTTGCCATTACCGGAAGGCGGATCCGCGTAGTAGTGGTGATGGTGGTGGTGCAGCCTGGCGTGAACGTAATGATCGTAGTTCTGGCAATTGACGTAAGGATACTCAACGCACGGCCCACGATTGCTGTAGTACTTCTCGTAGAAGTCATTTAAGTCATGGTTGCTGTTCTCAAAAGGAGAAGCCGCTACCACGGTATGCGGCTGAGACCCGCGGCAATTGGCCATCTGGTACGCGCGGTCGTCGCGGAAGCTGTGCAGGTCTTGCGCGTGCCGGTCCTTTAATTGGCGGCATGCGTCAGAGTCGCTGCCGGAGACTTTGTAACATTCCTGGAGATCCAGCTTCTGCCATGCTTTCAAATCATCGATCTGTTGATCGAGATCACGCTGCAGCAACTTACAAGGATCCTTGGGCGCGGCGCTTGCACAGAGAGGAAATAACAGGAGGAGAAGGAAGCAGCCGAGCGAAGTAGAGGCCCGTCGATGACTCATAACCGAGTACCTCCTTGCTACGAACCATTACAGTCAGCATAACTCTCGATCAGCAATTTTCTTTTGTGAAGTTTGGTATAGAAGCTTGGGCGCGCTCTGCCCAGAGTTGCCGGAAATCCGTTGTCAGCCGTGCGAGCTGCTGCCTTCTGTGTTAGATTTTCCGGCTTGACCTCCGCGCTCGACAACTCGCTGGCTGCGCGCTTTGCGACTCTGGCACTGGAGTGCGTCCAGCGGGAGTATCCCAACAAGATCAGCCACGTGCTGAACCGTGATGCCGACGCTGGCACGCCGCGGCGCCTGACCCCGGCTTTTTACGGCTGCTACGACTGGCACTCCGCCGTGCACAATCACTGGCTGCTGGCGCGCCTGGCCCGGCTGTTTCCCGACGCAATGTTTGCGCCTGCGGCGACTCAAGCCTTGCAGCGCAGCCTGACGGCGGAAAATATCCATGGAGAAGTGGCTTACCTGAACGGTGACGGTCGGCAGAGTTTTGAGCGCCCCTACGGGCTGGCCTGGCTGTTGCAACTGGCCCAGGAGCTGCGTGAGTGGGATAGTCCGGCGGCGCGTGTCCTCGCCGCCAACTTGCGGCCTCTGGAGCAATTGACTGTGCAGCGCCTGGCGGAATGGCTGCTGAAGCTTCCGTTTCCGGTACGCTCCGGGGAACACAGCCAGACCGCGTTTGCTCTTGGGCTGATGGTCGACTACGCGCGCACGAGGAACGACCGCATTTTTCTGGACACGCTGCTTGGCCGCGCCCGCGCCTTTTATCTTGCCGACAAAGATTGTCGGCTACACTATGAGCCTTCGGGCGAAGACTTCGTTTCACCTGGTCTGGCCGAAGCAGATGTCATGCGGCGCGTGCTGGCGAAGTACGAGTTTGCCGCGTGGTTCAACGGTTTTCTGCCCAAGCTGCCTGACGATTTTCAGCCCGTGGTCTCGCCCGATCCCAGCGATCCCAAGTTCTCCCATCTCGACGGTCTGAATCTGAGCCGAGCCTGGATGCTGGAAGGAATCACTTCCGCGCTTCCAGATGACGATCCGCATGTCGCGTTGCTGCGGCCGCGGGCGCAAGCTCATTCTGCCGCTGGACTCGCTGCGATCATCGGAGAACACTACGTTGGTTCCCACTGGCTGGGCACATTCGCCGTATATCTGCTGACGCGGCGTGGCATCGCGTCCTAGTCATGCTTTTTTCCTCTCGTCAGTGTCGCGAATGCGCGTTGCCTGTCGGGCGCAGACGCACGAACCATATTGCGCCTATAGGATGTCTTCCGTAAAACGGCGTCAAAAAATTCGGGGCGTTGTAGAACGTAATCTGTGCACCCACAGCAGTGGCCAGGCCGGGTAGGAAGTGAAAATCATGGTCGTAGCCGGCCGTGTATGCTTGCACGCGCGCTAGAAACCGCTCTTCAAATCCGGCCGGCTCCGGCTGCTTGCCCGGCAGCAACTCGTTGGTTCGGTCGACGTTTTCCATGCGGCCCCAGACGCGCTCGTTGCGGGCGAAGTGCAGGGTTGATTCCAGCAGGTAGCCATTGAAGTTCTCACCGGCGGGAAGGACGTGGTTCCTGCCCCAGAGAAGAGTCGTCGCCCAGCTCCCGTTCTTGAACGGACGGTTGTACATCAGCGAGGCTGTCATACGCTGCACGTCTTCTGCCGGACGCAACGACTCAGGGCTGGTGAGATACGCGAAAGAGTATTGCCCGCTCCAGTTTTGCCCCGGCTGGATGGTCAGGCGCGTGGACCAGGAATCGATGGCTCCGGAATTAAGGTTCCAGCGAAACTCGTCTGGTTCGCGTCCGTGAAAGCCGGAGGCTTCCACGCGTACCGACTTGTAGGCCAGCCCGGCGGTCACCACGTCAGCAGCGATGTGGGTTGAATCCTGCAAATGATGCCCGAGGGGCGCGATGGGGTCTTCCGAGGCTGAGGCGCGATGCGCGTATGCCGGCGGGCCCATGGCCGGGTCCCCCACCGGCGCTCCGTAGAATGATAGCAACGCATGTTCGCCGATCTTCCAGTCGTACAGGGCGGCTAATTCCATCAGAAAGTCGTGCGGGTGTTGACCATCACTGATCGGCCGTCCGAATGCAGTCTCCCCCTGCTGGAACAACTCGGGATAAACACGGTCGGTTACGGTGGCCGGCTCGAAGCTGAACATGCCGCGCAGCGTCAGTTGTCCCGCACCGAGCCGGCGCTGGGCCATGGGCATGAACCAGTTGGTGGAGAAAACTTTGTCCTCGCCGCGCGGGCCGCTCTGCTGCTCCACGTTGAAAAAGGCTTCACCGTGGAACATGAACATCCAACTGCCGGCGTCGAGCATGAACATCGGCTGCTGAACAGAATTGGGTTGCGCGCTTGTGCCGGATGTTGTGTGCTCAAGAATTGTGCCGATGAAAGATGGCTTGTTCTCCGGCATGTGCGAGTGCTGCATACCTGGCATCTGTGAAGTTGGTGGTTCGCCGGCAGGGGATTTTTGTTCCTGCTCCATCGGGTGGTCGTGCTGATGATGGATACCGGCGCCGTCCTGGGCGCGAGCAGAGATCGCGACCAGCAACGATGTAAGAGCGAGTAAGAATAGCCTTCTATGCATGTCCCTAGTTCTGTTCAAGTCGAAAAGATGCAGTCAGCCTGGGTGCGGAGATACCGGGCCCGCTTCCAAGGTAATGGATCAGGAAAGAACTAAGGATTAGAGACGAAGGATGCTGAAACCGGGCGGAGCGGCATTCAGCTCGACTTCGAGCTGCGAGGACTCGGCAAAATCACTCGGCATCGGCCGGCTGGCTACGAATCCCGTACACGCCAACGTGGCCTGAGGGACGTACGGGACTGGAGGCGAGGCTTGAGACGCGGGCCCGGCAGCGCAACATTTTTGGACGGGTGCGGGCGACGGCGAGTCGGCTGGCGCCGATTCATGACAGCCCGCGTGCCGCGTTGAAGGCAAGGCAGCCTCATCGACCGCCAACAAGTTTGCCGGACAGAGAATTTGCACCACCACCGCGACGGCAAGGATCAACGCTAGCTGCTTGATACCGGTTTGGTACAACCATCGCATCGGAGTGCTTTCCTTCATGATAACCCAAAACCTACCGGCTCAGTGACGCGCCGGTAGGCAGGGTCAAAACCGGTAGTGCACGCTGGTGCTGAACTGGAAGTTGTGCGTGGTCCTGCCCGGAGTTCCGCTGAAGTTGAACGGGCCGCCGACGATGTGGATCTGAGCGCCTTCCCCGAAGATTACCGTGTCGCCGAAGTCATAGCGCAAGGCCCAGTGCTTTGCGGGATAATATTCGAAGACCCCGCCGAAATCGAGCACTCGCTCGGTCAGGCGGCCGAAGCGAATGATAGGCGGGGGAATAGGTTGTCCCAACGGGAAAGGTCCAAGGTTGACTATCTCTTGCCGAAGCTGGTTGTCGCGGCTGATAAAC
>DATFXI010000185.1:0-10624 GCA_035316085.1 Candidatus Angelobacter sp.
AGTTTGCCGTTGTGCCAGATCTTCTCCGTTGCTTGAATGGCCATGCCAGAGCTCCTTCCCGCGAAACCAGGGTGATTTGACCTGTTCCTCCGCGTTGTCCGGGAACCGCCGCGTCCCGGCAAACGCTTATCCACTATTGTAGATAAGTTTCCGGAGTGAAGGCGACATTATATCTAACGGTATTCTCCGCGGCGAGTTTCACATTGTGAAAATTTTGGTCTGCTGGAGGGCAGCTTCCGAATGAAAACTGGCATTCGGGCACCGAGGTTGGAGAAGCCTGGGGCGAGAAGTTATCTATTGCCGCGTCTGCGGTCCGGTCCCCGCCGCTTTTTCTTTGCCCGGCTCGGCGGTCACCGGGACGTTCTGCGCCACATCCGGCGTCGGCGTCCGCAGATATTCCTTGGGATGAGACATGATCACCGGCATGGCCGCCAGCGGCTTGGAATAATCGTTGGCTGCGTTCCAGAACAGGAACCCGTTGCCGTGATGGTGTTTGGAAGTGCTCACCTGGGTCAGGATGTACTGCGGCGAATAGGTCTTGGTTCGCCAGCGGAAAGCCTGCAGCCAAGGCCGCAGCACCACGCCGGAACCGTCGGTGATCTTTTCAAAACGGTCCATGGATATGCTGATGAAGTGCTCGGGTGCGTCGCCGGGTAACTTGTAGTTGTCCATCCCGAAAAAGTGCGATGGATAAATCATGGGCGAGAGCACATCACAGAACTTGGCCATCTTCACGATGTCCTGGCCGGTGTGGCGGAGATCAACCTGGCGCTGCCAGGCCATCACGCCGAAGACGTCCAGCGACACCAGCACGCCCATGGGGTGAAGCTCGGCGTAAGCCTGTTCCAGAAAACCGGCGATTACGTCATCGCGCTGCCGCTTGGGATCCTTTTGGAAAGCGAACAGAGCGTCGGCCTGGTTGCCTTCCGCCGGGAAGCGCACGTAGTCAAACTGGATTTCATCCACGCCTGAGGCGGCCACATGCTTGGCAATGGCGATGTTGTAGTCCTGCACCTGCGGGTTGGAGGGATCAGCCCATACCAGCTTGCCGTTTTCCCGCCAAGGCTGTTTCAGGCTGCGCGACTGAACGGCCAGCGCACCGTGGTTCTTGGCGATGTTGTCGTCGCGAAAGAGCGCCTGCCGGGCGATCACGTGCATCTCCAGCGAATGGACGTAACGCACGAACTTGGGCAGATTGGTGATCGGATAATTCTTGATCTTGCGCGCCAGCGGATGCTCAAACGGAACGCTGATGGCGCCGTCGCTATCCTTGATATCGAACACCACGGCGTTGCCGCCAGCCTCATGCCAGCGCTTGATGAGCTCGATCCCCTTGGCGCTGCCCGCGGTGGTGCCCGTCAAGTAGATGGCCCGCACTTCGCCGTCTTTCGGGAAAGGACGGCTCTTCTCGACCACGGGCTGCTGTTCCATGCCGGGAATTAGCGCCGTCTCATCTTTTTTGAAGGTGGCTTTGCCGCCGTTGGCATCGCGGATGGCGTGTTCGAACTCCGCCACCGTCATGTAGGAAGAATTGGTGAGATTTTGCCGTGCCAGAAACAGAGCTGTAGTGAGGGCTTTGGCCGTGTGGACCATCGTGCCGGGGGGCAAGGGGGTTGCTTGGGCAGCAGGGGGTTGCCCCGGCTGCTGGGCCGCAGAGACGCGCGCCTGTGAAATTAATTGCAGATGCCGCGCCAGTGGAATTGCTGCAAGAATCAAGACAATTGCCAGGGCCGCAGAGGAAATAACACCGAACTTCTTGGGGAACATGTTGCTCGTTTCCGGGGTCGAGAGGCATCTTAGCACCGGCAGCAACTCTGGTCAAAAGTGCTGCTGGTGCTAGGCCTTTTGTCACGACCCGAGCATCTAAAGTTCTAGACTCGAAAAAAAGAGCCAGTGTTGGCCAGAGTGGTGGCACAACTCTGGAGCAGGGTCTTCCATCTCAGCATTTGTACCCTCTTGGGGTCCTCGGATGATTGGGGCGAGGAATATATGAGGACCGGTCTTAATACCGCGCTTGATCCCAGCCGGCGCAGCTCGGATGCGCAGGATTTTGAATCCGCTCTGCGACGCAAGATTGTCGGCCAGGAGCAGGCAGTAGAAAAAGTTGTAGAAATCTACCAGATGTTCCTGGCGGGATTAAATCCTCCCGGACGCCCGGTAGGTAATCTCTTGTTTCTTGGCCCCACGGGGTCGGGCAAAACGCGTGTGGTGGAAGCCATGGCGGAGGCGTTATTCGGCGATCCCCGCGCTGTCCTGAAGATCGATTGCGCCGAGTTCCAGCACAGCCACGAGATCGCGAAGTTGATCGGTTCGCCGCCCGGCTACCTGGGCCATCGCGAGACGCACCCGCTCCTCACGCAGGAAGCGCTCAATCAGTGGCACACTGACAAAATAAAACTCACGCTGCTGCTGTTCGACGAAATCGAAAAGGCCAGTGACGCGCTGTGGCAGCTCTTGTTGGGCATCCTCGACAAGGCCACCCTCACGCTCGGCGACAACCGCCGGGTTGATCTTTCTCAGTGTCTCATCGTACTGACCTCCAACCTCGGCGCGGGCGAGATGAATGAGCTGTTGAACGGCGGGCTGGGCTTCGGCCAGCCCAAAGGACTGGAACGTCCTGACGCGCGCCTTGACGACAAGATTACGCGCACGGCGCAGGAGGCGGCGCGACGCAAGTTCTCGCCTGAGTTCATGAACCGCATTGACAAGATGGTGGTGTTCAAGACGCTCAAGACAGACCATCTGGAGCAGATTCTGGAAATCGAACTGGGCATGGTGCAGCAGAGAATCCTGCAGGCCACGGGCAACAATCAATTCGTCTTCACTTGCACCGCGCCAGTCAAAGGCTTTCTGCTCACGGAAGGCACGGATCCCAAGTATGGCGCGCGCCATTTGAAACGGGCCATCGAGAAGAACATCGTTTTTCCGCTGGCGAATCTGGTGGCCACTGGGCAAATCCGCCTGGGCGACTTCATCCGCATTGACCGCTCGGAAGGCATGACCACTTTCACCAAGGAAGCCGAAGGCGCCCTGGTGCCGGTGCTGCTGGAGAAATACGGAGGCGCCGCCGCCGGGAACCAGGCAGCCAGCGCCCGCGCCGGACGCGGAACAGGGAAGTCACGCGATTTCGGCGGGGCGGCGTCATTGCTGGACCACAAGTGATGCGCGCAGTCCCCATAGGGGGACTTGAACTTGACCCACAACCGGGCAGTCTGACGCCGGCATCCTCTCAGGATGTCTGCGGCGCCGTCATTTTGGCGGCTCTATGTAACAAACCTCACCGGTCTTGTTGCCAATCGTCATGTTCTTATCGGGGCCATAGTCGTAGGTCAATACGTTGTTATTGAATCGGCACATGTCATGGCAGCCTGACTTGAAGGTGTAGTCGCATTTCCACACCTTGGCCCCGGGTGGCCGCGTTGCCGGGAAAAGAGGAGTTGTTCCCTTGCCATCGACGGCAAGGCAGACGTTGCAGGGCCAATCGATCACGTCGGGCGAAAACAACTTGCTTGCATCCCCAGGAGTAGCGGTCGGCGCAGGCGGCGTCTCCGCGGCAAGCTGCTTGTTCGGCGCCAGGCAGGCCTCCACGTATGAATACGCAGCTGCAGCGTCATTGCCCGTCAACAAGTTGGTCTTGAATGTCTTGAAGACGGTGTAGCGTCTTGGCTCGCTGGTCGGCCACGGCCCATCGCCAGAAGCAAAATACGAAGTGTCTCCCGCCTTGTAACCGGGCTTCTCAAAGATCGGCTTGGGCGCCCAACGAGGATGAACGTCGACAACGGTGCCCACGATCGGGAAGCTGATGGTGAGATCCAAGCCAGCTGTTACCGTGAAGTCCAGAGCGGAACCAACGGCAGTCTTGATCCTGAGATCGGATGCGGACCAGGCGCCACCGGCTCCGATGTCGCCTGGCTGTACCACGCCTTCCGAAGGCAGAATGTCGAACTGGCCTGAGAAGGCAGTCCGGAGAGCCGGCTCAACAAAAATGCTTAGATTGACGTCGCCACCGCTGTTGGAAACCCAGCTGGGGAGCAGCGATCCCAGCTTGCCGTCTGTGGGATAGGAGACTTTTGCTTTGGCACTAATCTCCGTGGCTGATTTCTTCTCATCATTCGACCGCGCTTTCGAGAGATCGCCGTCGGGCCGCACGTTCGTGTCGCTGGGTTGCCAGACAGACCCGGTTTCGGAGGGATCGCGATTACCCAGGGCGGTGGGGCTCAGCCAGCCGGAGATGGCGCGCGGATTCGGGTTCAAGTCGGCAAACGCGATCCCATAATCCACGCCGTAGATATCCTTCAGAAGCGCTTGGTGCAACCATCCTGGCTCGTCTCCTGCTTTGCGAGAAGTTTGATGTGAACCGGAATACGGAGAGTCGGCTACAGTGTCGCGCGAGCTGTAATCAAATTCCGGCTGGACGGACACCGGGCCGACCGGAGTCGCGATGGGGAATGGAGTCGGTTTCAGAACGAGAGCTTTCTGCGAGGTCTCGGTGGTCACGTTCAAAACGAAATGTTGATCGAGTTTGGGTCCGCCCACACCAGCCGTTGCTGCAGGATTCAGCTTGTAAGTACCCAGGCCCACGGATATGTCTTGGGCTACGGAGTCGAAGCAGCCAACCACCGGAGCACAAAGTGACAATCGCCGGTACCCTTTGAACTCTCGCTTGGCCTGGTCAAAACTGAGCAGGCCAACCTGCTGCTTGACGGAGAAATTGCCGAGCAGCGTCGATCCTGAATCAGCAACCTCGATGGGACCGCCAAGCTTGGGTCCGTTCCCGAGCACGGCCTTGGGTGAAAGCTCGCGGAGCGCGCACATGCTCGCTTCACCCAGCAGTTTTCCGCGGCCGCCATAGGAGTTCCATTTCTGAATCTCCGCCGGAGTGGCGGCGTAGAAATTGCTGCCCACGTATACCTGCCGGGTTCGTGAGCCGCAGGACTCATCGGTGATTTGGCAACTCACCGACTTTATGACAGAGCAGATCTTGTCGAAAATGTCCGCCGTCGTACTCTGCTGGCAGCTCGCCTGAGCTGTCACCGGCTTGCCGCGCACCAGGTTTGTGTGCTGGCCGGAATCGAGTGGCTTCCTGCCCGAAGCGCAACAGGAATTGTGGGCGACTTCGCCCACGGATTTCTTGAGCCAGCAGCGAGCCTGTGCGGCCTGAACACCCGGGCGAACGTAGGTGTAGCCACGGCAGGCGGTATCGCTCTTGCACGCGGCGGCGCACAGCGTAACGTCGGGACGAGGCAAATCGAACGATTGCAAGTTCGATCCTGGAAAATCAGTGTTGGGTTCCAGGGAAAGATCGTCCAGATCAGCCGGCAGGTAACTCATGATTCCGGACGTACAGCACGCGTCTGCCTGAGAGCCGGGAATCGAGGTTTTTAACCAGCATCTTGCTCCTGGTCCCTGCACACCGGATTTGACTACGGTGTAGGCCCGGCAATTCGTGTCACTGGAACAAAGAGACCGGCACTGGTCGGCGTTGGGTGAATCCAGAATTACAGACTTGGAGTCACTTCCGGGGAGATTGAGCCCTTCCTGTTGCCACGAGTCGCCGAGAGACAGGGTGGCAGGTTGTTTAATTCCGGAGATGCAGCAACCGTCGCTCTTAGCCGCCGGCACCGCAGACTTGAGCCAGCAGCGAGGGGACGTTCCTTGCACGCCAGCTGCGACGTAGGAAAATGCCCGGCACTGCTGCTGCTGACGGCATGCGTTCACGCATGCGTAGAGGTCATTATTGGCAACTGCGAAGTTTGAGTAGTCGCTGCCTGGTAGATTCGTCTGGTCAGAGATTTTGAAACTGGCCTGCGCCAGAGTGTGTACTGGGAAAGAACATACTGCAACGATAAGGGAGGCCACAGCCCAGGCGGGCCGTGACCATATCCGCGCCTGATATTCCATGGGGGTTCGCCTCCTTCATGATTGCTTCTCAGAAGGGCGCGGAAGACATGGAGGTGACCGGAATGAGGGCTAGATCATAACCCACTACAAACGCAGTTCGGCAAGAAAATTCGGCAGGAAATTCTGGGCTTTACCCTTTCTTCAGTTCAATCAGCACCTGGCGGGCGACTTCTTTCAGGGTTTCAAACACGCCTCTGCCCTGGAAGGCCACAGCCTCCAGCACCGGCTCGCTTTTGCGCAGCAACTCCTTCCTCAAGTCGTCGACAGGCATGGCGCTGGGCAGATCACGTTTGTTGAGCTGCAGGACGTAAGGGATTTTCTTGAAATCGTAGCCATGCTCTTTCAGGTTTTCCTGGAGGTTTTCGAGGGCCTCCAGGTTGGCGTCGAGGCGTTCTTCCTGGGAGTCTGCCACGAATACCACGCCATCCACGCCGCGCAAGATCAACTTGCGGCTGGCGTCATAAAACACCTGCCCGGGGACAGTGTAAAGATGAAAGCGGGTGCGGAAGCCGCGCACCGTGCCCAGATCCAGGGGCAGGAAGTCAAAGAAGAGGGTGCGGTCAGTTTCCGTGGCCAGAGAGATCATCTTGCTCTTCTGCTTATCGGCAGTCTTATCGAAAATGAACTGCAGGTTCGTGGTCTTACCGCCCAAACCGGCGCCGTAATACACGATTTTGCAGTTAATTTCGCGGGCTGCAAAATTAATGAAGCTCAAGATTCTCCTTACATTCGGGTCGCGCGGCGGGGAACTGCCGCACGAAGGCATTCCGAACGTCCATTCCTGCTGAAGTACTTTTTTATATCACACCAAAGATGGGACGCTGAGGATTGTACCTTGTCCCGGGCTTTTCCGTTACCACAGTATCCAGCGTCGTTGCCCCGCAGCGGAAATTACCGAAGTACCGCGTCAGCGATTTGGCGTGGCTGGCTGCTGCTGCGGTTGCGCACCCGCCGGGGGCAAAGGATAGTAGCCTTCTTTGGCGGTTACCGTCAGATTGGGCCGGTGCACGCGAACGTCAATGGTGCGGTAGGCGCTGGAAGCCGTGGCTTTGGCGTTGTAACCCAGCGTGTATTGGTTGCGCGCCACGGACGTAATCTTGGCATAAGCCTGCTCAATCGACTGGCGATCGAACTCGGCAAAGGCGTCTCCGCCGGTGGCGCTAGCGTACTTGGGAAGGATGTTGGCATAGCCAAAGCCGGGCACCCGCAGTCTGCCAAGTTTGTCATAAACGGGAATAGCAGCCGTGTCCACGCCGAGAGCGTACACCGCAATGTTGTTGGAGAGCAGGACCTTCCGGACCTCATCGAAGCCCGCAATGCTGCCCAGCTCGCGCCCGTCACTGACCACAAAAATGATCTTTCGACGCGAGCGCTCGCGGCGGCTCAGATCCTGGGCGGCGCGAAGAATTGCGTCATTGAGGACGAAGGATTCCTGCACTGGGGGCGGAAGGTTGGCCACCTGCGGCCCAGGCTGGCCAGGGTCGGCAGGATGTCCGTTGATGGATGGTCCCTGGGCCAGAGGCCCGAAAATCGCGGGCGGCCCGCCTTGCCTTCCTGTTCCCTTGACGCGGGCGATGGTCGTGGTGGGAACATTCTCGGCTGGGGTGAAGCTGGAGACCTGCGAGACGGTATGCCCGTAACGGTAAAGCGCCACTTCATCGTACTGGCTAAAAGCCGCAATCAGAGCCGGCAGCGACTGGTTGACCTTCTTCATGCTCGCGGTGGGAAGGTCGGTGAAGATTACGATGGCGGCAGTCAGCGGGAATGAATCACTCGAAAAGAACCTGAGTCGTTGCGGAGCGCCGTCTTCATACACAGTAAAGTCGGCCGGCTGGAGCCCTTCTACCAACTTTCCGGAACTGTCTCTCACGGTGACTGGTACCTGGACAAAATTCACGCTGACACTGATCTTGCCGAACTGCTTCAAGTCGGTGGTCAACGCGTCAGCGCCTTGCTGCAGCGCAAGCGGGGTGGGCGTAGCAACCGGAGCGGCTTCCGTCGCGCGCGAGTTCTTAGGCGCCGGCGGAGCGCTCTCCGGAAACTGGTTAGGCTGCGTGGTCTTGGGCGCAGGCGCGTCGGGGACGTTCTGCTGAGCCGCGAGCGGGATGCCCAGCAGGGACACCATACACATCATCGTGCTTGTCCAGTTGCGAAAACCAACCATGGTCCCTCCTACCACCACATGAGACGGTCCCACCCTCCTGCAGTTCCGGAGACCCGGCAATTGGAGTCTCGACTTCAAAAAGGGGCAGGGCTCTTCTTGCTGGCCGCATCGCGGCCGGGCGCATCAGTGTTTAACCCTATTGTATGCTTTCCGCAGCCTCACACAGGCGGAAACGCATCGAATAGAATAGTTCCTGCTTCTACTCCGGGAAAATTTCCCCCTGAGAGGTGGAACGCGAAGACGGGCAAATTATGCAGATAGCTTTACGAACCCCGATTTTTACGGTGATTCTTGTCGCCCTGGTGGCGTGGCCGGGCACGGCCCAGGAAAACCAGAAGCCGGCGGCCGGCCCAGACCAGATGCCGACCTTCCGCAAGAACGTCAATCTGGTCAACGTGTTTTTCAACGTAAAGGACAAACATGGAGCGTTTGTCCCTGGATTGACCGGGGAAAACTTCGAGCTCCAGGAAGACGGCAAGCCGCAAACCATCAAATACTTCTCCGCGGAAACGAATCAGCCCCTCACGCTGGGCATCATGATTGATAGCAGCGGGAGCATGCAAGCCATGTTGCCGGAAGAGAAAGTCCTGGCCGCTGATTTCCTGCGCCAGGTGATCACCGACAAGGACTTGGCCTTCGTCATCAGTTTTGATATCAGCGTGGACCTGTTGCAGGATCTGACGACAGACATGAGACTTCTGCGCTCCGGTCTGGATAAAGCCCGCATCAACGTGGGCGGTGGAGTAGGCGGCGTACCGGGCATTGGGCAAGGGCCGTTTCCCGTGAGCCGTCCCAAAGGCACCCTGTTATATGACGCGGTGTACCTCGGCTCCAGCGAGATCCTGAGCAAGCAAGTGGGACGAAAGGCCATGATCATCCTGACAGACGGCGTGGACCAGGGGAGCCGGGTCAAGCTGCGCGAGGCGCTCGAAGCCGCCCAAAAGGCCGATGTGATCTGCTACGTGCTGCTGTTGTTCGATCCGCGCTACGGCTCTGATATGTCTGACATGAGCCGCTTGGCCGAGCAGACCGGCGGACGGGCCATTTCCGTCGGCCATACAGACAACCTGGGCAAAGCTTTCAAGCAGATTTCCGACGAGTTGCGCACCCAGTACAGCCTTGGGTACACGTCCACGAATGAAAAGCACGATGGAGGCTTCCGCAAAATCGAGCTCAAATCCAAAGAAGGATACAAGGTGCAAGCGCGCAAGGGATACTACGCGCGAGTGGAGTGAATCAGGGATCGCCGGAATCGCTGGTGTTTTGTCGTCGGATTATGGAGCACAGCCGCCCTCGGCTGTGCCTGGCGCCGCAGGCGAAGGCGCCTGCGCTCCCGTTTCATAAACAGACTCTAGCCGCAACCCTACTTGGTAGTGGCGTAGTAGCCTCTCTTAGCCCGCACTTTCAGTTTCTTGTTCTCTGTCGAAATCAGGATAGGACGAAATGCTCCGTTCAAGACCAGCTGGTCAGGCTTGTAGGAGATCGAGTACTGGCTGCGCAATTCTCCCTGAATCTCATGGAAATCATCGGCCAGGTCTTGCAGCTTGAAGGGGAAGAAGGCTCGTCCGCCCGTAGCCTCGGCAATCAATTGTAAGTTGTGATCACCGCTGTCATGGATATTGCTCAGGTTGGTGCTGATGCTATACACAATGACGCCGGCCCGCTGCGCCATCTCAATAGCTTCCTGGCGCAGGACCCGGCTCTGGTTATCGTCGCCATCAGAGACCAGAATGATCGCGCGCCGCACCGTTTCCGTTACCGGCTCCTTCATCAGCTTGTCGCGACAGGCGTAGTACACCGCGTCCCACATAGCGGTGCCGCCGCCCGGGCGAATCGCATGCACGCCCTTGGCCAGCTTTTCCAGATCGCTGGTGAAGTCCTGCTCCACGATCGGGACTTCATCAAATGCCAAAACAAAAGCTTTATCCTTCTTGATATCCAGCGTGTGCTGCAGAAATTCGATGGCAGCCTGCTGCTCGAAAAGGAATTTATCGCGGATGGAGTTGCTGGCGTCAATCAGCAAGCCCACTCGCATGGGCAGATTGGTCTCAGATTCGAAGCCGGTAATTTCCTTGGGGGGAAGATTGTTGTCAAGAACCCTGAAGTCAGCTTGCCTAAGGTCCTTGATGAATTTCCCATGCTTGTCGGTGACAGTGAAAACCACGTTGACCAGGTTGGAGCGGGAGATGATCGTTCCACCGGAAGGAAGATCGTCCGTCGCCTGTTTGGAGGCTGGAGGGGCGACGTTCGCGGCTGCCGGGGCCGGCGGATTGCCGGAACCTGTGGTCTGTGCCTGGCTTGCAGTACAGCAAGCAAAGACGATCAATACCGAAAAAATACTGTGGACTTTTAGAAGCATGAAGGAAATCCGGCTAAGTACATTATAGTCCGCAAACCGACCTGTCATTCCCCCATCTTGCGGAAAAACTTCTCCAAGTCGTCGGGCAGAGGCCGCCGAAACACCAGCATTCTCTGAGTTGTCGGATGCACGAATTGTATCGCAGAAGCATGCAGGAAATTTCTAACGAGAGATACTGTCTCTCCGTAACCCAGGTTACG
>DATFXI010000186.1:0-15452 GCA_035316085.1 Candidatus Angelobacter sp.
AGCGCTTACCGCGGCCGGCGTTCTGGTCTGGCCGATGGTGGAGTTCGAGGCTGACGACGCGCTCGCAGCCGCGGCGGTTGCCGCTGATAAAGACAAGCGTGTGGAGCGGGTGATCATCTGCACGCCCGACAAGGACTTGGCGCAATGCGTGCGCGGCGAACGCGTCGTGCAGTTGAATCGCCGCACCGGAGTTACGCTGGGCGAGACGGGCATCGTGAAGAAGTTCGGTGTCACGCCGGAATCGATTCCTGACTATCTGGCCTTAGTCGGCGACTCGGCTGACGGCTATCCCGGGCTTCCCGGCTGGGGCGCCAAATCGTCGGCTGCCGTGCTGGGGAAGTTCATCCACCTCGAAGCGGTCCCCAGGGACTCAGCCGACTGGCACGTCAACGCCGCGAACGCCACTGCCCTCGCCGCCACTCTCGTGCGCGAGTGGGAGAGCGCCCTGCTCTTTCGCAAGCTGGCCACGCTACGCACCGACATCCCGCTATTCGACGACGTGGAGCAGCTGCGCTGGAGGGGTCCGACCCCGGCGTTCGCCGAACTCAAGGCCCGCCTGGACGGCGCGCTGACGGTGCGGCGCGGCAAGCCGGCACGCCGTTCCGGGAACGATTGACAAGTACGGGTAACAACCGGCGTTTACTTCACTACCGCCGTAAATACCTCTTCCATGGTCAGTCCGGTTCTGCAGCCCGCCAGCGGAACCTGTTGCTGGCGGCTGTCAGTCCAGATCGGGTGCGAGACGCCTCCGAACGAAGCCAGGCCTTCGTAATCTCCCTGCTGGTTGCCGTAATCAATAGCCGTGCAAGGGAAGAGGCCGCCACAATCGTGCTCGTTGGAACTCACCGTGCTCACCCGTGTGTTCGGCGAAGAAAAGCTCTGGCCTCCGTTCTTCGACTGCGTGAAAAACGTGTCGGTCATAAAGCGGAAGCCGGTTGCATCGTTCCGCGTGTCGTAGAAAGAGACGTTCACGTCGCCGGTGACCGGATCCACGGCCAGCCAGTGATTGAAGCGATCGACTGGAAAGCTGAGCTGGTCGGCAACCGGCGCCGGCTGCGACCAGGTGTTGCCTTTATCGTCAGAGAAGGCGAGAAAGATGTCGGTTGTTCCCGCGGCGGTCAAATCCATCCAGGAGCAATAGAGGCGGCCACGATGCGGGCCGCTGGATCGGTCGGCGGCACAAGCAGGATAGACCAGTGCGTGCCGCGAAAACTCCGCTGGTACGCCGACAGCGAACACCGCAGTTTTCCCTGCGACAATGCTGGGGCGCTGCCAGGTGGCGCCTCCGTCGGATGAGCGGGCGAAAGCAATCACATTGGCAGCAAAGTCGTTCCAGGCCGCGAATACCGTCCCGTCCGGCCCGACAAACGGCACAGCTCCAATCGAGCGGCCTGGCCCGCTGGGCTCATCGGCGCGGACGGAATTGAACGTGGCCCCATGATCGCTGGAAGTAGCCACGTGCACGCCGCCACCGGTAGCCGAACCGCCGCTGGCTGAATCCCAGGCTACATAAATATTGTCGCGGAACGGACTGCCGGTATTGGTGTCGGCGGTGATCATCGGCTTGTCATTGAAGTGGTTTTGGCCGCCGTTGAATGCGAAGAAATTCACGCTCGGGTAGGTCTTGCCGCCGTCCGTGGATTTGGCGACCGCCATTTGGGTGCCCTTGATGCCGTTGCCATTACTGAAGAACACCACAATGTAGCTGTAGAAAGTGTTGCCCTGGGTGTCAAACGTCAGCGAAGGATCCGAGCCAAAATCGATGCCGTTGGCGCCGATCGCAGGAGGCAGCGGCAAGTCCACGCCGCCCCAGCTCGTGCCGTTGTCGGTAGAGAAATATCCGCGCATGGGTAGGCGGAAGATCTCGTTCGAACCCGCGGCCAGGATGTTGGGGCTGTTGGGATTGATGGTGATAAACGTCTCGCTCTGCGGCCCGCATTCGTTGGAGACATCAACGTTGCTGCCAACACTCAGCGACAGGTTGGGACCGGCAGGGCTATCTGCCGGATGGTTCAGCAGCGCCTGGTATTTGTTCCACCAGGTGGGGTTGTGCGAGTTGGAATTCGAACTCTGTGCGCCCGCGGACAGCGCGCCTGCGACGACTAGAAAAAGAAGGCTGGAGCGAAGGACAACTTTCATGGGGGAGACCTCGCAATCTTTGTAGAGCTCTGGCCAGAGTTGCAGGAGGCCATTATCCCCCTGACAAGAGGTGCGAGGCAATTGGGCCTGAGATGAACTCTAAGGCAATGTCTTCGCGATCTCCGGGCCTTCCTCGGGAACAGGCTTAGCCGGGGGCTGGAGATGGTGATACGTCAACCCGTCTTTCAGGATTTGGAAAGCCTCGGCGGGGGAGTCGGCGAGGGAAAAAAGCTTCTGGTCTTCCGGTGAGATGGCGCCGGCATCTACCAGCGAGCCCAGGTTCAAGACTTTGCTCCAATATTCTTTGCCGTAAACCAGGACCAGGATTTTCTTGGCCAACTTCTGTGTCTGTGCCAGGGTGAGGATTTCAAACAGCTCGTCGAGCGTGCCGAAGCCGCCGGGAAAGACCACAAGCGCCTTCGACAGATACGCGAACCAGTACTTGCGCATGAAGAAGTAATGGAACTCAAAGTTGAGTTCCGGCGTGATGTACGGATTGGGAAACTGTTCAAAGGGCAAGCGGATGTTGAGTCCGATGGTCTTGCCGCCGGCTTCGCGGGCTCCGCGGTTGGCGGCTTCCATAATGCCGGGACCTCCTCCCGACGTAACCACGAACCTGTGGCGCTTGCCGGGCAGAGTAATGGACCACTCGGTAAGCATGCGCGCGAGTTGCCGCGCTTCTTCGTAATAGCGGGACATCTCCACGCCGGTGTTGGCGCGCTTGAGCATGGCATCGGCGTCGGCGTTGCCGCCAGGCTGGCTCGCCGGCGCGGCCGCGTTTGGTTTTTCAAGTGCGTTCAGTTTCTGCTGCGCCTCGTCCAGTGGGCCAAAGCGGGCGGAGCCGAAGAAGACCACGGTGTCCTGAATTTTCTCACGGCGAAAACGAGAGAGCGGCTCGGCATACTCGGAAAGGATGCGCAGGATTCGGCCGTCAGGGCTGTGGAGAAATTCCGGGTTCAAATATGCCAGCGGCGCCGGATGCAGTCCGGTTTCCGCGGATACGGGTTCGGGTTTCTTAGTGTTGTCCGTCATGCGAGTTTCCATCGGGCGGGGAAGCTGTGCCGCCACCGCCTTGCGCCAGATTCGTTCCTGGATTTCCCGGCGGCCGGTCGTGATAGTGAATCACTTCCAGAACACCGCACCAGATGTCCACCAATCCCAGGCCGGAGACCGCGCCGCGCACAAAGCCGCTGCGCAACACTTCTTGCAGCGCGGGCCAGCGGGAGACGAACCCGGCGGGAAACCAGTTGTTGGTCCAGGGCAGCACTACCAGCCACAGGCCCAGGACCATGCAGAATAGAACGTAGGTGCCCACGAAAGTCCTCTGCAGCCACACCGGCGCGTCAGTGTATTCGTCAAGCGGCTGGTGACCTGCGGGAGTCACGAAATTAGGGGAAGTTAGCTTCAAAATGCTGGGACGTTACATTCCTGGATGCTACGGAGATTTTACGACTTCAAGGTCTTAATGCGGCTGGCTACGTCGCGGAAGTCAATGTTGGAGCCGTACACTTCCATGAAGTTGGCCAAAGCGAGTTTCTTGTCGCCGGCGGCTTCATAGGCAGTCGCCAGATCATAATAAATGGCGCAGCGGCTGTCGTCATCCAGGCGGGGCAGCTGGAGCGCTTTTTGGTACCAGCGAACCGCGGCTTCCGGTGCTCCTTTGTCCACCAGGCACTGCGCCAGCCAGGTATAGGCCTGAATGGGCTGGGAGAAACCGCTGCCGCGGTCCACGGAGTGGCAGACCTTTTGCAGTTCGCCGATCGCCTCGTCGAGCAAGCCCATTTCCTTGAATGCGATCCCCAGGTTGTAATGCGTCTCGGGGTCTTCATCGGCCACAGGCTCTTCCGCGGTTTCTTCCTGGAGCTCAGCAAGGATGTCATTGAGCACCAAGGCAGACTCGGCATCCTGCATGTCACCGTTCGTTGCCACGCGCGCATCGCGTGCTGGCGTCGGCGTCCCCAGACTGGACCGGTTTTGCCCGGGCTGGGGTGGAGTCGCCGCTGCTGGCGCTGCGGAGGCTGCGGGCCCTGACAAGGGAGCCGCGGCAGCTTTTGCCGGCGGGACCGGCTCCGGCTTGGCGTGAGGAACAAAGTCGACAAGATCGGTCTTTTCTAGATCCACCACAAAGTCGCTGAGGATCTGTTCCGTGGAATCGGCCGTGGCGGCTTTCTTTTTCTTTGCGGCAGCCGGCGGTGGTTCTGCAGCTGCAGGCGTGATGGCCAGAATGTCGTCCACTGGGATTTCTGCGGCCGGGGCAGAAGGCTTCGGACCCGGTTTCGCCGTAGCTACAACCTTTTCGCGTGGAGGCTCAACGACGTGCTGCTTTACGGGCGCAACTTCCGCGTGCAACGGCTCGGCCTTTGCGGCTTTCTTGGGTGCCAGCTTAGACACCGGCGAAACGGAAGGCGGGGGTGGCGGTGGCGGAGCAACCCGCTCCGGGGTGGCGATAGTAGCGACCGGCTCGACTACATCAGCGGGCTTGTCTTCAACTTCAACCGCGAATTCCTCGAATGCTGGCGCTGCCGGGGTATGCGCCATTTCAACGGCAGCAAACGGTGTCTGTGGTTCGGACGCGACGCGCACCGGCATCTTTTGCGCCAGCCGCTCCAGCGCCGGGGGTTCTGGCACCGGCATTTCTGGTAAAGCTTCAGTGACAAGCGCTTCGGCCACGGGCGACGCGTGAGCCGGAACCTTCTTTGGCGGCTCCGCCACTGGAGCGGAGGCCCGGGCGGCGCGCGCCTGCCCGGCGGAAACCGCCGAGATAAACTGGGTGATTTCTGGAGCGTCGGGTGCAATTTCCGTGAGATCGAGAATGGCCTTCTTGGACGCGTCCCACATCTCCTGGGAAAGGTAAAACTGAATCTCCTGGATTTTCTCGGCCGCCGTTGCCATGGGAAGCGCCGCAGCCGCCGCCGGCGTTGGCTCATGCTGTTTCGCCGAAGGCACAACTTCCATTTCCGGCACGGAAGATGGCGCGGAAGCTTTACCGCCGGCGGGCGAAACATGTTCCTCTTCCTCGACCGAAACCATGTCTTCCCACTCTGTTGAGGGGTCAGCTTCCCTGTCCGCAGCGGCGGCACGTTCCGGCTGGGCCGCGACCGGTTCTTCTGCGGCCGGCGTTTTCGCTTCCGCAACAGGTGCAGCCTCGGCTTGGGATTCGATCAACAGATGGTCGGGTACGTCAAATGTGAATTCCTGGACCGAAGCAGCGTCGCCTTCCGCGGGGGCTTCTTGCGCCGCCGGGGGCTCAGGGTGAAGTGCGGCAACGGGCTGGGGAGCGCGCGGCGCCGGCGGCGCGGGCGCGGCTGGAGCCGGTGCTGCGAACGCAGCCGGCGAGGGCGCCGCCGCGGGTGCGCGCAGAGAATACTTCCGGGCCGCTTCCTGATACCGCACTGCGTCTTTTTCGTGTCCCAGTTCGCGATAGATATCGCTCAGAACCTGGCACATCCGGGCGGCATCGGCAAAGCGCTCGCCGCGGGCGTAGAGCATGGCTAGACGCTGGTGCAAAACCACGTCGCGCGGCGCCATGTGCAGCACTGCTTCCAGTGGCGGAATGGCCTTGGAAGGAACGTTATAGGATACGAATAGCTCAGCGTCGGTAAGCGCAGCCTCGAGTGCTTTTTCCGTGGGCGGATCATACGTCTGGTGCACCACCGCCGCACCTTCATCCAGCTCTTCCACCATGAAAGCCTGCGCCGCTTCCTGCGGCGACAGGTGGCGCGTCGCCGGGTCTTCGCCCAGCTTGGAGAGCATCTGCTTGTAGTTCTGATTGTGGAGCGAGTTTTCCGGCTCCATTTCAGTTAGCTTCAGATAGACGTCGCGCGCCTGCCGGTAGTCGGCCTTCGCCGCATAAGCGTTCGCCTGCGCCTCCATGACCTCTCCGCAGCGCGACATATCCCCAGTCCGCTGTAGGAGCCGCAACATCATGCTCAGCGCGTCACTGTTGTCTTTGATGCGGGCAATCAACGGGTACAAAACTTCCTGAAACCCGGCGCGGCCCGCCGCCAGAAAGCGGTCCGCATGCTGGTCATAGAGCTTGAGCGCGCTGCTCGCGTGATTACGGGCCACGTGCCATTCCGCCAGCGTCGTAACGCCGCCCAGATCGTTATGTACGGTGAGCAGTTTGTTGGCAATGCCTTCCACGCCTTCCAGGTTTCCTGCGTAGACCTTGGCGCGAAGCAGCGCGCGCAGTCCCTCGGGCCGCGAATCCAGATCGGGGACTTGGCTCAGATACTGCACCGCGTTGAGATTGTCGTCGCTGTCGGCCGCGATCATCCCGCGCAGCAGCAAAGCCGGCGCATTCTCCGGATCCAGCTTGAGCACTTTGCTCAGAGCTTCTGCCGCTGCCTCATAAGAGCCGCGCGCATGTAAAGTTTCCGCGGCGGTGTAGTAGATATTGCGGGCTTCTTCTTTTTTGCCCAGCTTGGTGTAGAGGTCGGCGAGCTTCGACTGCGTCGTCGTGTTCTCCGGATCCAGCTCCAGGATCCTCTGCAGCACCTTCGCCCCTTGCGCGTTGTCACCTGTTTTCAGCAGATGGTCGGCGACGACCATGTATTGCGACCGCGCGTCGTTGAATAGTCCTTGCTGGCCATAAAGTTCCGCCAGCTTGTGGACATTGTCAAAATTGTTGGGGGTAAGCTTGGTCAGCTTCTTGTAAATCGCGATCGCTTTTACGCTGAAACCTTCCTGCGCGTAGTGATCGCCCACTTTCTTGAAATAATGGGCCGCCTTCTCGTTTTCGCCGGACCGGGCGTAGAGATCGCCGATCGTGTTCAGGACGGTCAAATCCTTTGGGTCTTCCTTGATGATCTTCTCGTATTCGGAAATGGCACTCTGCAGCTTGCCCTGTTGGACAAACTTCTCCGCCGAAGCGAGTACCTTTGCTTTGTTGAAGCCAAACCCGAGTGCCATAGTTAACCGCTAGAATACGAGCGCCTTCCAGGTGCCTGGGGGGAGACCGCGGAACGCACAATTAGGGGCTAAAGTACCACAGAAAAACGGCTAAACCCAAGATGCAAGGGGGAAACGTTAGTGCATGTCAGCTGTTTACCCTAAAGGTTCGGGTGTTTCCCCGCAATTACGATAGGTGCAGAAATCACACGCAACCCGCTTCTCCGCAATGTTTTCGCGGGCAACAAGCCTTTCTCGGGGATTAAGCTAAAGTTCAACAGCCCAATGAAGACATTTCGAGTCGCGCTCGCCAACCTGCGGTTCCCGGCCACTCCTGAGGAGTCAGTCACGCTCGCCCAGCAAGCCATCGTGCAAGCGTCCACCGAGCGCGCGGACATTATTTGCTTCCCGGAATGTTTTGTTCCTGGCTACCGCGGAATGGGCAAGCAGGTGCCGCCTCCCGACGCTGCGTTTCTGGAACGCGCCTGGTCCTCGATCGCCGTGGCCGCCAAAAAAGCAAACCTTGCGGTTGTTCTCGGCACCGAACGCGTGGTTGACGGCGCCCTGCTGGCCACTGCGCTGGTCATCCATAGCGACGGAACCGTCGCCGGGTTCCAGGACAAAGTGCAGCTTGATCCCTCCGAAGAATCAATCTACTCAGCTGGCTCGGGGAGGCGGGTCTTCCAAACCGGCCCGGTGACCTTTGGCGTTGTGATTTGCCATGAGGGCTGGCGTTATCCGGAGACCGTCCGCTGGGCTGCCCAACGCGGCGCGCAGATCGTGTTCCATCCGCATTTCCACGAGGCCGAGCCTGGCGGTTACTGGCCTTCCACTTTTGCCGATCCGCGGAACTCATTTCATGAGAAAGCCGCATTGTGCCGCGCTGCTGAAAACACTTGCTACTTCGCCACCGTAAACGTTGCCAGCGCCGGATCGCCAACCACTTCCGCAGTGGTGCGGCCTGACGGGACGCTGCTCAGCTATCAGCCCTACGGGAAGCACGGGTTGCTGATCGCGGAGATCGACATCGCGGTGGCTACAGGTTTGCTTGCCGGTCGCTGCAAACAGATGTAAGAAAATTCTAAGTAACCAGGACTGGTTTTGTCGGAGCGGCACCTTTACAATTGTGAATCTTCCTGAGGTCTTGACTCTGGTAGCATTTTTGTATGCGCCGTCTGTTGCTCATCGGCGGAATCATCCTGGGCGTCTTGGTTGTAACGGCCTTAGCGCTCCCCCTTTTCATCAACGTTGACACTTTCCGTCCCGAGCTGGAAAAGCGGCTCTCCACTTCCCTCAACCGCCAGGTGCACATCGGCAAGCTGTCAGCCTCGATCTTCAGCGGGGGCGCGTCTGCCGACAACATCTCGATTGCCGACGATCCGGCTTTCGGTAAGGGCCCGTTTCTGCAAGCGTCGGCGGTGAAGGTCGGCGTGCGGTTGATGCCGCTCATCTCTTCGCGCCGCCTGGAGGTTACTTCACTCACCATCGAGCAGCCGGACATCGTGTTGCTGCGCAGCCCGGCGGGCAAGTGGAATTATTCCAGCCTGGGCAGCACGGCTCCGAAGGGCAACTCGCAGCCGCCGTCGTCCACCCCCAGTAACCTCTCAGTCGAGACTTTCGAAATCGTGGACGGCAAAGTCCGCGTAGGACAGAGCCATGGGCGCTCGGTCCAGGAGCACGTCTATCAGAAAGTGCATTTGACGGTGCACGACATTTCCGCCACCAGCGTAGTGCCGTTCACTCTCACAGCGGTCACGCCTGGCGGCGGCGCGCTGAAGCTGGAGGGCCAAGCTGGCCCGCTTGATAAGCAGGATGCCGCGCGCACTCCCTTCCAAGCGCAGATCACTCTGCAACATGCTGACCTTGGCGCTACCGGTTTCCTCGATCCCAGCTCCGGCGTGGGAGGTGTGCTGGATTTTGCCGGCAAGATCACTTCTGACGGCCGTCGTTTGCATTCCGAGGGCAAGGCCAACGCCAGCGGCCTCAAGCTGGTGAAGGGCAGCGCGCCGGCTCGCGTCCCGGTCGCGGTTGATTACAGTTCTGATTTCAACCTGAGCGCCGACACCGGAACATTGCGCGCGGGCCTGCACACCCGCAACAGCACCGCTTCCGCCAGCGGTACTCTCGACGCGCACGGGGAAGACACCATCGCCCACCTGAAGCTCGAGGGCAAGAACATGGCGGTCAATGACGTTGAGGGGTTGCTGCCGGCCTTCGGGGTAGTCTTGCCCGCTGGCGCTTCGCTCCAAGGCGGAGTTGTCAACATGGACTTGGCGGCGGAAGGTCCGCTCGACCGGCTGGTCGTCACCGGCCCTCTCAACGTTTACGGCACACGTCTTGCCGGCTACAACTTGGGCGCTAAGCTTGGACCGCTGGCCGCATTTGCCGGGATTCGCTCCACTCCTGACACCGAGATTAAGACCGTCGCCTCAGGACTGCGCCTGGCCCCGGAAGGATTGCGCGCTGACAACATTGTGCTCGATGTGCCCGAGATCGGCACCTTCACCGGCAAAGGCGTGGTCGGTAGCGACAACTCCCTCGACTTCCAGATGCTGCTCAAAATGTCCAGTAGCGCAGGGACTCTGCTCGGCAATCTGGGCGGCTTTTCGAAAATGGCTCAGACACAAGGCATTCCGTTCCAGATTCGCGGCAAGACCACGAATCCGGTCTTTCTGCCCGGACTTAGCGGCGTGGGAAACGCCTTGGCGCCAGGCGACAACCCAAGCCCCCAGCAGGGCCTGAAGGGCGTTTTGGACGACCTCCTGGGGGGGAACAAGAAAAAGAAACAGTAGCGATCGAGATGGTGGGCAGAGGCAAGTAATCAATTCCCGCCTAAAGCTAATGACCTTGATACGTGGGTTTCATCGCTGCCGCGATGAACGTCTGCTGATTCGCTGCGCTCACCCAGAACTAAAGTTCTGGGCTGAGGCCCGTCCGGCATGCCGGGATCCCCGACGCTGAATACAAGGGCGGCGGGTCGTTTGAAATGACCCGCCACCCTGCTAAAATAAGCTGCAAAGACCGTGACTCCCGGGCGTTCCCATAGGTTCCGAGGAAAGCTGCCAACATGCTGAAAAAGTTATCGTTATCCCTCGCCGCTCTGCTTTTATTGCTTGCCGGCGCAGCGCTGCGCGCCGACATCGTTGACGAAATCATCGCTCGTGTAAACACCTCTATCATTACGCGCGCTGACTACGAGCGGGCCAAGCAGACCACCCAGCAGGAACTGCAGCAGCAGTCTCCGAACGACTGGCAAGCCAAGTGGCCGGACCGGCAAAAAGAAATCCTTCGCGAGTTGATTGACCGCCAACTGCTTCTCGAAAAAGGCAAAGAGTTGGGTATCACTGGCGATACTGAGGTCGTCAAGCGGCTCAACCAGATGCGCCAGCAGATGAATTTGCCCAGCATGGACGCGCTGGAGGAAGAAGCGAAAAAGCAGGGAATTTCGTTCGAAGATTTCAAGGAGCAGATACGCGCCGGCGTAGTGGAAGAGCAGGTGATCGGCCGCGAGGTAGGGTCGAAAATCCATATCAGCCAGGAAGAAGTTCAGGATTTCTACAGCACGCACCAAAAGGAAATGGAAGGTTCTGAAGAGGTCAGCCTGAGCGAGATCATGGTTTCCACGCAGCCGGTCAAGCCTGCGGGTCAGGGCGCGGATAAAAACAAAACTGGCGCCGACCAGCCTTTGCCGGAAGATCCCGCGAAAGTCGCCGAAGCTGAGGCCAAGGCCAAGTCGCTTCTGGAGCAGTTGCGCAAAGGCGCTAAGTTTGAAGATTTGGCCAAGGCCAACTCCAGCGGCCCCACCGCGGCCGAGGGCGGGCGCCTGGGCAATTTCAAGCGCGGCGAACTTGCCAAGGAATTTGAAGACAAGACTTTTCCCTTGAAACCGGGCGAGTTCTCCGATGTGATTCGGACCAAACAGGGCTTCATCATCCTGAAGGTCAACGGCCATCGCGCCGCCGGAATTCCGCCCTTGAAAGACGTTGAGGACAATATTCGCCAGGCCATCTACTCCCAGAAACTCGAGCCCGCGGCCCGCGCCTATCTCACCAAGCTGCGTGAACAGGCCTATATTGACGTCAAATCCGGTTACGTTGACACCGGCGCCAGCCCCAACCAGAGCAGCAAGCCGGTGATTATGGCCGCCGCTTCCTCCAGCGGTTCTGCGCAGGGCAAACAGCAGCAACAGCAGAAGAAGAAAAAGAAGTTTCTCGTCTTCTAAAGCGGCTCCAGAATTCGTATCACCCGGCGGTCTGGCCTCGGGCCTACCTTGCTCATGAACCGGATACAAGCTCGTCGAGCAACTTCCTTCACCGTTCCCCCGGCCACGATGTAAACTTTCATCGAGAAGGAAGCTGCCATGCATCGCAGCGACGCTGCTATACAAACAGCGAGGGGTGGGAGCGCCGTTACAGCCTCAAAATCAAGTGGGCCAGTCCTTCTCGCCGCGCATTTGGCCCTGTTCGCGGTCAGCTACTACTTCGCGGCCCGTCTGGGGTTTGACTTCCGGTTCCGGGGCTCTCAGGTCGGAATCATATGGCCGGCGAACGCGTTGTTACTGGCAGCGCTAGTCCTCACCCCGAGGCGGCGCTGGTGGCTTGTGCTCATCGTAAGCGCACTGGCACACACTGCTGCCCTGGGGGCCGTGGTGCCGGTCTGGCGTGTGTTGTGGCAGATCGCTGGTAACACGGTATTCGCAACTGCAGCAGCGGAGACTCTTAGGCGCATTGCGGGGCCTGTCCTTCACTTGGGAAATCGCCGTCAGGTGGCAGCGTACGTAGTGACCTCGTTTGTGGCTCCGCTGCTTTTCACGCTCATCGCCCCTGCGTTCGTCCGTTCTCTGTTCCACCTTGAGCCCAACTTCACCCCGGCCACTGCGTTGCTGAGACTCACGCTTAGTAACGCGACAGCGTTTTTGCTGGTAGCGCCAGCTGTACTTTTGTGGGCGAAGTTCGGTGTCCGCCGGCTGCCCGAACTGCCCGCGCTTCGCATCTTGGAAGCCGCAGTGATCATGGTTTCGCTGCTCGCAGTCGGGCTTTTCGCATTCGGCACGGAGCCCGAGACCGCCCTGTTTCCGCTGCTCTTGTGGTTCTTTCCGCCGCTTCTATGGGCTGCCGTCCGCTTTGGACCCATAGGGGCAAGCACCGCGTTGCTCGGCGTCGCTGCAATCTCGATTTGGGGAACGGCGCGTCATCTTGGTCCGTTTGTCCTCACCACCAACACGGACAAGGTCTTGTCACTGCAGATGTTCTGGATTGTGCTGTGCGTCCCCGTCATGCTCTTGGCCAGCATTATCCGGGAACGGGAAGATGTTGAACAACGTCTTCGCGAAAGCCAGGAGGAGCTCAACCAGGATTACCAACACGTCAGCGATCTGGCACGCAGACTTATCAGTGCCCAGGAGGATGAGCGCAAGAGAATTGCGGGCGAACCCCACGACGATGTCAGCCAGCGTCTCGCAGTGCTGATTGCTACGTTGCAATGGGAGCGAGAGAAGCAGACGGCGGACGAACTGCAAGCCATGGTCCGCCTGCAGGAAGTCGGGATGCGATGCTTGCGCACTGAATACGATTCTGAGGGGCCTTTGAATGCCATTCTGGACGCAGCCATCTCTCTGACCAATGCGGCCAAAGGCAACGTCCAGCTGTTCGACCATTCCTCGGGCGCGCTGACAATCGTGGCGCAGCAGGGCTTCGAGGGTCCGTTCCTTGAGTTCTTCGCTGTCGTGAGCCACCAGCAGTCCGTCTGCGGAGCAGCCATGAAGACCCGCGAGCGTGTAATCGTGGAGGACGTGCTGGAGAGCACACTCTTGTCCGGCACTTCTTCGCTCCAGGTTCTGCTTAATGCCGGGGTTCGCGCCGTCCAGTCCACGCCGCTCATCAGCAGCTCGGGCAACCTTCTCGGCATGATCTCAACCCATTACGCCGCGCCATATCGGCCGCGCGAGCGGGAGCTGCGGCTGATGGATCTGCTGGCCCGCGAGGGCGCGGACTACCTGGAGAGAAAGCAGGCGGAAGAAGCTCTGGCCGCGTCCACGGCCCAACTGCGAGGTTTCCTGGAAGCCGCGCCTACCGGTCTGGTACGTTGCAGCCGCGACCTGCGCTATCTTTCGGCGAACTCTGCCTTCGGAAAGATTGTCGGCTTACCTGTGGACGAGATCGTTGGCCGCTCCCTTATTGACGTGATTGGCGTCCATGGTTGGGAAACGATCCGCCCTTACGTCGAGCGCGTCTTGCGCGGCGAGCGGGTGGAATATGAAACTGTGCTGGCCTATCCTGCCTCAGGCCCCCGTCATATTCATGTCGCTTACACGCCTGAGACAGACGGCCAGGAAATTGTCGGATGGGTTGCGTCGATCACAGATATCACCGACTTCAAGCGTGTCGAAAAGCAATTGCAGGAAGTGGAAAAACTGGCGGCGGCAGGACAACTCGCCGCGTCCCTCGCCCACGAGATCAACAATCCACTTTCGGCGGTCATCAACGTGTTGTACCTGCTAGGGAGCCGTTCCGACCTCGATCCGGCCTCCACAGGCTTGGTAACGATCGCCAACAACGAGGTCGCGCGCGTATCGCGCATTGTAAAACAAAGCCTGTCCTATTATCGCGTTGGCGTGGTGGCCAAGGAAGTCGACTTAGCCGCGTTGATTGAGGAATCTCTCCAAGTCTTCGGCGACAAGTTCCAACGCGCCGGCCTTGTCATTCGCAAGAAAATCACGCCTGGAACCAGCATCGTCGGCTTTGGAGATGAGATTCGGCAGGTCGTAGACAACTTACTGTTCAATGCCGTGGAGGCCACAGCACAGGGCGGCGGTCTCACGCTATGCCTGCGCCAGTCACGAAGTTGGAAGGACCGCAGTGAGCCGGGCGCGCGGCTCACCATCGCCGATAACGGATGCGGCATCCCAAGAAACTACCTTGCACGAGTCTTCGAGCCTTTCTTCACTACCAAAGCTGAGAAGGGAACGGGGCTGGGGCTATGGGTGGTGAAAGGGATCGTGGAGAAACACGGCGGAAGCATCAAGGTTCGCAGCACAGATGCGGAGGCGAGGAGCGGGACTGTTGTCTCGATCTTCTGGCCGTCGGCGGTCAAAGAACGCCCTACGAGCAAGCTCCCACGATCAGAGTACGCCGCCTAAGGAACAACTTACCAGGGCACCCGCAACGCCCAGGCTTTCCAACCCCGCGCATGCGTTGCGCGTCCTACCTGAAAGCATGGACCTAAGCTTCTGGATTGGAATCGTCGCCGCTTTCCTGGTGATCGCAGGGTTGATTTCTCGCGGGTTTGCTCTGTTCGCCGAGTACCACGCCACGGGGCGCTGGGCCAAGAACGCAACCGGATTGCTGGCCGGTACCGGCATGCTGGCGCTGGCGGTAGCGATGCTGCTTACGCCGCGCAACGCCCTGGTGATGCTGCAGGTGGCCCAGACCGGAGCTTCGCGGGTGTTTCTGGTGATCAGCAGCGGGCTGCTCCTGGCGGCCATCGCCGCCTTCGGCATCATCAATTATTCCAAGCCGCTGCGTCTTTGGCACGAACGCCGGATTGAAAGAGCGTTGCGCCGCGAGCTGCCCAAGATTTCATAAAAGCAGAACCCAGCGCGCGGCCTGGAGTTCATATGCCCAGGGGAAGTCCGTCTCTGGCTTTCGTCGCTGCGGCGTAGAACGGGTGTTCTACAATGCTTGAGATGCGGACTTTGAAGATCGTGAGCACGGGCTTGCTGTGCCTGGCGGCCGCGGCCCAGCCGCAACAGACTGTTGATATCACATCGGAACCCAGCCATCACTTGGTCTTCCAGAATGAGTATCTCCGGGCATTCAATGTAATCGTGGCCCCGAAAGCTTCCACCCTGGTGCATCGCCATGAACATGACTATGTGTTTGTGACTTTGGGCGATGCCGACCTTACCAACGCGCGCGTCGGTGAGTCGCCCGCCGGACTTCAGCTCAAGGATGGCGAGACCCGGTTCACACCCGGCGGCTTCTCGCACGCGGCCATCAACAACAGTGACCGCCCTTTCCACAACATCACGATCGATCTGCTTCAGGCGGCGACCAACGTGAAACGATGCACGGAAGCGTGCTCGGCGCCCGAGCCCTGTACCACGAAGGCGCCGTGCGCTACCATCGAGAGGCGGATTTCGTCTGACCAGTGGGTGATGTCGTTTGTGACCATGCCCCCGGGATCGCGCTTAGAAAGACACACGCGTGCAGTGCCCAATCTGGTTGTGGCGGTTTCCGATGTCGATCTGACTGTAGTCTCCGGCTCATCCTCCAGAGAAATCAAGCGTACTCCCGGCGGCCTTGCCTGGTTCCCTGCAGGGAACCACCAGCCGATCAACAGCGCTTGGCTCACTGGTGTCAGCGGCACATTGATCAACAGCAGTAATCACAGCGCAGCCAAGTTCGTCACTCTCGAGTTCGCGG
>DATFXI010000187.1:0-2748 GCA_035316085.1 Candidatus Angelobacter sp.
CCTTTGGCTTTGCTCTCCTGCTCCACCGACAGACCCAGACCTTGGCTGTAAAAAGTCTTCATCGCCTCTAGGTGCTTGGTCACCAGAGCAACATGATCAAAGCCTTTGTAAGTGAACACAAATGGATTGTAGCCAATTTCCCAGCGATTGCAGAAGAAAACGGACGGTGTGCTCCTTGGCACCCAACTTACTTCGGTCATCTATCGCGCCCAGTTGGTCTGGAAGTAACATGCTCCGGCATGTGCCCGCTCGAAACCCTGTCGATGCAATCCTCGACGGACTTTAGTCTGATTAGGGGCCGTGTGCAATTCGTTATCCACAAGGGCAAGCGGGTCTTGTCCATCGATTACTCTCACTGCGATGTTGCGACGATGAAGGCCGTGGCCGAGGAAGGTCACCGCGTCATTTCGCTTGAGCCACGCACCTCCGTGCGTACGTTAAACGACGTGACCGGCGCCAGCTTCGACCAGGAATCCGTCGAGGCGCTCAAATCCAAGGTTGCGGCCAACGCTCCCTATGTAAAGCGCGCCGCGGTGATCGGGATCAGCGGGCTGCAGCGGCTGATTTATGAAGCGGTCAAACTCTTTACCAAGCGCACAATTCCCTTGTTCTCCAACCGTATAGAAGCCCTCGACTATCTTGCCGAGGACTGAGGCCTGGCTATCTTCCTGGCGAAGGCCGGACTAGTTCTCTTTCTCTTGTAGTCCCATGCCACTGCTGCAGCGACCGAACCTTGTTCTCATTGCGCTGCAGTGCGGCAATGCCTTCGGCGGCAGCGCGCGCAGCAGAGAGCGTGGTAATGGTGGGAATACGCGCGGTAACGGCAGCGCGCCGGATGGCTTTTTCGTCAAACCAGGGGTCTTGCCCGTGCGGCGTGTTCACGATCAGTTGCACGCTGTCGCCCTTGATCAAGTCCACTACGTTGGGGCGGCCTTCCTTGACCTTGAAGACGCGCTCGACAGGCAGCCCGGACTTCTCCAGGCGCTCCGCTGTGCCGTGCGTGGCCACCAGGCTGAAGCCGAGCTCGATGAAACGGCGCGCCAGCTCGATGGACTCAGCTTTGTCGCGGTCGGTCACACTGATGAAGACGGTGCCGCTGGTGGGTAACGTTTGACCGGCGGAAATCTGGGCTTTGGCGAAGGCTTCACCAAAAGTGTCCGCCGACCCCATGACCTCCCCCGTGGACTTCATCTCCGGCCCCAAGACCGTATCCACGCCCGGGAACTTCGACCATGGAAACACCGGTGACTTCACAAAATACCCTGCGCCAGTGGCCAGGTCGCGTCCCGTGGCAGCGTGTTCCGGCAGGAACTCGTGCAGTTTGCGTCCGGTCATGAGGCGCGCAGCGATCTTGGCCAGCGGCACGCCCGTAGCTTTCGAAACATAAGGGACGGTACGCGACGCTCGCGGGTTCACTTCAATGACGAACACCTTTCCGTTCTGCACCGCGAACTGAACGTTCATCAGTCCGATCACTTTGAGAGCACGCGCCAGTTTGAAGGTGTAGTCGCGGATGGTATTCAGCACATCCGGCGGCAAGCTGACCGCCGGCAGCACGCAGGAAGAATCGCCGGAGTGGATGCCGGCCTCTTCAATATGCTGCATGATGCCGCCGATGACCACGTCTTCGCCGTCACAGAGAGCGTCCACGTCAATCTCAGTGGCGGCTTCCAGAAAATGGTCAATCAGCACCGGGCGTTCTTGCGAATACTCCACCGCTTCCTTCATGTAACGGACCACGCTGTCATCGTCGTATGCAATGACCATGGCGCGCCCGCCCAGCACGTACGACGGCCGCACCAGCACGGGATACGTAACACGGCGTGCCCCGGCAACCGCTTCTTCCACGCTCGTAGCCATGGCGCCTGGCGGCTGCGGGATATCGAGTTCCTCCAGCAGCTTGCCGAAGCGCTTGCGGTCTTCCGCCAAGTCGATCGATTCGGGCGACGTGCCGATAATAGTCACTCCTGCGGCTTTCAGCGGAAGGGCGAGGTTCAGCGGTGTCTGCCCGCCGAACTGGACAATCATTCCGATGGGCGCGCCTCCGGAAGCCTCGTGCTGGTAAACAGCAAGCACGTCTTCGAGCGTCAGTGGCTCGAAGTAGAGGCGGTCGCTGGTGTCGTAATCCGTGGAAACGGTCTCGGGATTGCAGTTGACCATGATGGTTTCGTAACCATCGTCGCGCAGCGCAAACGCCGCGTGGCAGCAGCAATAATCGAACTCTATGCCCTGGCCGATTCGGTTCGGGCCGCTGCCCAGGATGATGATCTTCTTCTTGGCTGTTGGTGGGGCTTCGCCTTCTTCTTCGTAGGTGGAGTAGAGATACGGGGTGTAGCTTTCAAACTCCGCCGCGCACGTGTCCACCAGCTTGAATACTGGCTTCACGCCGTGCTGTGCGCGCAGGCGGGCCATGGCGGGCGCGTTGCTCCGCAGCGTCAGAGCAAGACGTTCATCCGAAACGCCGCTGCGCTTGGCTTCGCGCAGCAGCTCGCGAGACAGCGTCTCAGCCGTCTGCTGGGCCAGCTCTTTTTCCGTGGCAGTGATCTCTTTTAGCTGAAAGAGAAACCACGGGTCCACACCAGTCATCTTGTGCAGCTCTTTCACCGTCATACCCTGGTGCAGCGCATAGCGCAGATACATCAGGCGCTCGGGATGGGGCGTGACCAGGCGTTGGGTGAGGATGCGTGGCTCGATTTTCTCCGTGCCGACTTTCTTGCCAGTCTCGAGCGACCGCACGCCTTTCATCAG
>DATFXI010000188.1:0-17386 GCA_035316085.1 Candidatus Angelobacter sp.
CGGAGGTTTCCATCGTTACTCAGTAGACGAGCACTGGATTGTTCCCCATTTCGAAAAGATGGCCTACGACAATTCCGAGCTGCTCAAGAATTACGTCCACGGCTACCAGCTCACGCGCAACCCGTTTTTTGCCGCTGTGGCTAAAGACATCATTCGCTGGATGGATGAATGGCTCAGTGACCGCGAGCATGGCGGTTTCTATGCTTCGCAGGACGCCGACTACTCTCTCGATGACGACGGCGACTATTTCACCTGGACGCTTGACGAAACCAAGTCTGTCCTGAGCGGCGAGGAACTGCAAGCGGCTACTTTGCACTACGACATCGGCGAAGTGGGCGAGATGCACCACAACCCGAAGAAGAATGTCCTGTACGTTCGTTTGCCGGTGGAGGAACTTGCCGCGCGCCTCAACAAGACACCCGAGCAGGCACAAGCGATCTTGGATTCGGCTAAAGCGAAGATGTACACCGAACGGCTCAAACGCCCAACTCCGTACGTGGACAAAACTGTGTACGTCAGTTGGAACGCGTTGTGCATCTCTGCCTATCTCAAAGCGGCGCAGATCCTCAATCTCCCGAATTTCAATCTCAACGCCGCGCGCAAGTTCGCTCTCAGGTCGCTGGACCGCATTCTTTCGCAAGGCTGGAACCCGCGCGACGGATTGCAGCATGTGATCGCGTACTCTGATCCGAAAGCCGCGAAGCGCCGTGTTCCCGGCGTGCTCGACGATTACGCTTTCACCATCATCGCCTGCCTTGACGCTTACGAAGCCAGCGCCGATCTGAGTTATTTTCACTTCGCGGAGAAGATCGCGGCCGCCATGATGGAGCGCTTCGGCGACCCTCGCGAAGGCGGGTTTTTCGACATCGCCACCGGACCTGAAGCCGAGGGCATGGTGCTCGGCGCGCTGGCGGCGCGGCGCAAGCCCATGCAGGATTCGCCAACGCCCGCAGGAAATCCCGCGGCTGCGATTGCGCTGCTGCGCATGCACGCGTACACCAATGACGCCAAGTATCACAACGCGGCGGAAAGCACGCTCAAAGCGTTCGCCGTGATCGCTGGACACTACGGGCTGTTCGCCGCGACTTACGGCATCGCGCTTGACATGTACTTGCGTCCGCACACGCAGGTGGTTGTCGTCGGCAGTGGTGAGCAGGCGGATAAGCTGCGCGCCGCAGCCCAGGGACGCTTCTCGCTCAACAAGTCAGTCATTCATCTCGCGCAAGGCCAAGCTGTGCCTCAGATGCTTCCGCCAGCGCTGGCAGAAACTATTCCCAATCTGCCGGCGGTCAAACAGGACAAGACTGTGGCGGTGGTGTGCAGCGGGTTCACGTGCCAGCCGCCGGTGAGCGATGCTTCAGAATTGATGAAAGTGATCTCTTCCAAGGCTCCGGCGTAGAAACGCGACACTGTCGCGTCTCAGAGACGTGGCATGCCACGTCTCTACGTCACAATCCCTCTTTGCTATATGGATCGCTCGCCTTTGGCTCGGGATTTCAGAAGAAAGTCCTCTACTTCCCGAAGGGATTGCGTCTAAGAGAAAGCTTCTTCCAGCAACTCCACCACATGCTTCACCGGCTGTTTCAACCCGCGCTGTTCCATGCCAGCGCGCAACTGGATCATGCAGCCGACGTTCGCGGTGGCGATGATGTCGGAGGCGACCGACTGCACATCGTCCATCTTGGCAGCAAGGATTTGCATTGACAATTCATTTTGCGCCACGTTGTACACGCCAGCGCTGCCGCAGCACTGGTCAGAATGCGGCAGCTCAACCAACTCGCAGCCAATCGCTTTGAGCAGCTCCCGCGGCTGCGTGCGAATCCGTTGCGCGTTGGCCAGGTGACACGGGTCCTGGTAGGCGACCCTTTGCGAGATTTTCTTTTTCGGCGTGCGCAATCCCAGCCCGGCGAGATACTCCGTCACGTCCTTGGCTTTGGCTCTGAATTCCTTGGCTCGCGCTGCAAACTCTGGATCGTGTTCCAGAAGATCGTCGTACTCTTTCATGTGCGAGCCACAGCCGGCGGCGTTCGTGATGATGGCGTCGTAATTGCCGCTTAGAAAAACTTTGATATTGTTCCGCGCCAGCTCGCGAGATTCCGTGCGGAAGCCAGCGTGGGCGTGCAGCGCGCCGCAGCAGCCTTGTCCTTGAGGAACGTGGACTTCAACTCCATTCCAGGTAAGCACGCTGATGGTAGCGCGGTTCAAATATGAGAAGGCGACGTTGTTGATACAGCCGGCCAGAAATGCAACCTTGCCACGGCGCTCGCCGACGGCAGGAAAGACTTTGCCGATTTCACCGAAGAAAAACTCCTTGTCAATTTGGGGGGAAAGTCGCTCTACATCGGCCATGCCAAAGAGTTTCAGTATCCCGGTGGCGCGGGCCAGCGTTTGCAGGCCGGAACGTTGATAGAAACGCGTCATGCGAGCGGCAAATTTCAGCCTGCCGTAATTGGAGATGATCTTGCGGTAGAAAAGATTGCGCGCCGTCCGCGACAGAAACGGGCGTTGATATTTCTGCTCGATCTGGGCGCGCGCCCTTTCCACGATACGCCCATATTTCACCCCCGACGGGCAGGCAATCTCGCAGGCCAGGCAGCCCAGGCAGCGGTCGATGTGCGTGGCAAACGATTCCCCCAGCGCCATCTGGCCTTCGTTCACGTGCAGAACCTGGTAAATGCGCCCGCGCGGCGAGTCCATTTCCATGCCCAGAACCTTGTAGGTTGGGCAATGGTTCAGGCAAAGCCCACAGTGGACGCAGGTCCGCAACAACTCCCACGTCGGCACGTCTTGACCCACATGTGGCGCAGCCGCCCCCGGCTGCGGGACGACCGCGGATTGGCTCTGCTCAGACAATAAACCTTCCTCTGTTCAGAATATTGTTCGGATCAATGGCCTGCTTGACGGCTCTCATCAGCCCAAGATCAGTGGGCGTCGGGCCCCAAACATCGAGATACGCTTTAGCTTCCTTCGGGCAATGTGCCACCTCGGCCGACGATCCCGCGGGCAACTGCGCCCGAAATGCGCCAACACAATTCGAGAACTGCGAGGCCGGCGGCGGGTCCACGGGAAGCGGAATAAACGCTGCCACCAGGTTTCCAGTTGCGGCGCGGCCCACGACTGCGGGAATAAAGTTGTGCTCCGTAGCTGCGCGTTCCACCGCCTGGATCGCCGGCGCAACATCCTTGAGGGCCAGGTGGGTGTACATCACCATGGCGTTGCGATGGCGGCCAAGCACGCTGTACTCGAAGTGCGAAATCCAGCGCCACAGTTGTTTTTCGCCTTCGCCCTCGAGCTCACGGGTTACAGCCGCACCCAGCTCGCGGCGGTAGCGGGCCAGAACGTTGTCGCTGCCGGCGGCGCGCAGAACAATCTGCCACTCGCGCGAAGGCGCGGCAACCGGCTGCGCCGGGGCGTAGTGGTCAGCATCCCGGGCCGGCGCGGAATCGCACAAATACTCTTGCGCGACGGGCGAAATAATCTCCAGGCACAGGGGCTGCAGCGGAGAACGTAGAACTTGCCCGCGGAACTTCAGTGCGTCTTCGTGCGAACCGAAAACGCAAACAAACGTGCGCGTCTGCCGCGGCTTGGGAAAAACCTTAAAGTTGGCGCCGGTGATCACCGCCAGCGCTCCGTAGCTGCCGATCATCAGCTTCATCAGGTCGTATCCGGCAACGTTTTTCACGACGCGGCCGCCGCCTTTTGCCACTTTGCCGTCAGCCGTGACGAACTGAATTCCAATGCAAAAATCCCGCAGGCCACCAAAGGCGTGCTTAAGTGGGCCGGCGGCGGCGGTGGCGAGCAATCCGCCCACCGTGGCCTTGCCCAGGTTGGCGGCGTCCAGGGGAAGCCACTGCTGGTGTTCCTCAAGCCGCTGGAGTGCCTGGGCAAACGGCATGCCGGCATGGATGCCGATAGTCAAATCCCCGGGGTCGTAGTGGGCAATCGTGTTCAGCCGGTTGGTTCGCAGCAAAATGTCGATTCGCTCCGGCACGCTGCCAACGTCCTGCTGGGTGAATCCGCCCGCCGGCGCCACCACCAAGCCGCGGCTGTGGGCCAGTTGCAGGACTTCAGCGATTTCATCCGGCGATCCGGGCGAAACCACGGCGCCCGGCGCCATACCGTTAATCTCCAGTTGCGCCGCTGTCAGGTCCGGCGCGCCCACGTGCTGCGCGCCGACGATCGCGGCCAGCTCGCGCTCCAAGGATTGTGCCGTTGCCGTGCTCACACAGGAACTCCCGAGACAGGTTCAACTTTCGGGCGGGGCAGCGGGCCGGTGATCTCGCGGCAGTAGCGCAGGTCAGGAATCATCTTCTGTGGGTTCAGGATGGATTCCGGATTGTACGCATTGCGGAGCCGCACCATCACTTCCAGATCGTCCTCCGTGAACATGGCGGTCATGAATTGTCTTTTCTCAGAGCCAACGCCGTGCTCGCCGGTAATGGATCCGCCAAATCGCAGGCAGCAGGCCATGATTTCGTTTCCTGCCTTGTGGCTGTCTTCCACCTGCTTGCGATCGCGGCTGTCAAACAGAATCAGGGGATGCAGATTGCCGTCACCGGCGTGAAATACGTTGGCGATGATCAGCCCGTATTTCTGGCTGATGCGTTCGATCTCCTGGAGCGTGGCGGGGACCTTCGTGCGCGGTATCACGCCGTCTTGCGTGTAGTAAGCGGGCGCCACGCGGCCTACGGCACCGAACGCCGTCTTGCGTCCCAGCCAGAGAAGCTGGCGTTGCTGCTCGTCGCGGGCGCGGCGGACTTCGCGTGCCTTCTGCTCGCTGCAGACTTTGCTCACCGCTTCCGCCTGCTCTTCCACGGCTTCCTTCAATCCTTCGAGTTCAATCAGCAGGACCGCGGCCGCGTCCATGGGATAACCGGCGTGGACGTTTTCTTCCACGCACCGCACCATCCAGCCGTCAAGCATCTCGAGCGCCGCTGGAGTAACGCCGCTCTGCGTAATCGCGACCACGGTGTTGGCCGCATCTTCCACCGAGTTGTAGATGGCCAGCAGAGTAGCTACTGACTCCGGCAGGCGCGTCAGCTTCACTGTGACGGCAGTAGCAATGCCCATCGTCCCTTCCGAGCCAACAAAAAATCCGGTGAGGTCCAGGCCGCAGGAATCCTGCGCCTTGCCTCCGAAGCGGACGATGCGGCCGTCAGGCACCACAGCTTCAATTCCGGTGATGTGGTTCACGGTGACGCCCATGGCCAGGGTGTGTGGTCCGCCGGAATTCTCCGCGACGTTGCCGCCGATGGTGCACGCCTTCTGGCTGGACGGATCCGGCGCGTAGTAGTAACCATATTTCGCCGCAGCATTGGAAACTTCCAGATTGACCACGCCGGGTTGCACCACCGCACGCTGGTTCTCTACGTCGATTTCCAGAATCTTGTTCATTCGCGCCATGGCCAGCATGATGGCCTGCTTGCTGGCAATCGCGCCACCGCTCAGTCCGGTGCCCGCACCGCGTGGAACCACCGGCGTCTTGGTCGAGTGTGCCAGGCGCATGATGCGGGAGACGTGGTCAGTGCTCTGGGGAAAAACCACCGCGCCGGGACGGCTCTTGTCCTGCCCACCGTCATATTCGTAGAGCATGAGCTCTTCCGGGCGGTCGAGCACGGCGTCTTTGCCGACGATCTTGCGGAGTTCGCGGATGATGGCGGAGTCCATAAATCCTCGGTTGGCTCGATTGTAACCTTTCTTCCTGTCGCTGCGCTCCAAAGCGCCGGTGGGGCTCGCTGCCGATCTGCCTTCCGATCACTGCGGATTCCGCGCGATGACGGCAATGCCGGCCGATTCCAGTGTTCCATTTTCCCTTTGCTTCCCGGCATGGGTGGCGGATAATCGGCTTAATTCCGGGGGGACAACCGTGAGCTGGGAAAAAGACCTTCAGCGCTGGGTTGACGCGCAACTTGTTGACGCCGCGACCGCCGACCGCATTCGGCAGTTCGAAGGTGGTGCCGGACGCAAACGCTGGCGCTGGCCTGCCGTTCTTGCCGTCGGGTTTGGCGCCCTGATGCTGTGCGCCGGAATCCTTCTGTTTGTGGCTGCGCACTGGGATGAACTCTCTCCCACGCAGCGCTTCCTGCTGGTGCTGGGCATGACGGCCGTGTTCCATGTGGCGGCCGGGCTGCTCGGCGACAAGGTTCCAGCGATCGGCGCGGCGTTGCACCTGGCGGGGACCGCCACGCTGGGCGCGGGTATCTTTCTTGCCGGGCAGATTTTCAATCTCGAAGAGCACTGGCCCGGCGGCATCATGCTGTGGGCACTGGGCGCGGTACTGGCCTGGCTGGTCTTGCGGCAGTGGCCGCAAGCATTGCTGGCGGCTGTTCTGATTCCCTGGTGGCTGGGCGGCGAGTGGTACGTAGCGACCGAAAGATATCCTGGCGCCTGGAACATTGCTGCTCAGGGCTTCCTGCTACTCTCCATTCTCTACTTTTCTGTGCCGCAGAAGGAATCGAACCGTGCCCTACGCGCAAGCTTGATGTGGGTAGGATGCTTCGCGCTGATTCCCTTTCTCGGTGACGTGATGTTCAGCGGAGAGTCCCGTTCCTGGCGCGTCGCGCCCGCGTCCATGCCTCTGCATCTGGCGGCTCTGGGATACGCCGCGGCCTACGTGCCCACCGTGGCCCTGGCTGCGATCGTCCGCAAGCAACAGGCCGTCTGGATCTTTGGCTCGGCCGCGTGGGTCTTCGTTCTGGGCCTCTTAAGCCACTATCGAATGATCGAACACAATCCCTGGATCTACCCGTGGGTGGCAGTTGGGGCTTGCCTGCTCTGCTGGTGGGGCGTGGAAGACAACCGGCGGCTTTTCATCAACTACGGCACCGCGATCTTCGCACTTAACGTGATCGCGTTTTATTTCTCCAGGGTCCTGGACAAACTAGGGCGCTCCCTGGGGCTGATCCTGCTGGGAGTACTCTTCCTGGCTGGCGGCTGGGTGCTCAACCGTCTGCGTACCGATCTGATCGCGCGCGCCGCTGCGGGAGAGAGGCAATGAACACATTGACCAAGGGTATTGTCGTTGCCGTGTTGCAAATCCTCATCGTGCTGAGCCTGGGCGGCAAACTGTTATACGACCGTCAAACCCGGCCGCGAGTATGGGTGAGGACAGGATCCGTCGACCCTGATTTGCCGATTCGCGGCCGCTACATGGACCTGCGGCTGCAAGTACAGGCTCCGTGGTTTCAGCCGAAAAACACTTACTCGTGGAGTTCAGTGACGCTCACCGCGGAGAATGGAATGTTGGTGGCGAATAAGTCCGACACCGACACCGGGATCTCTATAAGTTCGTGGCGTAACCAGCAACCCAATCAGCCCAACCAGCCGCCGCCGAGCGTTCTGTTCCTGGACCAGGGAGTTTTGTTCTTCTTGCCGGAGCACGCCGACTTTCCGCGAATCAAACCCGGCGAAGAACTTTGGGCTGAAGTCACTATCCCGCGCAAAGGACCGCCCCGGCCCATCCAGCTGGCGCTCAAGCGCGGCACGGAGTGGAAGCCCCTGACCTATCGCTGAAACAGCGGGAACTCTTTCACTTAGGGACAAATTAGATGGGCCATGCCGGAGACGTTCCGCGTCATCGCGGTCATTGAAGAAATCGGCGCGTTGGTGTCCGCAGGGGCGGTGGCTTCAATCGTTGCGATTCCGACGAAGCCGTTGCATTGCGCCACCCCGTTCCCGTCAATGCTGGGACTCGGCGACATGGAGGCCATCGGCATCGGCTTTGCAAACGGGTCGCCGATGCTCCAACGTACCGCGGGCGACATGACGGACATCGGCGCCATATTGAACCCGCCGGTAGCGACGAATTGAACCTGGCCGTTGGTAAACTTCTGCGCGTCCGCGGCAGCAGGAGCAACCATCATGCTCGTAAGCTGACGGGGATTGTTCATCATCATAGAGCGGCTTCCACAACCCGCAGACACAAGAATGAAGGAAATCAAAGCGGCAAGAAGGGAAGTTGCTAGTCGCGTCATACGCCCTCCATTACTCTCGCAGACCGAGTATCTGAGCGGCGTCTTTCAATCCAATGCTATTGCCGGCAAGGAATGGAATTCAACACACGTCAGCTCGTCTTGCTCGGCTTGGCCACGCCCAGCAAGATCTGGAACAAGAGCAGCCAGCGCTTGAGGTTAACGGTGATAAGGAAGTTTTCTTTGGCGTGCTCGCGGCCGTTCTTGCCGAGTTGCGCGGCGAACTCCGGATGCGTGAGCAGATAGCGCACTTGATACGCGCAGCCTTCCACTGAGTGCACCAGCACGCCTGTGAGCTTGTGAATGATCTGCGTGGGAATGCCGCCTACAGCACCAGCCACTACCGGCTTCTGCTTCCATAGGCCTTCGGTCACAGTCAGGCCGAAGCCTTCTTTCAGCGACTTTTGAATAATGACCGTGGAAGCGCGCTGCAGAGCGTTGATCTCCAGCGCCGACCACGGAGGCAGGTTGAGGATGATCACGTCCGGGTCGTCGCCGGCGGCGGCCATCACTTCCTCGAGGACGGCTGCGCCTTCCGGATCGTCGGTAGCGCCTCCGCCGGCCAGCACCAGCTGGCAGTCCACGTATTTCTTGACCAGCTTGTAGGCCTCGATCACGCCCACGGGGTCCTTCAGCCGGTCAAAGCGCGAAATCTGGCACAGGATAGGCCGCGAACGGTCAATGCCGAAGTCGTCGCAGACTTTGTCAATGAAGCTTTCTTCCAGGTCCCTGTTCTTCTCCGACAGCGGATCGATGGAAGGATAAAAGAGATACTGCGGCACGTTGAGCTGGCGTGTAAAGGCAGGTGAAGAGAAGATGGCAGCGTCGTATTGCTCCACCATTGGCTTCAGGAAATCCCACACGCCGGCGTGGGGATTCGAGAGATCGATATGGCAGCGCCAGATCCAGCGCCCGCGCGTTTCCGACTTGGAGCGGATCAGTCCGGCGGGCTGGGGATCGTGGATCACGAACAGGTCCTCCACAAACTCCATGCGCTGGCGGTTCTGCTCGTTGTAGGACATAAAAATGTCCTGGATCTGCTGGTTCAGGTTGTACTCGCCGCCGTGCAGTGCGTTGTGAAAACCTTTGGTGACCTCGTAAAAATCATTGCCACCCGTGATGACTTCCCATTTAGTCGGGACTTCCAGTTCGTTCATCAGCGGAACCAAGCGGTTCAGGATTTCCGCCACACCGCCGCCTACCGCCGTGGAGTTCACCATCTTCACGGTCTTGCCTTGGAGATGGCGCGCGAGGAAACGAATCTCATCCAGTTCGGGCTTGCCGATGATGGCAGCGTAGTCTTCAAGGCGCGGCGGCGCCGGAGGCGGAGGCGGTTCGGTCTGGATACGCGGACGCTTGCGGCGCTCGATGAAGTGCGCAGGCAGATGGGTCTGGCGAAAACGGCGTTCCTTGAACGGCGCGCCCGCGACCCGCGGCGGTTCCGCCTTGCCGCTGCCTGCATTGCCGTCCGGGGCCTTCTCCTCGACCGGCTTCTGTGTTTGCTCTTTCTTCATCGCTTGTCTTGCCTGTCGCCAGATTTCTCCCCGAAGTGCTCTTCAAGTCCGTGCCATTTCACCCTCGATGGTGCGCAGAATGTTGCGACGCACTCCTTCCAGGGTTGAGGTGTAGATGTCAATGCGATTGATCCGGTCGGCGGCGGCTCCCATGTCCAGATCCCGGTCGAGCCAGACCGAAAAATCGTTGTTGTTGAGCTTAATCCGAAGCCGCGCATCAATAAAGTGATAGTAAATGCTGTGGATACTGACGTTGCGCAGGCCTTCAGCGAATTCTTCCAGGTTGCGGGCCACATAGGGGGTGGGTACCACAACCAGGTCCACCGCCATAAGATAGAACGGCTCCATGGCCGGGCGCGTGGTGGCCCGCGGGTTGCGTTCCAGATAACTTTCCATAATGTGTACCACGCGCTCGCGAAGCGCGGCGATGGAGGTGAACTCGCGCACGTCAAGCGCAGCCAGCCTTTCCGCCAGCCCGACTTCATTGCACGCTGAAAACGCCCAGTGAGAGAAGTCGTTGGAAAATCCTTCGCGAATGAAATGGTGTTCTTCGAGCGTCTGGAACGTATGCTGGAAGATGCAGGCGTCGCTGCAGGAACGCACAGCGTCCAGCAGCTCCTGGAGGTTGGTGGCCTTCTCCTTGCCGATCCGCAACAGGTGGGCAGCGGAGTTGAAATAGAAGGGAGCCCGCGCCCAGCGGCGGCTGGTGAGAACTTGCGGTGCTGCAGCCATCAAGGATCTCCTCTCAAGAGAGACTGGGGGCCCGTCAACCCCAATTGTGCGCTTTGCCTGAGAGTTTTTGGATGCCCAACATCGCACTTCCGTTGTTTACGTGCATGGTTCGTCAAGGTTGACGCGTCCCGGACGAAGGCGGAGCAAACAAGAATGAGAAGACAACACCCAACAGCAGCATCCAGACGAGGTTGGCGCGGCCGGTGTCGCTGGCGACATGGAGCTTGCCCAGCGGCTTGAACAGGAACACCGCAAAGATCACGGCAGCAAACAGCGTGCCGGCGATTCCGGCGCGCGCGCCAAAACGCAAGGCCGTCAGAAGCACGACCGCGCTAAACACCAGAGGCACGGAGACTTCCCACGCATGTCCTTCTGCCAGCAAGCTGGCGCCAAGGGCGGCCACCGCGCACACCAGCGCGCCGATCAGGGAGTTCACGCGGCGCAGGATGCGCAGTCGCGCTGGCTCGTCATTCTCGATTACCGTCGGAGATTTCATGCGCCAAAAGGTAGGATGTCAAAACCCAGGGCTGCTGTGGGAAAAATCGAGGGCTGGTTGGCAGTTATGTCACCTTGGCCTGTGTTAAGGCAAAATCAGGCCCGGTGGAGGTAGACGCGCCACAGACCCATCTGCTCTCGATTTTGGTGGCCTCGCCGCATCTCAAGATGTAAGGTTTTGACGGACCTTGAAGAGTACGCGCAATGCATTCCGCCAGTGATTTCCTCTTCCAATTGTTCGTGATTTTTGTGTGGGCCAAGTTCTGCGGGGAAATCTTTGAGCAGTTAGGTTTGCCCGCGGTCCTGGGTGAAATCCTGGCGGGGGTGCTCATCGGGCCCTACGGATTGCACCTGGTGGTGCCCAGCGATGCCCTACGCGAAATCGCGGAGGTTGGCGCTATCTTCCTTTTGTTCACGGTCGGCCTGGAGACCCAGCCCAAGGACCTGCTGAGCGTGGGCCGGACATCACTCTACGTGGCCCTTGCCGGGATTGCCGTGCCCTTCGTATGCGGCTTCGCCTACATGATGCTGGACGGCCACGAGCCTGAGGAAGCAACGTTTGTGGCCACGGCCATGGTGGCCACCAGCGTTGGCATCACGGCACGAGTGCTCGGCGACCTGCGCGTGCTGCGCGCGCAGGCTGCGCGCATCATCTTGGGCGCCGCTGTTTTTGATGACATCCTGGGAATGATTCTGTTAGGGGTCGTCGGCGGGCTGACGGCTGTCGGGGGAATCAAGTGGGCGCCGATTCTGGTTACCACGATAGAGGCGGTCGCTTTCGCCCTGTTCATGATCTTTTACGCGCCACGGCTGGTCCGTCGCATGGAGCCCGGTCTGCAACGAACTTCCACTCCAAACGCCCCGCTGATCATCTCTCTGGCCATCTGCCTGGGACTTTCCTATGCCTCCAGCAAGATCGGTATGGCTCCGATCATCGGGGCTTTCTTTGCCGGACTGGCTTTCGCCGAATACTCGCCGCAATGGAACCTGCGTCCGCGGGTGCTGGCCATCAACGAACTGCTGGCCCCGTTTTTCTTCTTCAATATGGGAGCACAGCTGAATACCGACGTGTTTGACAGCAAACTGGTGATTTCGGCCATCATCATTTCCCTGCTGGCGTTTTTCTCCAAGCTTCTAGGTTGTGGACTGCCGGTGTTGCGCTTCGGATGGAAGATGGCGGCGAAGGTCGGCATGGGCATGGTGCCGCGGGGCGAGGTTGGGTTGATCGTGGCTTTGGTTGGCCTGCAGCACCACGCCATATCGGAAAGCGCGTACGCTCTCGTCATCTTCATGACCGGGGCGACGACTCTGGTGGCGCCACCCCTGTTGAAGGTGCTGTTCCGCGACGATAGCGCCGCTGCCCTGCCTCTCCCGGTCGAAGAACGGCCAAGCGCCATGTAAGAGCCTTGGGCTCCCGCTCCCGTTATAATCTGCGTTTAGTCCCAAGAGGGAGAATCATTTATGGCAGGAGTCACGGGTCGAGTCGCTCTGGTGACGGGAGCTTCGCAGGGGATCGGACGCGCCTGCGCGTTGGCTCTGGCGGAAGGCGGGGCCTCCCTGGCCCTTACGGCACGCAGCGAAAGCAAGCTGGCCGACGTAGCTAAAGAGATTGAGCGCAGGGGTGGCCAGGCCGCGGCGTTCCGGATGGATGTCAGCAACGAAGATGAGGTAAGGACCGCGGTGAAAGCTGCGCTCGAACGCTTCGGGAAGGTCGACATCCTGGTCAACAACGCGGGCGTGACCAAGGACACGCTGCTCATGCGCATGAAGCGCGCCGACTGGGATTCTGTGCTCCAAACCAACCTCAGCGGAGCCTTTTTCTGTACCCAGGCCGTCATCGGCGCCATGCTCAAGCAGCGCTGGGGACGGATCATTAATATCACCAGCGTGTTCGGCCAGACCGGCCAGGCGGGACAGGCCAACTACGCCGCCTCGAAGGCTGGGTTGATTGGCTTCACCATGGCCATGGCACGAGAAGTGGCATCGCGCAACATCACCGTCAATGCCGTGGCGCCGGGTTACATCGAGACCGCCATGACCGCCGGCCTAGCCGAAGAGCTCAAAGCCAAGGTGAACGAGATGATTCCGCTGGGCCGTGCCGGCTCGGACATGGACGTGGCCCATGCCGTCCGCTTTTTGGCATCCGATGAAGCCGGCTACATCACCGGTCACGTGCTCAACGTGAACGGCGGCATGCTGATGGGATAAGGATGCGCCCTGAGCAAAAGTCATACCTGCTGGCGTTGCTCCTGGGATTCACCGCTGCGCTGGCGTGGTCGGCGGTCCGTCCTCACGACTACTTCACCTGGGCGCTGGAAGTCTTTCCTGCGATCATCGCGGTGGCGGTGCTGGCAGTCACCTATCGGCGATTTCAGTTCACTACGCTGGTCTATGTCCTGATCTTTCTTCACGCCTGCATTCTCTTCGTCGGCGGGCATTACACCTACGAGAGAGTCCCCTTGTTCAATTGGGTGCGCGATCACTTCCATCTGGCCCGCAACGATTTTGACCGCGTCGGGCACTTCGCACAGGGATTCGTGCCGGCGTTGGTGGCCCGGGAAGTTCTGTTGCGCAACAAAATTGTCCTGAAGCGCGGCTGGCTGTTTTTCATCGTGCTGAGCATGTGCCTGGCGATCAGCGCGGCATACGAACTGCTGGAGTGGCGCGTCTCTGTGGCCAGCGGCTCCGCAGCCGACAGCTTCCTCGGCACCCAGGGCGATCCCTGGGACACGCAGAAAGATATGGCCACGGCCCTTGTAGGAGCTCTCACAGCGTTGCTGCTGTTTCCGAAATGGCAAGACCGTATGATCCTCGGACTGGAACAAGACAGCCCCACCCCTGCTTTGCGCAGAAATTAGCATTTAATGCTACGCGCTCGTGCTTCCCTTCAAAAACATACAGACTTCACGTAAGAAATACATATTTCAGAATCCTTGCGGCTGCCGGCTCTTGGCGGGCGGAGCCTCCTGGGAGAGCTCCTAGGTCCTAAAGCCTGCATATTCAGATGCCAGCCGGCTTCGACGAAAATTAACTCGGGCCATATGAGAGTTGGAACAAATCGTGCAGAAGCTCTTATCTGCCCAAAACCCCTGGGCAGGGTTTTTTAGAGAAAGGTTCCTTGGGTCCCCCCTCAAAAGGTCAATTCGCGAAACCTGACACTTTTTGACCACTAAGGAGAGAAAGACGATGAAGAAGCTCTGGTTTGCGGTTCTCGCTTTACTTTGCATTAGCGCGGTAATTGCGGTTGCCGCCGAAAAGGAAAAAAGCCACTTGCGTGCCAGGATGACCGGCATCGAGGAAACCAACCCGACAACCATTATCACGAATGGAACCGGCACTTTCAAAGCCACCATCAATGATGATTCAACGATTACCTACACACTAACCTACGCGAATCTTTCGACGCCCGTTACGCAGTCGCACATTCACATCGGGGCAACGAAGATCACCGGTAATGTCTCCATATTCCTCTGCACGAACCTCGGCAACGGCCCGGCCGGTACCCCCACATGCCCCAACGACGCCACCAACTCTGGAAGCGTGTCCCATACGGTGAGCGCCGCTGACGTTATCGGGCCCGCAAGTCAGGGCATTCCCGCCGGAGATATGGCCGACGTGGTTCGCGCCATCGCCAGCCATGTCACTTATGTCAACGTTCACTCGACGGCCCACCCGGCCGGCGAGATCCGCGGCCAGATTCGGCAGCGCGGGGATGACGAGGACGATGAGCTTCCGGGCGCCGATCATCATAGCCACTAAACGCTTCAAGGGGTTCTATAAGAAGCCTCGCTACGGCGAGGCTTGTCTTCATTTAATAGATTCCTCCGTCGCGCAGGGGCATCCAAGACCTGGCAGTATGTTCACCATCGTTCAGGCCCAAACTCCGGAACAGGTCACCGCGGCGCGCGAGCTGATGATCGAGTACGCGAAAACCCTGGGTTTCGAGCTCTGCTTCCAGAACTTCGACGAAGAGATGCAAACTCTTCCCGGCAAATACCAAGCTCCTTCCGGGCGCCTCTTGCTGGCCTATTGTGGAGGCGAAGCTGCTGGCGTGGTGGCTATGCGCACGCTCGACGAACCCGGTGTCTGCGAGATGAAGCGGCTTTATGTGCGTCCTCGGTTTCGCGGCCAGTCGCTGGGGCGCATGCTGGCCCAGAAGGTGATCGCCGAAGCTGGCGAGGCCGGCTACATGCGCATGCGCCTGGACACGGTGCCAGGCAAAATGGACCGGGCTATCGCGATGTATCGCGAACTGGGATTTAAGGAAGTCAACGCCTACTATCGGACCCCGGTGCGCGAGACGGTGTTTATGGAGTTGCAGTTGATCGGTTCCGCCTCAAGCTGAGCCAAGCGCATGTGGTTCTGCGCCATGTTGAGCAGGTATCGCAAAAACGTGCAGTTTTTCAGATTTGAGCGACAAAAATTGTGCTTGCACAAAACAGCTACTCTGATTACTATTCAGGCACTCCCAAAGTACGCTTTTCCAAAGATTGACCTTCAATGAACATAGGCGCCACAATCAGGACTTACCGGCTGCAAAAAGGCATGTCGCAAGGCGACATCGAAAAGCGCACGGGGCTGCTACGTTGTTACCTTTCCCGCGTGGAAAACGGCCATACCATCCCATCGCTCGACACGTTGGCCAAGATCGCGCACGCCATGGAATTGCCCTTGGGACACTTTTTTGGCGACACGGCAGCCAACAACGGCAAGCGACTGCCTCGTCTCAGCGAAGAGGAAGTCCGCTTTCTCAACCAGGTACGCCGTTACACCATCAATCTGAATGACAGTGACCGCAAACTTGTGTTGGCCATGGTGAAGAAGATGGCGGCGGGTTCAAGCAAATAGCAATCAGCGCTCAGCATTCAGCCAAAGAAACATCCCCGGCACACCGCCTCCGCCTTCTGATCCGACACGCAAGGGGAACAGACGAAACTGTTTTTAGGACTGAATGCTGATTGCTGACTGCTGAGTGCTCTCCTACGCTGCCTTACTCACTTCATGCAGCGCCAGGACGGCTAGTTCCAGGCGGTCACGGGAGCCGGTCTTGCTGAAGATGCTCTGCAAGTGGCGTTTCACCGTGTTCTCGCTGATGTTGAGCGCTACGCCGATGTCTTTGTTCTTGAGCCCGCGGGCCACGTGGTAGGCGATCTGCTTCTCGCGCTCGGAGAGACGGGCCAGAGCGTTGCCTGAGGGTTTGCTTTCCGCGCTCATCGTGGTAAGCACCTGGTGGGCAAGCTCGTCAGAGAATGCCAGCTCGCCGTTGGCCACCGTGCGGATGGCGGCAAAAAGCTTCTCAGGACCGTCACTCTTCAGGACCAGGCCCCGCGCGCCCAGCTTTACGGCTTGCGCATAATCCATCTCGCTTTCCGATCCGGTCAGGACTACCGCAGCCACGCGGCTGCCGGCGCGGTCCAGCGTCCGCAACACTTCAAAACCGTCGCTCTCCGGCATGAACAAGTCGAGCACCAACACGTCGGGATGATGATGCTTTACCAGATCCAGTGCTTCCTGGCCGTTGCTTGCCCAGCCTTCCACCACAAAGTCCGGCTGGCTGGCGAGCAGGGCCGCCAGGGACTCACGCAGCACGGCGTGGTCGTCAGCGATGATGACGCGGACGCGGGTCTTGGTTGAGGTTTTGGCCATAACTAAGGTTAGATGCAATCCAAAGCCCAATCCTCTGCCTGCACCTCAGCGTAGGCTGCGGCCTTTGCTTTCTGTGGTATAGTCCGCTTGCGCCGCGCCTGGAAGCCGCCCGGTAGGGAGTTTTTTTCTTGACTGTGGATGAAGAACTTTCCGTATTGGAAGACCAAATGCGCCGCCTCAAGGTGGAGTATGACATCTACTTCGGCGGGGGATCGAAGAAACCACCCGCTGACACCGAATGGAAAGTCAAGAACCTGTTACGCAAGTATTCTGACAGCGGCCGGCTGAACTTCGGCCAGCGTTTCCGCTTCAATACCGTCCAGCAACGCTATGCGCTCTACAACGCGCTGTGGCAGCAGAAACTCCAGATCAAAGAAGAAGGTTACCGCCGTCCCCAGGACGCCATGCTCGGCATTCAGGGCTTGCGCGACGAGCAGCAGCATGAAGCAGAACTGGCGCGCAAACATGAGGCCGTGGCGAAGAAGAGTGGCCACATTAGCGTCGCCTGCTCGGACCCTGAATCGGAGCCTCAGAAGATCGAAGCCCTGTTCCAGGCGCTCTCCGAGGCCCGCGCCAAGACCGGGGAGAAGAGTTCCGCCAGCCTGGCGTCGTTCAAAAAGTTCGTCCGCCAGAAAACGGACCAGCTTCGCAAGGAATATGGCTGCAACGCGGTGGAGTACTTCGTGGAAATGCAAGGCGGCCAGGTTAAACTCAAGGCCAAACCCAAGACATAAGACTTGTGTTGTCAGAACGTGGGTGATCCGCAGCCGGTAATCAGCGATTGCCCAGTCTCACCTTGGCGGCCTTTTGCGCGATGAGTCCGAATCCGCGCCCCTGTGCTTCCTTTTCCAGCGATTCCAGCCGGCGCTCGCCAGCAAGCGTTTTCTCCGATGAATCGATTTCCGCCAAGGCTAGGCGAGCTTCGAATTCCAGCACTGCGAAACCGAACCTGCGGCCAGTCTTGATGCATTCCATCAATTCCGACCGGGCTTGCTCATGGTTGGCAACCGCTGACGGAAGAGGAAAGGC
>DATFXI010000189.1:0-14494 GCA_035316085.1 Candidatus Angelobacter sp.
CTGGTGGAACTGGAAGTCAGAGAGCTGTTGAAGAGCTACAAGTTCCCGGGGGACGACGCGCCGGTGGTGCGGCTCTCCGCGCTGGGAGCTTTGAACGGGGAAGCCAAGTGGGAGAAGCAGATCGATGCTTTGATGGAGGCGGTCGATAAGTACGTACCGCTGCCGGCGCGCGACGTGGACAAGCCGTTCCTGATGCCGATTGAAGACATTTTCTCGATCTCCGGACGCGGCACGGTGGTGACCGGGCGAATCGAGCGCGGCAAGGTGAAGGTGGGCGAGGAAGTGGAGATCGTAGGTTTCCGGGAGACTCGCAAGACGGTGGTGACGGGCGTCGAGATGTTCAAGAAGCAGCTGGACGAAGGGCTGGCCGGGGACAACGCCGGGTTGCTGCTGAGAGGCACGCCGAAAGAAGACGTGGAGCGGGGGATGGTGCTGGCCAAGCCGGGATCGATCACGCCGCACACCAAGTTCAAGGCTGAGGTGTATGTGTTGAACAAGGAAGAAGGGGGACGGCACACGCCGTTCTTCAAGGGCTACCGGCCCCAGTTCTACTTCCGGACGACGGACGTGACGGGAGTGGCGGAGCTGCCGGCAGGGACGGAGATGGTGATGCCGGGGGACAACGTGGCGCTGACCATCGAGTTGATCACGCCGGTGGCCATGGAGAAGGGCTTGCGGTTCGCGATCCGCGAAGGCGGACGGACGGTAGGCGCCGGCACCATCTCGGAAATCCTGCAGTAACGGGAAAAAGCAAGAAACGGAAAGAAAGAATCGAGAACAGAACAATTGCCAGGATTGGCAATTGCCAAAGAATCCAAATTGAGAACCTGTTGTGCAAGCGGTTTGGATTGAGAAAACAATCTCGGCGATCTTTGGCAATTTTGGGACTTCTGGCAACCAATAAGGGTTTTGGCGATGAGAGAAATCGTGACATTACAGTGCGGTGAGTGCAAAGAGCGCAACTACTCCACCACCAAGAACAAGAAGACCACGACGGGACGGCTGGAGTTCAGCAAGTTTTGCAAGCGTTGCCGTAAGCACACGCCGCACAAAGAAGTGAAATAGCATTCAGCGGTCAGCAAACAGCCAGTTCGATGCTGCTGCAGGCCGGGTGAATCGCGGAGCGAGCGCCGGACAGCGCGAGCAAAGCGAGAGGGCGAAGCAGGCGAAGCCGTTGCGGAGCCCTTGAAGAGAAGGGGCGTAAGCTCAACGGCTAAACTGCCGGTCTCCAAAACCGGACTTGGGGGTTCGAATCCCTCCGCCCCTGCCAGATTGCAGGCGGGAGAAAAGGAAAACGGACTACATGGCGAAGGTAGCAACGATGACGAGCGAAGAACGCGGCCCGATGGGCCGGATCAAGCAGCTGGGGAGCTTTTTCGCCGACGTCCGCAATGAAATGCGGAAGGTCACATTCCCCGGGCGGAAAGAAGTCCAGGCGACCACGGTAGTGGTCATCATCACGGTCATCATTTTTGGCGTTTATTTTTTTGTGATTGACCAGGCCATCGGAAGCGGAATTCAGTGGGTGTTGCGTCACGGCAAGTGAACACCGGAAGGTTGATGGGAAGTATGGAAGAACAGAACACAGCGGGAACTGAAGGCCAGCCGGAAAACGGGGCGACGGCCCAGCCCGTCCCTGCGGAAAACGCCAATCCGAATATGAAGTGGTACATCATCCACACCTACTCGGGCTTTGAGCGGAAGGTCAAGGAATCGCTGGAATCGCGCGTTGTGGCGTTTGGCCTGCAGGAAAAAATTGGGAAAGTGGTGATTCCCACCGAGCCGGTCACGGAGATTCGTGGCGGCAAGAAATACACGGTGGAAAGAATGTTTTATCCCGGCTATGTGCTGGTGCAAATGGACCTGACCGGTTTCCGGACAGGCGGCGAAGGCGATCATGTGTGGCACGTCGTGAAGTCCACACCGCGCGTTACTGGGTTCGTGGGGACTGCCAATGATCCCACACCGCTTTCGGACGACGAAGTCAACCAGATCGTCTATCGGGTGAACGTAGGTAAGGACAAGCCGCGCATTAAGGTCAAGTTCGAAAAGAACGAGACGGTGCGCATCACCGACGGACCTTTCGCCAACTTCAACGGCACGGTGGACGAAGTCAACGAAGACCGTGAGACCTTGAAGGTCATGGTTACGATTTTCGGCAGGGCAACTCCAGTGGAGCTGGAGTTTGGACAGGTAGAGAAGGTCGCGTAGGGTTGCGAATGTGGAGCGCAGCCGCCCTCGGCTGCGCAACAAGATCTTTTTGAGAGATTGGGTAACGACAGATGGCACCGAAAAAAGTACAAGGACAAGTGAAGTTGCAGATTGAAGCCGGCAAGGCTACGCCGGCGCCCCCGGTCGGGCCCGCGCTGGGCCAGGCGCAGATCAACATCATGGAGTTCTGCAAGCAATTCAACGCGCGCACGCAGAACAAAGAGATGGCCGGTCTGATCATCCCGGTGGTGATCACGGTCTACAACGACCGCTCGTTCACGTTTATCACCAAGACGCCGCCGGCGTCGGTGCTTCTGAAGCGGGCAGCAGGCATTGCCAAAGGATCAGGCGCGCCAAACAAAGACAAAGTCGGCAAGGTGACCGAGAAACAGGTGGCCGACATCGCCAAGCAGAAGATGCCGGACCTGAATGCCGCATCTTTGGAGGCGGCCATCAAGAGCGTGAAGGGCACCGCCCGCAGCATGGGCATTGAAATAGCTTAGTTCTTAAATCGCATGTACTACGGCCCGGAAAGGCTTCCGGAGCGGTGGGAGATGAGGACAATCGAATGAGTCGCAAGGCAGGAAAAAACATCAGCAAGGCGCGGGCGGCGGTGGAAAACCGTTCTTACGCGCTGACGGAAGCGGTTCCGCTTCTGCAGAAAGTCAAGTACGCCAAGTTCGACGAGACGGTTGAGGTTACGTTGCGTCTGGGTGTCGATCCCAAGCACGCTGACCAGATGGTTCGCGGCACCGTGGTTCTGCCGCATGGACTGGGCAAATCGAAGAAGGTCCTGGTCATCGCCAGCGGCGAGAAAGTTCGCGAGGCCGAAAGCGCCGGCGCGGACATTGTGGGCGGCGAGGAGATGGTGGAAAAAATCCAGAAGGAAAACTGGACGGATTTTGACGCCGTGATCTCCACACCGGACATGATGAAGTCGGTGGGCAAGCTGGGCAAGGTTCTTGGCCCCAAAGGCCTGATGCCGAATCCCAAGACTGGCACTGTGACTTTCGATATCGCTAACGCGGTGAAGGAAATCAAGGCCGGCAAAGTGGAGTTTCGCACCGACAAGACGGCCCTGGTGCACGTTCCTGTGGGCAAGATTTCGTTCACTCCGGACAAACTGGTGGAGAACGCCACAGCGGTGATCTCGAGCGTGGTCCGCGCCAAACCCGCGGCCGCGAAGGGCAAGTACATCAAGGGCGCGTATATTTCGTCCACCATGGGACCGGGGATTTCGGTCGACACCAGTGCCGTTGAAGCTGCGGCCAAAGCATAGGGAAGAAGAGGACTGAAAACATGGCCGTAACCAAGGCAAAAAAAGCGGAACAGATTCAGAAGCTGAACACAGACCTGAAGAAGGCCAGCAGCATGATTGTGGGCACGTTTTCCAAGCTAACCGTGGCCAAGGATTTCGAACTGCGCAAAACCATCCGCACGGCTGGGGGCAGATATCAGGTGGTGAAGAACACGCTTGCCTCGCGCGCCGGAGACGGCACCAAGGTCCACGAAGCCTTGAAGGGTCTGAAAGGCGTAACTTCCATCGCTTATACCGACGGCGATCCCATAGCCCTGGCCAAAGCGCTGAGCAAGTACGTGGAGGATAATCCGGAGTTTTCGTTCAAGGCGGGCATTCTGGAAGGCCGGCTGATCTCGATCAAAGAGATCAAGGCCCTGGCCACCATGCCTTCCAAGGAAGAGATTTACTCGAAGCTGCTGTTCCTGATCAATGCTCCGGCACAGCGCCTGGTCACGGTGATGAATGCTGTGGGACGCGATCTTGCCGTAGTTGTGGGGCAGGGTGTGGAGAAGAAAAAGTTCAAAGAGGCGGGCGAAGCCGCAGGAGGCTGAGCTTGTCTCGAAAGCCGGAAACGACGGATGTGCGGTTGCTTCAGGCAAGGGTTCTCGCTGTCAAAGACTCACGTGGCGCTAGTCTGGGCGCATTGGAACGCGATGAGAGGATGCGGCGGATCAGCACAAATCGAATCGAAACGTGGAGAACACAATGGCAGACTTGCAGCAGTTAGAAGATCAGATCGTAAGCCTTAGCCTTCTGGATGCGGCCCAGCTCGTGAAAAAGCTGGAAGAGCGTTTGGGAGTGTCCGCAGCAGCGGCAGCTCCGGTGATGATGGCCGGGGGCGGCGGCGCGGCAGCCGGTGCGGCGGCGGCCGAAGAGAAGACCGAGTTTACCGTGGTGCTGACCAGCGCCGGCGCCAACAAGATCAACGTGATTAAGGCCGTCCGTGAAGTAACTAGCTTAGGTCTGAAAGAAGCCAAAGACCTGGTGGACGGAGCCCCCAAAACGGTGAAGGAAAACGTCTCCAAAGAAGAGGCGGAGACCATTAAGAAGAAGTTCACCGAGGCAGGCGCTACAGTCGAAGTTAAGTAATTTATTATCAATGGGCTAGGATGATACGGCTGTGCGGCCGGCAGTCCTGGCTCAGGGGAATTTGAATCCAGGAGGGAGCTTGGCTTATCCGATAGATAAGGGTGGTTCTCTCCAAACCGGTTCTTTCATGGTGCAGGGCAGGACGCGGCGTTCTTACAAGATAACCGTTTAGCTGGCGGGCTTCGGCCTGACCTGCCGTTTTGTCTTTGGGTGAATTAAACAGGTCCGTGAAGAGCGGACCAAGAACGGTCTGAATCAGACGGGCGCGGACAAACACAATTCAGCGGTTGCGATTCGCTTTCACGGCGTCGACGGGGACTCACGTCTTCCGCTGACGCGTTGTTTTTGTCCGGCTTTGCGCCGTCCAGACCGCCTTTTTGAAGTTCGATAGTTAACAGGTTTTGTTCTGGAAAAGCAAGAGCTTTCTGGACATGGCCGACCAGTTCGCCGTAAGAGAGCGAACGGAAACGAACAGCTTTAGGAGTCATACATGCCGAACAAGAATGGCGCCTCCCGTACTCGTCTTGATTTTTCCAAGATTCCGGCAACGCTGCAGATCCCGAACCTGATCGAGGTCCAGAAGCGGTCGTACGATCGCTTCCTGCAGATGGACAAACTGCCTAGCGAACGAGACGACAGCGGCTTGCAGGCGGTCTTTCAATCCGTTTTCCCCATCACCGATTTCCGCAACGTGTCTGAGCTGGCGTTCGTGGATTTTTCCATCGGCAACTGGGAGTGCAAGTGCGGCCACTTGAAGGGGCTGCACCACCTTCGTACCACCTGCCGCAATTGCGGTAACACCGTGATTACTGACCCGTTCCATCCCGGGGAAGTTTTGTGCGGCAAGTGCGGCACGTACAACGCCAACACGCCCGACTTCTGCAATAAGTGCGGCGACCCAGTGGGTCTGCAACTGAAGTATGACGTGGCGGAGTGCGAAGAGCGCGGTATGACTTATTCCGCGCCGCTTAAAGTCACCATCCGCCTGACCATTTATGACAAAGACCCGGAGACGGGCAACAAAAGCATTCGCGACATCAAAGAACAGGAAGTGTTCTTCGGCGATATCCCGCTGATGACGCAGAACGGCACGTTCATCATTAACGGCACGGAACGCGTAATCGTGAGCCAGTTGCATCGTTCGCCCGGCGTGTTCTTTGAGAGCGCCAACAATCGCACCTACTTCCTGGGCAAGATCATTCCGTATCGCGGTTCCTGGGTGGAGTTCGAATACGATCAGAAGAACATCCTCTACGTCCGCATTGACCGCAAGCGCAAGTTTTTGGGGACCATCTTTCTGCGCGCGCTCGGTTTGCGCACGGATGAGGACATTCTTCGCACGTTCTACACCGTGGATCGCATCAGCCTGAAGAATAACAAGCTGAGTTGGACCCTGGAGAGCGGCATTGAGCGGCCTACCAATCTGATCGGCCTGAAGCTGGCGCGCAGCATCAAGGACAAGAACGGGCACGAGATCGCTCATTCTGGTCGCAAGATTTCACCGGCGATTTTGAAAGAAATCCAGAAGGCCAAGATCACTGAGATTGACGTGGATGCGACGGACCTGGAAGGCGCATTCACCGCTGCTGACATCGTGGACACTGCGAGCGGCGAGGTTTTGCTGGAAGCCAACAACGAAATCACCACGGAAAAGCTCGCCAAGTTCATGGATGCGGGGGTGAGCGAACTGCACGTCTTCTTCCCCGAGCGCGACGACGTAGGCAACGTAATCAGCGCCACGTTGCGCCGCGATTCGGTCAAGGCGCCGCAGGAAGCGCTCATCGAGATTTACCGCAAACTGCGTCCCGGCGATCCACCCACGTTGGATACGGCCACGGCCTTGTTCCATGGCATGTTCTTCGACCCACGCAAGTACGATTTCAGCCGGGTTGGGCGCTTGAAGTTCAACATCAAGTTGCACGAAAGGAATGATGCCACGAGCCTGGAGAAGCGTACCCTCGACCCAGACGATTTCTACGCTACCATCCGCTATCTGCTCAAGCTGCGCAAGAACCTGGGCGTGGTCGACGATATTGATCACCTGGGCAACCGGCGCGTGCGCGCAGTCGGCGAGCTGATGGAGAACCAGTTCCGCATCGGCTTGGTGCGCATGGAACGCGCGATCAAGGAAAAGATGAGCGTGTACCAGGAAATGTCCACGGCCATGCCGCATGACCTGGTCAATGCCAAGCCGGTGATGGCGGCGATTCGCGAGTTTTTCGGATCGTCACAGCTTTCCCAGTTCATGGACCAGACCAACCCGCTGTCTGAGATCACGCACAAGCGGCGTCTCTCCGCGCTGGGGCCGGGCGGACTCTCGCGCGAGCGCGCGGGTTTTGAAGTCCGTGACGTCCACCCGACGCACTACGGCCGCATCTGCCCCATCGAGACCCCGGAAGGCCCGAACATCGGCCTGATCAGCTCGCTGAGTTGCTACGCCCGCATCAACGACTACGGCTTTATCGAGTCGCCGTACCGGCGCGTGCGTGAAGCGCGTGTTGTGGACTTTATCACCGTGGTCAACGCCGGTGACAGTGACTACCGCGTGGGCGACCATATTGAGCTGAAAGAAGCCGATAAGGCTAACGGCGATCTCCGTGAGCGTCGCAAGAAGCTGATCGACATGGAGCCGTTTTCGTTTTATCTCTCGGCGTGGGAGGAGGACCGCCACGTGATCGCGCAAGCCAACGTGGAGCTCGACGACAAGGGCCGTATTACGGCCGAGCTGGTCAATGCCCGCAAGGCCGGAAACTTTGTGCTGGTGCCGCGTGAAGAAGTCGACTACATCGACGTGAGCCCCAAGCAGCTGGTATCGGTCGCGGCCTCGCTCGTGCCCTTTCTGGAGCATGACGACGCTAACCGCGCGCTGATGGGCGCCAACATGCAACGCCAGTCCGTACCCTTGCTTCGTGCCGCGGCGCCGATCGTCGGCACTGGTATGGAAGGTGTGACCGCGCGCGACTCCGGTGCCGTCGTACTGGCGCGCCGCAACGGCATCGTTGACTCGGTGGATTCAGAGCGCATCATCGTCCGGGTGGAAGGTGAACACCATCCGACCCAGCTCTCACGCGAAGTCGGCAGTGACATCTACCAGCTGACCAAATTCAAGCGTTCCAACCAGAATACTTGCATCAATCAGAAGCCGGTGGTCAAGAAAGGTGACCGCGTGCTCAAGGGCCAGGTTATCGCTGACGGCCCGTGCACTGACAAAGGCGAGCTGGCTCTGGGCCGGAACGTGCTGGTGGCCTTCATGCCCTGGCGCGGCTACAACTTTGAGGACGCGATCCTGGTTTCCGAGAAGTTGGTGAAAGAGGACTATTACACTTCAGTCCACATTGAGGAATTCGAGATCGAAGCCCGCGACACCAAGCTCGGGCCTGAGGAAATCACCCGTGACATCCCGAACGTGAGCGAATCCGCGTTGCGCGACCTGGATGAGAGCGGCGTGATCCGCATTGGCGCTACGGTGAAGCAGGGCGACATCATGGTGGGCAAGGTTACGCCCAAGGGCGAGACCCAGCTCACGCCGGAAGAGAAACTTTTGCGCGCCATCTTCGGTGAAAAGGCTGGCGACGTGCGTGACGCGTCGTTGACCTGCCCGCCGGGTATCGAAGGTACGGTGGTAGACGTGAAGATCTTCTCCCGCAAAGGTCAGGAGAAGGACGAGCGCGCTAAATCGATTGAAGCTTCGCAAATCGAGCGCCTGGAAAAGAACCTGGCGGACGAAATCCGAATCCTTACTGACGAACGCCTGAAGCGTTTGGAAGCTATCCTGGGCGGCAAGGAAGCACAGGCTGACTTGCATGATGAGCGCACCAACAAGCGTCTGCTCACAAAGGGCGCGGTGTTGGACCGCGAAACCATCGAGCGTATCTCTACGCGCAACTTGAAGCGCATCAAGTATGCCGACAAGGACCCACGCGTGAACGAGCAGATTGATGAGATCGAGGAGATGACTTCGCGGCAGATTGACGTGTTGCGCAAAATCACCAACGAGCGTATCGGCAAGTTGCAGAAGGGCGACGAGTTGCCTCCTGGCGTGATCAAGCTGGTGAAGGTGTACATCGCCATGAAGCGCAAGCTCAGTGTGGGCGACAAAATGGCGGGACGTCACGGCAATAAGGGCGTGATTGCGCGCATTCTGCCCGAAGAAGACATGCCTTACCTCGCGGACGGGACGCCTGTGGAGATCGTGCTCAACCCCTTGGGCGTACCCAGCCGCATGAACGTAGGTCAGATCCTCGAAACACACCTGGGCTGGGCCGGTTACCAGCTGGGCGAACGCATCTCCGCGTTCTTGAAAGAGAACTCGCGCGAAGAGGTCATCCGCCGCGAATTGAAGACCATCTTCAAGGACACTCCGTTTGCCGAGAAGATCGCGGCGTTGGATGATAGCGAGCTGCTTAGCGTAGCCAAATCGCTCGGCAACGGCGTGTATTTTTCATCGCCGGTGTTTGACGGCTCGCGCGAAGTGGAGATCAAGTCCATGCTGCGCGAAGCCGGCTTGCCGGAATCGGGCAAGACTGAACTCTATGACGGTATGACAGGTGAGAAGTTCGAGCAGCCGGTTACGGTGGGCTACATCTACATGCTCAAACTTTCGCACCTGGTTGACGACAAGATTCACGCCCGGTCGATCGGCCCCTACTCGCTCATCACCCAGCAGCCGCTGGGCGGCAAAGCGCAGTTCGGCGGCCAGCGCTTCGGAGAAATGGAAGTCTGGGCGCTCGAGGCATATGGCGCGGCGTACATCCTGCAGGAACTGCTCACCGCCAAGTCCGATGACGTTTTTGGCCGTACCAAGATTTATGAGGCCATCGTCAAGGGCGAAGCCGCAATTGAGCCCGGTGTGCCGGAATCGTTCAACGTGCTGATCCGCGAGTTGCAGTCGTTGTGCCTGGACGTGGAGCTGATCAAAACTCTTGAAGGCAGCCGCAAGCCGGCAGCCGCCGCGGCCGACTAGATGGTTGGAGCGGGGCTTCAGCCCCGCATAAGAGCCATCCGGCCTGTCTCAACTCCGGAATGCATCCCGGCTGGGGTTGAGACTGAAAAAGGAATTGCAGGAAACCGGGAGCCGCCGCGGCGGCGTAAAGGCCGCAGGAGGACACCTTGTACCGTTCAAGTCCGTTTGATCTGAACAGCGCCGTTGCCGAATTCGATTCCATCCGTATCAGCCTGGCGTCGCCGGAGAAGATCCGCAGCTGGTCGCATGGCGAAGTGACCAAGCCGGAGACCATCAATTACCGCACCTTCAAGCCCGAGCGTGACGGTCTCTTCTGCGCCCGTATTTTCGGTCCGGTGACGGACTGGGAATGCCTGTGCGGCAAGTACAAGCGGATGAAGCACCGCGGTGTGATCTGCGACAAATGCGGCGTTGAAGTTACGCTGAGCAAGGTTCGCCGCGAGCGTTTGGGCCACATTGAGCTCGCTTCGCCCTGTTCCCACGTGTGGTTCTTTAAGGGATTGCCTTCACGTATCGGCCATCTGCTCGATATCTCGCTGCGCGACCTGGAGTCCGTGCTCTATTTCGAATCCTACGTTGTCATCGAACCCGGCGAAGCGGCGGTAAAAGAGCGCGAAGTCATCAAGGAAGAAAACCGCTTCCGCGAACTCGACCAGCAGTTCCGCGCCACCGGCTTCAAGGCCATGATGGGTGCGGAAGCCATTAAAGAGTTGCTGAAACGAGTTGACGTTGAGGAACTTTCAGTCGATTTGCGCGAGAAGATGAAGCATGAAACTTCTCTTCAGAAAAGGCTCAAGTATGCCAAGCGGCTGAAAGTGGTTGAAGCCTTTCGCAAGAGCGGCAACAAGCCGCAGTGGATGATCCTGGACGTGCTGCCGGTGATTCCACCGGAGTTGCGTCCCCTGGTGCCGTTGGACGGCGGGCGCTTTGCCACGTCCGATCTCAACGACCTCTACCGGCGCGTCATCAACAGAAACAACCGCTTGAAGAAGTTGATGGATTTGCATGCCCCGGAAGTGATCGTGCGCAACGAAAAGCGCATGCTGCAGGAGTCGGTGGACGCCCTGTTTGATAACGGCCGCCGCGGACGCGTACTGCGCGGCGCCAACAACCGTCCGCTCAAATCACTGTCCGACACGCTCAAAGGCAAGCAGGGCCGCTTCCGCCAGAACCTGCTGGGCAAGCGCGTGGACTACTCCGGCCGTTCCGTGATTGTGGTCGGGCCGGAACTCAAGCTGCACCAGTGTGGATTGCCCAAGAAGATGGCGCTTGAGTTGTTCAAGCCCTTCATCTATCACCGCCTGGAGCAGACCGGACACTGCACCACCATCAAGCAGGCCAAGGAAATGGTGGAGCAGCAGGAATCTATCGTGTGGGACATCTTGGAAGAGGTGATCAAGGACCACCCGGTGCTCCTGAACCGCGCTCCTACGTTGCATCGCCTCGGCATCCAGGCTTTTGAGCCAGTGCTGGTGGAAGGTAAGGCGATTAAGATCCACCCGCTGGTGTGCACGGCGTTTAACGCTGACTTTGACGGTGACCAGATGGCGGTGCACATTCCGCTTTCGCCGGAAGCTCAGGTTGAAGCCAGCGTGCTGATGCTGGCCTCGCACAACATTCTTTCGCCGGCCTCTGGCCAGCCCATCACCGTGCCCACACAAGACATGGTGTTAGGTCTCTACTACCTGACCAAAGGCAAGCCCGGCGCCAAGGGTGAAGGCCGCGCGTTCGCCAACATCGAAGAAGTATTGCTGGCGCTCGAAGCCGGCGAAGTAGAAACCCTGACTCCGATCCGTCTGCGCTACACCGGCGAAGTGATGGACCTGACTCAGGCCTACGATGATCAAGACATCGTGCATGCGGAGCCAGTCCGCTTCGAACGCCAGTTCATCAACACCACCGTCGGACGCACGATCCTGAACGACCACCTGCCTGAGGGCATGCCGTACATCAACGGACTGCTCAAGAAGAAAGGTATCGGCCAGTTGGTGAACTTCACCTACCTGGAGTTCGGTCTGGAAACCACGGTGCGCATGCTCGACGAAGTCAAAGAACTCGGCTTCCGTTTTGCCACTCGTGCCGGCCTGTCCATCGGGATTGATGACATGGTCATCCCCGAGGACAAGAAGGGCCTGGTGCGGGATGCTGAGAGGCAGCAGAGCAACGTCCAGCAGCAATATCTTGATGGAGCCATCACCAACGGTGAGCGTTACAACAAGGTGATTGAAATCTGGTCGAACGTGACGGAAAAAGTCGCTGACGAAATGTTTGCCAACATGCAGGAACTGGATAAAGCCGGACAACTGAACCCGATTTACGTCATGGCTGATTCCGGCGCGCGTGGATCGAAGCAGCAGATTCGCCAGCTCTCCGGCATGCGCGGCCTGATGGCCAAGCCTTCGGGCGAAATCATTGAGACCCCCATCACCGCCAACTTCCGCGAGGGGCTGACGGTGCTCGAATACTTCATCTCAACGCACGGCGCGCGCAAAGGCCTTGCGGATACGGCGCTCAAAACCGCCGACTCCGGCTACCTGACACGTCGCCTGGTGGACGTAGCCCAGGACGTGATCGTGAGCGAGCAGGATTGCGGCACTGTCGATGGAATCTACGTCGGCTCGATCGTGGAAGCCGGCGACATCATTGAGCCGCTGCGCGACCGCATTGTGGGCCGCGTCTCGCTCGAGAAAATCAAGGACTACGAAGGCAACGTCATTGTCGACGTGAACCAGGAAGTCACCGAGGAGCTGGCCAATGCGATTCAGGCGGCCGGCATCGAGCGGGTGAAAATCCGCTCCGTTCTAACGTGCGAGTCCAAGCGCGGCGTGTGCATTATGTGCTACGGACGCAACCTGGCTTCAGGACGCGTTGTTGAGCTAGGTGAAGCCACGGGCGTGATCGCAGCGCAGTCCATCGGCGAGCCGGGCACGCAGTTGACCATGCGTACGTTCCACATCGGCGGTACGGCCTCGCGAGTGTCGGAGCAGTCGCGCCTGGAAGCCCGCAGCAACGGCGCGGTGCGCTTCATTAACCTGCAGACCGTCAAGTCTAAAACCGGCGATCTGGTGGTGATGAACCGCGCCGGGTCGATTGCCGTGGTGGACGAGAAAGGCCGCGAAAAAGAACGCTATGCGGTTGTCTACGGTGCCAAGCTGAAGGTCCAGGACGCGCAACAGGTCAATCTGGGCCAGGTGCTGGTCGAGTGGGACCCGTACACCTTTGCCATCCTTACGGAAATCGGCGGCCAAGTGCAGTTCAAAGACCTGCAGGAGGGCGTCACGCTGCATGAGGAAGTGGACGAAGTCACCGGACTCTCGCGCCACGTCGTGGGCGAGTCGCCGGACGAGAAACGCCAGCCGGCGCTGATCGTCAAAGGCAAGACGTCGCGGCGTTACCTGATGCCGTCCCGGGCCCACCTGATGGTGCAGGACGGAGATGAAGTCCATCCTGGCGACGTGCTGGCCAAGATCCCGCGCGAAACCACCAAGACCAAAGACATCACCGGTGGTCTGCCGCGCGTGGTTGAGCTGTTTGAGGCCCGCAAGCCGCGCGAGACCGCCATCATCAGTGAGATCGATGGCGTGGTGAAGTTCGGCGAAGTTTCCAAAGGCCAGCGTAAAGTCTACGTCGTGGCCGATAACGGCGCGGAGAAGGAATATTCCGTGCCCCGTGGTGTACACATCAACGTGCAGGAAGGTGAGCGCGTGCGCGCCGGCGAGCCGCTCATGGACGGCCCGCTCAACCCGCACGACATTCTTGCCGTGCTTGGTGAGAAGGAGTTGCAAGCTTACTTGGTGAACGAAATCCAGGAAGTGTATCGACTCCAGGGTGTGACCATCAGCGACAAGCACATTGAAGTAATCGTCCGGCAGATGATGCGCTGGGTGAAGGTAGAAGACGTGGGCGACACCACGTTCCTGCTCGAGCAACAGGTGGATAAATTCCGCTTCCGCGAAGAGAACGAGCGGGTGATCGCCAACGGCGGCCGCCCGGCCACGGGCCGCCCGCTACTGCTGGGCATCACCAAGGCCTCGCTCTCGACCGAATCCTTCATCTCCGCGGCGTCATTCCAGGAGACCACGCGCGTGCTCACCGAAGCCTCGATCCAGGGAGCGGTGGACCACCTGCGCGGTCTCAAGGAGAACGTCATCGTCGGCCGGCTTATCCCTGCCGGAACCGGCATGGAGTTCTACCGCAACGTTCGCCTGTCACCCGAGCTCGAACAGGCTGCGGCCAAGGTCCAGGAAGAGGTCTCCCAGGCCTACGCCGAAGCTGAGCGCGCTTTGGAGCTGTTGCGCCAGGAGGGCGAAGCCGAGGAGATGGCAGCGGAGTAAACTTCTGTTTAACGATTAGTAATCAATCGCGGGCCGGGAAACCGGTCCGCGTCATTTTTGGCCGGGTTTTTCGGCAGAGTTGATTACCCAGGGGGACTGGCACGCCTCGTCTTTGGGATTGGTTCCGTTACATCGCCCTCAGGTCAACCGCCCGTTCGCTGTTGCGTCCCCTTAGAAACCCCTTTACCCTAGTCACCGCATGCACTTTACCCGGTTGCGCCGCGCTTTATGGCAGGCCTTCATGCACGGGCAGTACTCGGTAGCCAAGGCCGCGGCTTATTCGTCGATTCTGACGCTGTTTCCGGCGTTTCTGGTGGTCACATCGGCGCTTGAGGCCTCGCACAATACCGAGGGCTTCCTGCAGCAGATTTCGACTGCGGTGCGCTGGGTGCTGCCCCCGGGGACGCGCACGCTGGCGGTCTCCTTCCTCCAGACCAAGCAGCATCACGCCACTCGCATCATCATTTCCGCTTCCGTGGTCACACTGATGGCGGCTACCGGTGTGATGATCTCCTGGATGGACGGCTTCCGCCGCGCATATGAGATTCCCAACGCCTGGGGATTCTGGAAGGAGCGCGCGATCGCCGTGTACCTGGT
>DATFXI010000190.1:0-7206 GCA_035316085.1 Candidatus Angelobacter sp.
TGGCGCGATCCTTCCCCGCCACTGGGCGGCAAGGGCTGCGGCGCCGCAACCGCCGATTCCGGCGCTTTGATCGATACAGGTGCAATAAAGCGGTAACCGCGTCGCGGGACGGTCTCTACAAAACGGGGGTTCTCCGCGTTGTCACCCAAAGCGTCACGTATTTTCTTAACCGCGACGTTCAAGCCATTGTCGAACTCAACGAAGGTGTTCTGTCGCCAGAGTTTTTCCCGCAGCTCTTCGCGCGTAACCACCTCGCCCGGACGCTCGAGAAGCAGGATGAGCATGCGGAATGGCTGATCTTGCAGGCGTACGTGTTCGCCTTGCTTGAGCAGCTCTCCCGAGGCCGGATCAGCCTCAAACAAGCCAAAACGGAAGACATTTCTCTGCCCGGCCGGAGTAGCCATGGCCTCCCCCTACACAGGGCCCGTTGAATGGGCAGCAGTTTACCACTGATGCCGCAACGCCTCTGCGATTAATACACGGCCACAAGTGCAGTGAAAACAATCAGTTGCCAGTTAATACAAGGTTTAACGGCTTGTACATTTGACCTCTCTTCTATTCCGCTGGAAACTCCGTGCGTGCCGGCCCGACCGGCGTGATCAGCAAGAACTTCAAGCAAGAACTTCATTGGAGAAGGGGAGGGTTATGGATCGCTACATCACGACATTCACACTCGCAGTCCTGCTCGGTTCGCCGTTCGCGGCCCATTCACAGGCCAACAAAGCATGCGGGCTCGCTAGCCCGGCAGAAATCGAAGGCGTGCTCGGCGCCAAGGTTACAGGACTCAACCCGCAAGGTCCCGGCGGCGCCAGCGCACAGTTCTGCATGGGCACTTCGCCCAAAGCGTCTGTGATGTTGCGGCTTGCCAAACGAAAGAACGCTGGGCCTCCAGGTGAGGCAGAACGCAAGGGAATAGAGATCTACAGGAAGATGGGGGCGCAAGTGGATGTCCAGACCTTTGGCCCCATTACCTGCTCCGCCGTAATTCCGCCGAAGAACCTGGAAGCACATGGTTTCAACACCACCTGCACGGTAAGCAAAGGTGACGCTGTTGCCGGGATCGAGATCACCGTCAAGACGCGCGCTGACATGGTGCCGATCGAAAAGCTACGCCCGCTGGCGGAAAAGATGTCAGGCCGCTTTTGACTGTCCCCACACGGATCGACGAGAAGGAGAGATTCATGAATCGACTGATCTCGGTATTCGCATTCGCCCTGCTGGTTTCATCGTTACGGGCCAGCGCGCAGGTTGATCCCTGCAAACTTCTAACTCCAGCCGAAATAGAAAGCGTCTTGGGTGTCAAGGTTCCCCAATTCACCCACGGCAGCGTGCAAGGGAGCAACACCGTGACCTGCAACGGTGACCCGGTGAAAGGCATGTCCGTTGGGATGATGTTTGCAGCCCCGAAGCCGGGCGATCCGAAAATTGCCGATCCCATGAGTTGGATTGAGACCTATTCGCGCGACAGTGCCAAGGCCATCGGCGCGCAGTTGAATATGCAGAGATTTGGATCATCCATTATCTGCACGCAGCTCATTACACCCAAACAGGGGCTATTCAACACTCAGTGTTATGCCGTCAAACCGCCCAATATGACGGCAGTCACGGTCTTGGTCCCAACGCAGCAAGAGATGGTGTCCATGGACAAGCTCCGCCTGCTGGCGGAAAAGATGTTGGGGCGTTTTTGATGCTCGAAAAAAAACAAACAGGAGAAATACATGAATCGTCTCATCGCGGTATTTGCATTCGTTCTGCTGGCTCTCTCGTTGCCGGCCGCTGCGCAGGTTGATCCCTGCAAACTCTTAACTCCGGCGGAGATCGAAAACGCATTAGGCGGCAAGCTTTCGGGCTACAGCGGCAACGCGCCAATGAGCGCCACGATCCCGACTTGCGCCGGCGGCATATTGCCGAAACGCATGTCCGTGATGGTGATGTTCGCCGCGGGGGACGCGAAATCGGCCGCCGATCCGAAGTGGGCCGATCCGCTCGGCTACCTTGAGCAGATGTCACGCCAGAGTGCCGACAGCATTAAAGCCAAGATGGAGGCCAAGAGATTTGGGTCTTCCATCCTCTGCACCACGCTCATTCCGCCGAAGCAGGGGCCGTACGCCACGCAGTGCATGGCGGTCAAAAAACCCACCGGCATGGCCACGATCAGCATTCTGGTCCCCGCGCAGCAAGACATGGTGTCCATGGATACGCTCCGCCCGCTGGCGGAGAAGATGCTTGGACGTTTTTGAACCGGCGCCATCGTTGTGGTGTCCGACTCGTTTGGGAAGTGCAATAGGGAGTAATTATGAAGAGTAAATATTTTGCGTTGATGTTACTGCTCGTTGTGGGAGCGGGGCTGAACCCGGCGGAGGCACAGCAAGCGTCAGCCCCGGGGGCCAGGGCCATTGCCAGTCCCTCGCCCACACCGCCGCAAAAAAGCGGCGACCGGCCTGCTCCCAATCCCGCGGCAGCGATGGCAGTCACACAACCTGCCGTCCCCACCATGAACACGCCGCAACATGCGCCGGACCAGCTGGACTTCGGCCAAGTTCTGGATGGGAAATCAGCCACCAGGACTCTCTCGCTGACCACCAATGCGCCCGGCTATGTGACCGTCAACATCCCTCCTGGGCCGTTTCGCGTGTCCGAGTTCCGGGAGATGGCCCAGACGCAGAACCCAAGCAAGATCAACAACGGCCAGATGCCGGTGACTGGCGGAGTCAGGTCGCGGATCAAGTACCAGGAGGGACAGAACGGGCCTTTCCAGTGGAGCATGGCGCCGAACACTGAAATGCAGATCGATGTAGTGTTCACGCCCAAGGCGCAGGACGGCGGTGGAACATTTAAGACTGCGACCATGAACGTTTCCGGGCCCGGCCCGCACGGCAATTGGGTGCTGCCGGTGCCGCTGCATGGATCCTTGAGTCCTATAAGCCTGACACCAGGGCCGCCACAGCCAAGTTACAAACCCAGTAACCCCATATTGCAGTCAGGCAAATCGGGAAATTCACCCGGACTTGCCAGCCCAGGCTCTGCCGGCGCCAATCGACCAGCGATGCAAAAGGGCTTCTCCGGCAAGCCGGTACTCTTGATGTCCAAGCACCGCGCTGAACTCTCCCCCAAGGGAATGAATTTGAAGGTCCTGGCCCAACTGCAACAGCAGAACCAGGCGGCTGCCGCGGAGCGTACGCGAATCTTGGGAAGCAACCGCGGCGGTACGGGTCAGACCACGAAATCGATCGGAGCCGGTGGGGCGACCAACGTCGGATTAGCCAATTCTTCAACGAGCGGCGTTGGGACAGGGAACAAAACGATGCAAACATCGCCCGGACCCGTCGAGAACGTGCTGGTCTGCGCCAAGACCCCTGACGCGCTGATCTTTTCCATCAATGGACAGAAAAAGGGCGTGGTCTTCACCACCGATCCCGACAGCAACCTGTTCACGTTGATCGGCTGCAATTTTGGCGACGCGCAAGGATCCATGCATCTCTATGGCGGATTCGCCCATGGCAACATCCCGTTTGAAATTCAGTTCTGGAATGACAAGAACATCGTCGCCCGGGTGCAGCCCGATCTTGCGGGGGAACTCGACCGTGACGGCGTAACCCTGGTGGTGGTTTCGAGCAACGGCCATCAGACTGCATTTCAAGGACTCAAGTTCTATGCCGCGCGCCAGACCTATGCGCTAAGCGACATCCCCAATGCCGCCAGCAAGATTATTTTTGGCGACCCGGACATTTCTAACTGCCAACACGCCAAGAACTTTACCTTCATGTCTTGCGGAGTCATGTCAGACGCTGTGAACGGCCTTGCCGTGGTGGTTGATCGCTGGGGGGTTCAAGGCGACAAGGGGACAGACCAACTCACGCTCAGCGGCTTGAAGCCCGGATTTGAAGTGAGCGACGTGAGCTTGTGGATTTCCCCAGAGGCTACCGACAAGCAAGGCTGGTCTTTGACTTCCTTCGCCGAGAACATCTCGGTGGGTTACGTCTTCGATTGGAAGAACGCCTGTGCCACCTATGGTCTGCGGATCTCGGTCGCCGGGCCACGAGGACTCAACTCTGTCTGGAAGTAAGCGTGGAACGTTTGCAAGTGAGGAGGACTGAAATGAAACGATCGATTTCAAGCGTGCTGGCTCTTGTATTCGCGGTTGCCGTCGCGGCCGGGCAGTCGCCGGCGGGAAATAAAGCGCCACGCGCTGGGGCAGCGCCGGCCACGAACTCCTCACAATCCGCGGCCCCGGCGGCGCCGCGTCCATCTCCGACTCCAACTCCGCCGCTGGCGAATCCCGGGCTGGCCCAGCTGCCGATTACGACCACGGCCCAATACTCCCCAACGCATCTCGATTTCGGCACTGTTCCTGAAGGCCAATCAGCCAGGCGAACCCTGACGGTTACGCCTCCCATCGGCGGCATAGTCATCTTCTCCGTGCCCAAGGACGCCTGGTTCTGGCTGGCTGAATACCGCGAGTTGGGACCGCTGGGCGGGGGCAATAAGAATTCTCCCATGGGCCCGATGAACACCAGCATCCAGCGGCAACTCAAGGCGCGCAATGTCTATCAGGCGGGTCAGCTGACCGGTGACGTTCAGTGGAACGTGGGCGAGGGCAGCGCTATCCAGATCGACTTGGTATTCCAGCCCAAGCTCAACACCCTGGTGCCTTCGGGTCCAACTTACACCTTGGTGCAACTCAAAGGCCCAGGCCCCATGAAGGCGTGGTCGGTGTCGGTTCGCGCGTGCGGGGTCTTCGAAAGGAAACCTTCAGTGGTGTCAGATCCCGGCACGGGAGCGCCGTCAGGCCCGAAGATTTGTCAGTTCTAGCTCGGGAACGGGATAGTACTCAATCGCCAGGCGTGCGCGCCGCAGGCTTTTAGTGACCTGAGAATTGAGATTTGAATGTGATACGTTCCGCAGGTCCCTACCGTCAAACTTCTGATTTTGGCTCGATTGCAAGCATACTGCACTAAAATGCGTTGCACGCAATGAGTCGACCAATCCCGGGCTCGAAGCGACATGCTGCCGCTGGAAAGAGGCAGCGGGCGTTGAACCATCGTGACCGCGAGAGGGACTCAATCATCAGGGTGCCACCCTTGCTGTACCCCGGGGCGAAGGAGAATGAAGATGAAAACACTTTGCTGTTTGACGATCATTCTGACATCCAGCATGACGGTCGCGGCGCTGCAGGCCTCAGCTCCGGGTACAGCGAGCTCCCGTCCCACAACTCCGGCTACCTCGCCGCAAACGGCAGCGCCGGCTGTGGCGCCGCGACCGTGCCATCGCCAACGCCAGCCCCAACGCCCGTTGCCCCGCAACTCCCCTTAACTGCAGCTCCAGCCCTCGCCGGACCGAAGTATTCGCCTGCGCTTATGGATTTTGGAACGGTGGATTACAAGGCATCTTCGCAAAGGACATTCTCGATCACGGCTCCGACCGCCGGAGCCGTCACACTGCAGATGCCCAAAGGGATGTTTTTGGCGACGGAGCTGCGCCGAATAGCGCCGGCGCAGGTGGGCAGAGGATCGTCGGCCCAGGCATTGCGCCCCGCGCCGGCTAAACCGATTCCGGTCCAGGCCGACAATTTTTTCTCGATCTACCAATTGAACTTTGCAGCCGGTGAGGAGATGCAGCTCGACATTGTCTTCACGCCCGGTAATTTAAACGACGCAAGCCCCGGCCCTCGAACCGGGACCATGGTCCTCAGCGGTCCGGGCAACCAGCCCTGGCGTGTCAGCATACCCCTGCGCGGCGCGGTGGCCGGTTCGTTGGTCCAACTCAATCCGCAGACAGGCCCGAGCGCAAAGGCCCCAAAGCCAGCCGTGACAACCCCCTCCAGTGCAGCGCCTGCAACCGTCAGCGCGCTGCCGACCCCGGCCCCTGGGCCAAAGGGAGCAGCCGTGGCTATGAATACTCCCACGCATTCGCCCGATCAGTTCGACTTTGGCGAAGTCTGGAACGGCGATATGACCCGCAAGACTTTTCATCTCACCACCACCGCCGCCGGCTACGTGACGGTTCAAATTCCTAAAGGTCCATTCCGCGTCGCCGAGTTCCGGGAGCTTGGCCCGGTGCAGTTGCCCAGCAAGAACAACCCGGGCAATAAATCCACCCAAAACCTCGGACCCATACCACCGGTCAAGAACAAGATCACTTATCAGGATGGGCAGTCGGGACCATTTCAGTGGAGTCTGGCGCCGGACACCGATATCCAGATCGACATCGCCTTCCAGCCCCACTTCAACCTCTTCACCGAAGCGGCAGGGCAGAAGTCAGCGACCATGAAAGTGACCGGTCCGGGAAGGCACGGCAACTGGACCGTTGCCGTTCCGCTGGTCGGCATGTTTGACGGGTTGAAACTCTCTGCCACCATGGCCCCGGAGACCAAGGAAATCCTGGCCATCGCCGGAGAAAAGTATGTGCCCCTGAACGTTACGCTCTTCGGGCTGAGCACTCCGGTCAGCGGAACCATTCGCGCCGGGAGCCAAGTGCCGCAGGGCGTATCAGTGATGCCGAAGAGCGTCAAAGTCGGCGCCAACGAGAAGGTGCCCGTGACCGTGTGGCTGTCGCTGGGCACTATCAAGGTCTCCAAGAACTCCGCCGAGCCGCTGGAGCTGGTCTTTGATGATGGAAAAAAGACTTCCAAAGCCTTGTTCCAGTTCACCGGCCTGCCTGGTTCGACACTAAACCTCTCGTCAGGCCAGCACGATGATTGCAATGTCTCTCACCTTAGCCTGAAGCTCGCCCTCAACCCGCCCATTCACAGCAAAATCACCGGCGGGTATTACATCCCAAACCTCGACAGCTATACCACCGACCCCGGTGGCGGAACATACGATCTGCAAATGCACATGTCCTACGGGCTTAGCAACGAGGGCTATATGGTGGGCACATTTTTGACGTATGCGGAATCCGGCGGAGTCAGTGTCTTTAACGACGATTTTTCGCCGGTCTCCGAGGCTTGGAAAACCAGCGAGATTAAGAGGACGGGGCCTGTCAGGATCTACAGCGCCAAGCAGTGGGCGCAGATCCTGGATGGTCACGCTCGCTTCGGCTGCCAGCTCTCCAGGTATTACAACCATGACCCTCAAAAAATACCCGAGGACTTATGCGAGCGGAACTACGAGTGCACCAAGATCAAGTGGGAGCCAATGCAATGAGTTTGGTAGTTTAGATCGAAATCGGTACGCGGCTGCAACAATCCGAAGCGGAGGGTGAAAT
>DATFXI010000191.1:0-37871 GCA_035316085.1 Candidatus Angelobacter sp.
GCAGGTCAAGGCTCTCAAGGAACCGACACTTTTGGTCTTTGCCGATGCAGATGCCGTTCGCGCCGAGCATATCGTTGAATTCTACAAGGCTCTCGGTGGCGCACAACGGGACGCCGGACTAGACGGATCGATGAGGTCGATGGCGCAGTTGGCTATCCTTCCCGGCACGACTCACTACAACATCATTGCTAGCCCGTCGTTGGCGGTCGTAATCGGTGAGTTCCTGAGGCGATAGCCCGATTCGGCGCGCGGGCAACGCCGCGCACTAGTTTATCGGCGCAGTCGAGCAATACAGTGATGAGAGTGCTGCGCGCGTGGCGGTCGCAGGACTGACTTTGGAGCTGAACCCTGGTGCTCGGGGCGATTGCTCTCTAAGTTATTGAAAAAGCTGGCGGGGACGACGAGACTCGAACTCGCGACCTCTGCCGTGACAGGGCAGCGTTCTAACCAACTGAACTACGTCCCCAGCTCTGTGCGGAATGACAGTCGAGAAGTGCTCTAAACCCGAAGACCTCTCAAGTTTACCAGATCACCCGGCAGATCGCTATGCGCTGCTCGAGCACGCTTACGTTCGAGGGGTCCATCCCGCAGCTCTCTTTCTGCACAAGCGGAAATCATCATCTAAAGAGTTTAAGATTAAAGAACTAAGGACTGACAGAGAGACTCAAAGCGGATTAGCAGGCTGCGAGAGCGCGCGCCTTGACCAGCAGCCTGGGCACACCAGCTACGAATCTAGCCCTGCCTGGCCGAAGGAAGAATCCTACGCGCTCACAGGCCTTCAGACCTTAGAGGCACTGGTCCTCGAGTATGGCCGTTGCGCGACCAGATTGGCCCAAAGCCGTAATGATAGCCGCCGGCTGTACCGTTGCCGCGATGGGTACAGCCATGCTCGTGGCGTGGCACGTACACTTCGTGCCACTCATCCAAGCAATTCCGGGTCGCACTCCCACGCACCGCATGACTGCGTTCGCACTGTTGTTGAGCGGCGCCGGCCTGGCGTTCACCGCGGCCGGCCGCAGGCGGGCTGCATTGCTTTGCGCTGCGCTCGTGCTCCTGATAGCGGCCCTGGTGCTGATGGAATACGCAACGGCTAGAAACTTTGGAATCGACGAACTGCTGGGGCGCGACTACCTCAATTTGCTCACCTCGCACCGCGGCCGGATGTCCCCGGTGAGCGCCCTCTGCTTCCTTGCCATCGGTCTCTCGCTGATACTAACGGCGCGGCTGCGCCCTACTCCCCCTGCTTCGACCATCGTGGGTGTCCTCAGTTCGTCGCTCACCGCGGTAGGCACGGTCAGCGCGTTGGGGCATCTGCTCGGCTACATGGAAACCTATGGTTGGAGCCAGTTGACTCGAATGTCGCCGTTTACGTCGGCGGGCGTAGTTCTGCTCGGCGCCGGACTCATGTCTTGGGCCTGGCAAGAGGGCCAGGTAGGAGAAACCACGCCGCGATGGTTGCCGCTTGGCCTTGGTCTGGGGCTGGCCACCGGTGCGCTGGGAGCGTGGCAGGCGCTGATAGCGCACGAGCGAAGCGAACTCATGATGATCTCGCACACCATTCTGGCCGGAGGCCTCATCGGAGCGGTCTTGGTGGCAATTGCCGTGGCCCAGGCGCAGCAAGCGCGGAAGCGCAGCCGTGAGATCGAAGCCCGAGGCATGATGCTGCATCAGCTCTTTGAAGCCGCGCCTGACGGCCTGATCATGCTCAACCAGCAGGGCAAGATTCTTCGCGTGAACCAAAAAGCTGAGGAGATGTTCGGCTACCCGCACGATGACGTCCTGGGCATGTTGATTGAAAGCCTTTTCCCCGGCGCGCTCCGTGACCTGCACCGAACCTCCCGCGAACATCTCTACGCCGCGCCCAGCACTCGGCCCAGGGCGCAGGCACGAGAGCTGCGGGCGTGTCGCAAGGATGGGAGCGAATTTCCTGTCGAAATCTCGCTCACGCCCGTGCAGTCGGCGCAGAACGAACCGGTGGTGGTGGCGGTAGTGCGCGACATGTCCGAGCGCAAGCAGGCGGAAGAGGCACTGCTCCAAAGCGAAGAGCGTTTCCGCAGCGTGTTTGAGCAGGGCCCCACCGGAATCGCATTGATAGGAGGGGACCACCGCATGGTCAAGGTCAACTCCGCTTTCTGCGAGATGCTGGGTTACACGGAAGAAGAGCTTACCCGCATGACGCCCCTGGAAATCACGCATCCCGAGGACAGGCCGGAGACCTTGGAGTTGATAGAACACCTGCTCCGAAGCGACTTTCCGGTCGCCAGAACCGAAAAGCGTTACCTGAAGAAGAACGGCGAAGTTCTCTGGGCGAGTCTGAGCTCCTCCGTGATTCGTGACCGGGCAGGCGAACCGCTGTACGGCGTGGGCATGATCCAGGACATCACCGAACGCAAGCGTGCCGATGCTGCGCTGCAGCTGGGCAACGCAATCTTCGCCCACATGGAAGAAGCCGTGTGCCTGGTCCGGGTGGAAGATCGCGTCATCGTTCATGCCAATCCCAAGTTCGAAAAGATGTTTGGCTACGGGCCGGGCGAACTCGCGGGAAAGCAGGTTGAAGTAATCAACGCGGACCATCATCGCCGTCCGGAAGAGGTCTCGGGAGAGATCACGGAAGAAATAAGGCGCTCGGGAGTGTGGCGGGGAGAAATCTTGCATCGGCGCAAAGACGGAACGCCCTTCTGGTGCGCGGTAATGGTGTCCGTTTTTCATCATCCTGAATACGGGGAAGTTGGGGTCTCGATTCATCAGGACATCACGAACCTCAAGAGGGCGCGGGAAGCGTTGGAGGAGAGCGAGGAGCGCTTCCGTGGCGTATTTGAGCAAGGGCCGATCGGCGTCGCCCTGCTGGATGCGGACCACCGAATGACCAAAACCAACCCGGCCTTCTGCCGCATGCTGGGCTATTCCGAAGCGGAACTGGCGAAGATGACGCCGCTCGATATGATTCATCCCGACGATCGCGAATCGTGCGCCAAACTGCTGGGACAGCTGGACACAGGCGAAATTCCGGTCTGCAGGATGGAGCAGCGTTACATCAAAAAGAACGGTGAAATCATGTGGGCGGGTTTGACCGCCTCAGTGGTGCGCGATCGTCAAGGCCGGCCTGTATACGGTCTCGGCATGGTTGAAGACATCACGGAACGGAAGCACGCGGAACAGAAGATCGCGGAGCAAGCTGCCCTGCTGGATCTGGCGCCCGACTTGATCGCCGTGCGCGACTTGCAGGGCAAGATCATCTTCTGGAACCGCGGAGGCAAGAACACCTATGGCTGGTCCCCAGAGGAAGCCATCGGACGCATGCCGCAGGAGCTTGTGCACAGCAAGTATCCCATCCCGCTTAAAGAAATTGAAGCCATCGTGCTGGCGCAGGGCTCATGGGAGGGTGAACTGGAGCAGCTCACACGCGAAGGTAGGCCTATCGTAGTGGCCAGCCGCTGGTCCCTGTGGCGCGATGACCACGGAGCGCCGAAGGCAATTCTGGTAATCAATCGCGACATTACCGAGCGCAAGCGTGCTGAGGAACAATTGCGAAGCTTGACGGAGCGGCTGTTCCTTGCGACGCGATCCGCCTGGATCGGTATATGGGATTGGGACCTGCGCACCAACACGACGGTCTGGGACGATACCCACTTCGAAATATTCGGAATTCCCAAAGTAGTCCCCATGCCATATGAAGAATTTGTGCGGTGCGTCTATCCTGAAGACCTGCCCAAGGTGCAAGCCTCGCTGCAGCGGGCGATTCAGGGGAAAACCCAGGATTTCGTGGAATTCCGCATTCTGCGGCCTGATGGCTCTGTGCGCCACATTTCCTCCGCCGAAGGAGTAGTCCTGGATGAGCATGACAAAGTGGTTCGCGTGGTGGGGACCGCGATGGACATCACCGAGCGTAAACGCATGGAGGCGCAGATTGAGGCCAACAAGGCGCAGTTAATAACTTCCGCGCGGCTTTCGGCGCTGGGCATGATGGCCGGCAACATCGCCCATGAAATCAACAACCCAGTCGGCATCATTCATGCGCTGGCCAGCAATTTGATCGACATGGCGGAGCAGGACAAAAGCGTGCCGCCGGAAACTGTGGCGGGCAGCGCCAAGAGCATCCGCGAGACCTCTGAGCGTATTGCCGGCATCGTGCGAAGCTTGCTGCAGATTTCGCGTGAGGGCTCCAGCGAAAGATTCTTTCCTGCCAGCATCAGCAAGATCCTGAAAGAGACGCTGGAGATCTCCGGTGAACGGTTCCGTGCCAACGGCATAAAACTGATCTTGCCGGCCCAGGTGCCCGAGGTCAGCGTGGCCTGCCGGGAAACGCGGATCGCCGAGGCCCTGCTCAACCTGTTGCAAAACGCGTTCGACGCGGTGGTGGAACAGAAAGACGACCGCTGGGTACGGCTTGACGTAACACAGCACGACGACTCGGTGGAGATCTCCGTCATCGACGGCGGACCGGGGATTCCCGCTGAGCTGCAGCCGCGTATCATGGAACCCTTCTTTACTACCAAGCCAGTGGGTAAAGGGACGGGATTGGGTTTGAGCTTGTCAAAGACCATCGCCGAGGAACACGGAGGCAGGCTCGAATTTGGTGAAGACCACGGCAGAACGCGCTTCTCTCTGGTGCTGCCCATCGGGCGGGAGGCGGACCGTTCCCCATTGATCCAGACCAAAGCCGCCTGATGAGTGCGGCTTGGCTGGTTGATCCTCTTATCTGGCTACCGTAGCTGCCGGCATTGCGCGACGTAGAGCTCTGCCGGCCATTACGCCGGTCATTTTCCCGTCTTCAAATTCCACTTTGCCGTTCACCAAGACGTACTTCACTCCCTGCGAAAGTTGCGCTGGTTCGGCATACGTGGCTTTATCGGAGATGCTTGCGGGATCAAAGACTGTAATGTCGGCGAAGAATCCTTCCTTAATTAATCCACGGCCGGTCAAGCGCACCCGTTGCGCCGGGAGTGACGTGATCTTGCGGATAGCCTGCTCCAGCGCCAGCAGATGCAGGTCGCGAACGTAGTGTCCCAGGAAGCGCGGCATTGATCCAAAAGCCCGCGGGTGGGTATGCGGTTCAAACAGCGGGCCATCCAGCGGCAATTCGCCGGCGTCCAGACCGATGCTGGTCCACGGTTGCTTGAGCCCGTACTGCAGGTCGTCTTCGTTGGCGATGAAATACAACGCGCCGGTCTGACCGTTGTCGGCGAGAACAAAATCAAACAGCGCGTCCAACGGATCCTTTTTCTGCTCGGCGGCGATCTGAGCCACCGTCTTCCCGGTAAATTGTTTCAGGTCTTTGTTGATGACGGAGGCCACCATTACACCGGGCGCCCCGCCTGCGCCTAGATACAAGTTTTCCCACTCGGCGTGGTCCTCTTGCATTTCTTTCTTGATCCGCGCGCGCACTGCAGGATCACGCAACCGTGCCAGCAGCTTGGGCAGACCGCCGTCGGCGACCCACGGTGGCAAGCTGGATGCCAACGCGGTGGCGCCGGCCACGTAGGGATACATGTCGGCGGAAACGTCCAGGCCGGAGTCGCGCGCCGCCTGGATCATGGCGGCGACCCTCGGCATGCTGCCCCAGCGCGCTTTGCCCACAACCTTCAGGTGAAAGATCTCAACCGGCAGGCTGGCTTCGCGCCCGATGCGCAGGGCTTCTTCGATGGCCGCGGTTTCGCTTTGGCCTTCACTGCGCATGTGCGTCGCGTAAATGCCGCCGTATTGTGATGCCACTTTGGCCAGCTCGATCAACTCTTCGGTCTTGGCATAATGGCCCGGCGGATAAATCAGCGCAGTCGAGATTCCCATGGCGCCCTGCTGCATGGCCTGTTCCACCAGCGCTTTCATCGTCCGCAGTTCCAGCGGCGTGGGTGGACGGTCCACGTCCCCCAGCACGGCTTCCCGCACCTGCGCCGCGCCAACGTACGTGCCGATATTCAGCGGGGTGCCTTGTTTTTCCAGACGATCGAAGTAGCCTTTGAGGTCAGTCCAATCGACTTTCAGATGATACGGCGCAATCGAAGGCTCGAGGGCCGCGAGCGTGAGCGGGTTCTGTGGCGCGATGGAGCCACCCTCCCCAGTGATCTCCGTGGTGATTCCTTGGGAGAGCTTGCTCAAGGCGCGGTTATCGATGAGCAAAGCAGTTTCCGACTGCCCCAGCATGTCAATGAATCCCGGCGCCACCACCAGGCCGCCGGCGTCAATCACGCGGCGGGCGGTCGCGTCTTCCAGTTTGCCGATGGCGGCGATGCGATCGCCCTGGATGGCAATGTCGCCGCTATACCACGGATTGCCCGAGCCATCGATAATGCGCCCGTGGGTGATGAGCAGGTCGTAAGTCGGAGTAGAGTTAGACTGCGCCAGCGCACACGAGGCCAGCAACAACGATGCCACTACGACCCAGGAAAGACGGAACATTCATTATGCTCCTTACTCTTGCGTCTTCACCGTAATCTCGTGTCCGGTGGCATCGCTGTATTCGGCCTTGTGGATGCCCTGCAAGTACTCGTCGAACCAGCCTACGATGTGCTGCAAACGTTCCACACGATGCCACGGCTGGCCGGAGCGCGAGAGCTCGTGGGACTCGTTGGGGAAGCGCACCATGATCACCGGACGCTTCAGGAACTTGAGGGCGCGGAACATCTCCTCGCCGCCGGCGCCGGGAGGCGTGCGATAGTCGGCTTCGCCTAACACCAGCATCAAGGGCGTCTTCACGCTCTTGATGTAAGTGATGGGAGAGCGGTTCACGTAGTCCTGGGGATCTTCAAACGGCGGCGCTTTGAACCACGACGGCTGATAGAGAGTGAAGTCAGCGGAGTACCACCAGTCACTCCAGCTGGCGATGTCACGCTGCGCGACCGCAGCGGCAAATCGGTCGGTGTGACCGATGACCCAGTTGGTCAAGAGGCCGCCGCCGCTGCCGCCGGTTACGCCAAGTTTCTTGGGGTCGATGTAGCCGCGCTTGAGCACCTCGTCCACGCCGGCCATCAGGTCTTTGAAGTCGTCGCCAGGGTAGTGATACTGGATGACGTTCCCGAAGTCCTGGCCATACGATGTGCTGCCACGCGGGTTGGGATAGAGCACCACGTAGCCTTTAGCCGCCATCCATTGAAATTCGTGATCGAAGATCCAACCGTAAGCCGCGTGTGGCCCGCCGTGAATGTTGAGAATCAACGGATATTTCTTGGCTGGATCAAAGTCCGGCGGCTTTTGGATCCAGGCATGGACTTTCTTGCCATCAAAACTCGTGTACCAGATTTCTTCCGGCTCGGTCAGGTTGAGCTGTGAGAAGAGCTTGTCGTTGATGTGAGTAATCTGTCTGGGCTGACCGCCGCGCTCCACCACGAACAGATCGCCGATGTTGGTGGGCGTAGAGATCAAAGCCACGAACCTCGATCCGTCTTCGGTCGCGCGATAATTCTCCACCGCGTGGTTGCCACGAGTGATTTCCGTTGGTTTGCCGAAAGCAGCATCGAACTGCACCAGGTTGGCTTTCCCTTGCTCCGCTGCGACCGCGATCACGCCTTTGCCGTCAGCTGTCCAGACTACGCGGCTGCCGCCGCTGCCACGCGGCGTGCCCTGGTCGCCGCCCACTCCGCTGCAAACATCGAAGTCATAGCCCGCGGTCAGATTTTTGGGTTTGGCATCGGCGGTCAGGTCCATCACCCAGAGATCAGGCTGCGTGTAAGAGTGCACCGGCTCGTTAACGGATGCGCAGAACGCCAGACGCTTGCCATCCGGGCTGAGGGCGACGGCCCGGGGTGCCATGTTGATGGTCATTACCTTTTCCGGCTCGCCGCCGGTTGCGGCGATGGAGTAAACGTCTACGTGCGGAAGCTCGTAGGCTGGATCATCAACTCGCGAGGTAAAGAAATAAATCCGGCTCGAATCCTTCGACCAGATGGCCCCATCTTCCGAATATTTGCCGCGTGTGAGTTGCTTGGGCGTGACCGCATCTTCTGAACTCTGTGGCGTGTTGACCACCCAGATGTGGCCGGGATGTTTGAAATCAATGTATCCGCCACCGTTCTGGCGATAGACGGAACGGGAGATCACGCGCACATCGCTTTCGCGGTCGGCATCAGGATCGGCGGGCTTGGACGGCGCTGCTGCGGCCTTGTCATCGGGCTTGGCCGCCGCCGGTGCGTTCTTGCGCAGCTTGGCCAGGTCTTCCGGAGATGTGTCACTGCTGAAGGCGATGAGCTTGCCGTCCGGCGACCATGCTGGGTTCCCCGCGCCGCGCGGCAGCTCAGTAAACTTCCAGGATTCGCCACCACTCATGGGCAGCATGTAGAGTTGCGGAGCCGGCGGACGCCCCCCTGCTCCAGCACCTGCCGCCGGCGCAGCGGGCTCGGGGGCTCGCACAAACACTAGCCACTTGCCGTCGGGCGACCAGCGCGGCGACGCATCGCGTTTGCCGTCAGTCAAACGCCGCGGCGGTTCGTCACCGCGCGTGGAAACGCTCCAGATGGAGGTATCGTATCCATCCTTCTTCTCGTTGACCGACACTTTCACAAAGGCCACGCGCGTGCCGTCAGGCGAGATTTGCGGGTCGCCAATCCAGTTGAACTGAAAAATGTCCTTCTCGGTGATGGAACGCTTGTCGGCCGCGCCGGCAAAGGCTGCAGCAACGGCCAGGACTACGGCAAGCAGCTGGAGTGCACGTTTCATGATGCTCGGCTCCTTGAACGCGAAGTGAACGTTATAGCACAAGTGCCAAAGCCGCCCCCTCCGGTTTTTCGGTGGTGGGTCAGTTTGAGAACCTGACCCCACCAGCAGTATCAGGGTCTAGCGATTCGTTCGCCCGCGCGGCGGGCGGGCCTTCGCGGGGTCCCCGACGCGCCCGCTTTTGGCGCGGTGGGGTGCCGACAGACGTTCATCGCGCCGCGATGAATTCTTACCGGCAAACTGTACCACTACCGGTTTTCCTTCGTTTTTTTGTAGGGAATGTGTCGGCTGCTGACTGAAAAACGTTTAGGCGCGGAGGTTGTTTTCACATGCTATGATGTGCTGCTTCCAATGAACGACGATGTTCGGTCCACCGCTCCGCCTGGCCCGGCTGCAGATCGGGCCGCTCTGAGGCCGGAGATCATCCTGGATTTCGACTTTGATGATGGAGCCCTTTTCATATCGCTGCGTAACATCGGAGCCCGCCCCGCGCACGACGTTCGCACCGAATTGAAGCCGCCGATCCGCGGCCTTGGCGGGCGGCAACCGATGGCCGAGTTACCGTTGTTTCGCGGCATCGCGTTCTTCCCGGCGGGCAAACAAATTCGGTTCCTTCTGGATTCTGGAGCCGCTTACTTTGGCCGCGGGGAGCCCTTACGGGTGGCCGCACACATCAAATACGCGGACGATCAGGGAAATCACTTTGACACCGTGATCCAGCACGATCTGGAAATCTACCTTTCACTGCCTTACAGAATCACGAGGTGAAACATGGCTGCTCGCAACGACCCGCTCGCGGCTTTCAACTTTCTTGTTGAAATTGACAACATTGCCGAAGCCACCTTTTCCGAAGTGACTGGCTTGGAAGTCGAGGTCGCAGCCATTGAATATCGCTCGGGCGCCGATAAACTACTTACCGTCCGCAAGCTTCCTGGGCTGGCCAAGTACACAAATATCGTCCTGAAGCGCGGTGTCACCGCAGATCTCAGGCTTTGGCAGTGGATCAAAGGCGTTCTGGACGGCAACGCTCAGCGTGCCAATGTAAACATCACGCTGTTGAATAACCAGCGACTGCCGGTGGTGAAATGGCATGTGCGCGAAGCCTGGCCCTGCAAGTATGAAGGACCGGACTTGAACGCCAAGGGCAATGACGTTGCCATTGAGACCCTTGAGCTTTGTCACGAGGGATTTGAGAGGGTCGAGTAGGGAAGCCGAACACGCCTCACCGGCTTACGGCTTCTTATCTGTCGCGTCGCCCGCCTTCGGCAGATCGGGAGGCGGGTAATACACCTTGCTGCCCCCGGCTTTCTCAACCTCTTTCACGAATGTTGTGCCATAGTCGCTCTCTGACGACAACTTATAAGCCTGGCGTTTGTAGTTCCAGCTCTTAGGATTGAGTCTTTGCGCTTCCTTGAAGTGTGGAATTGCTTCCGCGAGATGGCCGGTCTTGTAGAGTTGCTCGCCCAGACCAAATTCGGCCGAAGCCAGGAGAGCGTTGGCATCGGCCGGCGCCAGCTTGGCTTCGAGCAGCGCTTCGCTCATGACGTACGCGCTCTTATCGCCCTTTTCCACCCAGTCGCGGAGAGCGTTGAGATAGGGGGCAGAGTCCAGGCCAGTGAAAGTTTTGAAGCGATCGTCAATGAAGGCCACTTCGTTGGGACGGACGATCCTGCCTTTCTCGTCGATCCACACGCCGGTGGGCACATTCACCATGTTGTAGAGTTTTGACACCAGATGTTCCTGGTCGATCAGGACGGTGTATGTTGCTTTGGCGTCAGTAATCCATTTGCCCGCGTCTTTGACACCACCGGTGTCCTGGGCCACGGAAACGATTTCGAAATTCTTGTCTTTCAGTTGCTGGTAAAGCGCCTGCCAGCCCGGCAGGTCAAATCGGCAGCCTCACCAGGAGGCCCATGTCACCAGCAGGATTTTCTTGCCGCGAAAATCGGAGAGCGAGTGGAGGTTGCCCGCCATGTCGGGCAGGGTGAAGTTGGGCGCGCGCAGCGAAGTCAGTGTTTCCACCTGGTCAGAGCGCAGGCCGAAGTACCAGGTTGAGGTCGCGGTGTCGCGCGCTACCGGCTGGTGCACCAGCTCAGCGAATGCCGTCAGATTGAACCATTCTTTTCCCGACTGTTTGCGCAGAAAGTCCGCCTGCCGCGCCTTCGGCAACGGGAAACAAAGTTCTTCGCGGCAAACACCCTGAGGCTTCACCTCAAAGCGCGTGGCGCGGGTGAGGTCGGCGGTCGTGACCCAGAGCTGATCGGTGCCGTCTGGAGTTTGTGCGGGATTGATGTCCGTGGCCCTGTCGTCATAAATGACCGTAGCGCGGATATCTTTGGCCACCGCGGACAGAGTCGCCACCATTAAGAGCAGAAGGATGCCAACCAGGAACCTTGCTTTCATTCCGGCCTCCGTGCAGGGCCGAATTATACAGCCATGGGTCTCAACCCCAAATGCCGGAGCATTTCAGAATCTTCATCGGGCGCAGGATTGGGCGTGGTCGTCATGATAGGAGGCCATTATACAAATATACAAATCGCCGCTCCACGCAGGCACCCAACACCGCGCCGCAGACGGGCATCTCAATCTTTAGCCTTAGCTTCCAACTTGACTTTCCGGATTTCGCCGAAACGGCGCGACTATCCCGGATTGGGCTGGCAACTTTCGCCGTTTGTTGGGGTTAGAAGGCAGGAGACCGGACTATGTCCCGGCCACGGGACAGTGAGCCAAGGTAATCTGACCTTCCTCAGGGGTTCCAATTAGAGTAGTTGGGCCACGGATCGGGGTCGCGCGACATCGGCTTATGGGCAGAATACAGCGGCAATTCGTGCTGTTAGGTGCTTTGGCGGTGAGCGGCCTGGCGTTCGCGGAAACCTTGCCGCCACTGGGAACCATCACTCCCGTCGCCGCTCTGGTATCGCCATCCAAGATTCAGGTCGCGCCCTGCGCCGCGCCAGCGCAAGCTTTCACAGTCGGAGAGTACAGCGGCCCTTTTAACCAGTTGGTTGGGCGTTTTTCGCAACGGCTGGAGCGAAACACCGTGCACGTGCCCCGGCATCGCAATGCACTGCAACCTTGCGCCCTCACCGCAGCGGGAAAATTCCAGATGTTCCTGGACCAGGAGCGGGACCCCTTGAACTTTCTCGGGGCCAACATTGACGCCGCCCAAGCCCAGGTCAGCCACGACGATCCTTCGTTCGGGCAAGGCGCCAACGGATACGCGAAGCGCTATTCGGCCGCGCTGGCGGATCGCGCCAGCAGCGACTTCTTTGGCGTCTTCCTGTATCCGACAATTTTCCATCAGGACCCCCGTTACTACCGGCAGGGCCAGGGCAGCGTGAAATCACGCCTGGGACACGCCCTGAGCCACCGCTGGGTGACGCGCAGCGACAACGGCCGGCGAATGTTCAATTTCTCCGAATGGTCAGCCACCATCAGCTCCAAGGCCGTCAGCAACCTCTATCATCCCGGCAATGAGCGCGGGTTCGGCCCGACCGCCAGCCGTGTGGGCTTCAGCGTAGGCACGGACATGGTTTGGGACGTAGTGCGCGAATTCTGGCCGGAGATCGCCCACAAGCTCAGACTGCCGTTCCGCACCCGCGACACGGAGGTCGCCGGCCGCTCGCGCGTTCCCCAAGCGCCTCTGCCCACGCCGGCGACGACGCCGTTCCGCACTCTGCCCGCTTCCGGATTCGAAGAGTCCTTCCGCTAACCCATTCTCAGGCCTAGTGACGGGGGAGAGACTGTGGTGGGTTGACAACAGCCGGCGCTCTTTCAGGTGTCTCCAACTGCCAAAATTTGTCCCCCGCAAGTGCATGCACCTTCGGTCGGGACCAGGCAATTGACAATTTCTGTCACCAAAGACAGAATCGCCTAGCTCACGTTTTCCATTGCGATCTTGGCTGTTCCCCCACAGCCCCGGAAAGCACATCTGAGTCAATTCTTCGTCCAGGGACAGCGGGAATATGTCGCAAAGGCTTGGCGATCTTCTGGTCAAAGAGAAGATCATCACTCCAGAGCAACTCGAGAGAGCGCTGAAGGCGCAAAAGGAAGCAGGCCACAACGCCCGCCTGGGCTCCACCCTGGTGCAGCTGGGGTTCGTGAGCGACGAGGACGTTACCAACTTTCTTTCGCGCCAGTACGGCGTTCCTGCCATTAACCTGCAATATTTTGAAATTGATCCCACGGTGGTCAAGCTGATTCCGGAGGAGACCGCCAAGCGCTACCAGATTCTGCCTCTGAGCCGCGTGGGAGCGTCGCTGACCATTGCCATGGTGGACCCGACGAACGTGTTTGCCATGGACGACATCAAGTTTATGACTGGCTTTAACATCGAGCCGGTTGTAGCGTCAGCCCCTGCCATCTCTGAGGCCATCGAAAAAGCTTACGGATCATCTGGCGCGCAGGAAGAAAACGTTGACGAGTTGTTGGCTTCCATGGAGGAAACTGACGTCGAGCTTCAAGCGGAGCAGGAAGAGCTGGACCTGAGCGAGCTTGAGAAGTCGGCTGACGAGGCTCCAATCGTTAAGCTTGTGAATATCATCATGAGCGATGCGGTGAAGCGTGGCGCCAGCGATATCCACATCGAACCTTACGAAAAAGAATACCGGGTGCGCTTTCGAATCGACGGCGTGTTGCAGCAGATCATGTCGCCGCCGATGAAACTCAAAGACGCGATTACTTCTCGCATCAAAATCATGGCCAAAATGGATATCAGCGAAAAGCGCCTTCCGCAGGACGGGCGCATCATGCTGAAAATGCAGGTGGGGGGCAAAAGGAAGCAGCTCGATTTCCGTGTCAACTGCCTGCCCACTTTGTGGGGCGAGAAAGTTGTTATGCGGCTGCTCGACAAAGAGAACCTGCGCCTGGACATGACCAAACTCGGCTTCGAGCCGGAGTCACTCGAGAAATTCCAGCGCGCGGTGCTCAAGCCCTACGGCATGGTCCTGGTGACCGGGCCCACAGGATCTGGCAAAACCAACACACTGTACTCTTCGGTCTCGCTCCTGAATAAACCGGACACCAACATCATGACCGCGGAAGATCCCGTGGAATTTCAACTGCACGGCGTCAATCAGGTGCAGATGAAGGAGTCAATCGGCCTGAATTTTGCCGCGGCCTTGCGCGCTTTTCTGCGCCAGGACCCCAACGTCATCCTGGTGGGCGAGATCCGCGACTTTGAAACAGCTGAAATCGCCATCAAGGCTGCCCTTACCGGCCACCTGGTGCTTTCAACCCTGCACACCAACGGCGCGCCGGAAACCATCAGCCGCCTGATGAACATGGGCATCGAGCCATTCCTGGTGGCTACAGCCGTTCACCTGATCTGCGCGCAGCGCTTGGTGCGCCGGATTTGCGTGGAATGCCGCGAGGAAGTTCCCTTGCCACCGCAGGCCAAGATCGAAGCCGGCTTTTCACCGGAAGAAGCCAGGACGGCGAAGATTTTCAAAGGACGCGGCTGCACCGCTTGCAACAACACCGGTTACAAAGGGCGTGCCGGACTCTACGAAGTGATGGAAGTAGGCGACGAAATCCGCGAGCTCATTCTGGTGGGCGCGTCGGCGGTGGAGCTGAAGAAAAAGGCCATGGAGCAGGGAATGATTACCCTGCGCCGCAGTGGTCTTATCAAGATCGCCGACGGCATTACCACTCTGGAAGAGGTGGCGCGGGAAACGATTCACTAGCACCAACGGTCGGCAATATGGGTAAAAGAGGGAAACAAATCGCATGAATCTAACGCTGAGCGACCTGCTGAAAAAGATGCTGGACATGTCCGGCAGCGATCTCCACATCACCACCAACTCGCCGCCACAGGTGCGCGTGCACGGGCACCTGCAGCCGCTCGATATGCCGCCGCTGACTCCGTCGGAAACCAAACAGCTCGCCTACAGCGTCCTCACCGACGCGCAGAAGCATCGTTTTGAAGAGAATCTGGAGCTGGACTTTTCCTTCGGACTGAAAGGCTTGGCCCGCTTCCGCGGCAACTGCTTTAACCAGCGCGGCGCAGTCGGGGCCGTTTACCGCGTGATTCCTTTCGAGATCAAGACTTTCCAGCAGCTCAATCTGCCGCAAGTGGTTTCCAGGCTGTGCGAAAAGCCACGTGGACTGATTCTGGTGACGGGACCTACAGGTTCCGGCAAATCCACCACGCTTGCCGCCATGCTGGACAAAATCAACATCGAGCGGCACGACCACATCATAACCATTGAAGATCCCATCGAGTTTGTCCACCAGAACAAGAGCTGTCTGGTAAACCAGCGCGAAGTACACTCCGACACGCAGTCCTTCAGCGCTGCCTTGCGCGCGGCGCTGCGCGAAGACCCCGATGTGGTGCTGATCGGCGAAATGCGCGATCTGGAGACGGTCGAGTCGGCACTGCGTATTGCGGAGACCGGCCACTTAACGTTCGGAACGCTGCACACGAACTCGGCCGCGTCTACGATTAACCGTATCATTGACGTTTTTCCGTCGCACCAGCAATCGCAGATACGGGCCCAGCTTTCGCTGGTGCTGGAAGGAATCCTTTGTCAATCGCTGTTGCAGAAAGTGGGCGGCAACGGCCGCGTGATGGCCATGGAAATCCTGGTGCCGAACGCCGCCGTGCGCAATCTGATCCGCGAAGACAAGATTCACCAGATCTACTCAGCCATGCAGTCGGGCCAGGACAAGTTCGGGATGCAGACGTTCAACCAGTCGCTGGCCATGCTCTACTTCCAGAAACAAATCACTCTGGAAATGGCGTTGCAGCGATCATCGATGCCCGATGAACTACAAGACCTTATTAACCGTGGTGTCGGCGCCCCCAAGGCGGTCGCCGCGCAGCGCAGGTAGGAGCAGTAAGAAAGCACAATTTTCCCCCGGTGTGGCAGGTAACGAGGACGAGAGGAGCCTAACGGTATGCCGGTTTTCACATTTACAGGGACCGATGCCCAGGGGAAACGCATCTCCGGGGAAAAGTTAGCTGACAACAAGGCCCAGGTCACCATGCAGTTGCGGCGCGAGCGGATCACGCCCGGCGCCATCAAGGAAAAGGGCAAAGAGTTTGCCATGCCCACGCTGGGCACCGGCAAAGTGCCAATCAAGGACCTGGCGGTCTTCTTCCGGCAGTTTTCGGTGATGATCGACGCCGGTTTGCCGCTGGTGCAGTGTCTGGAAATTCTGGCTGCCAACCAGGAGAACCAGGTCTTCCAGAAGTGCCTGACCGGAGTGCGGACCACGGTGGAAGGCGGCTCAACGTTGTCGAACGCCATGCGCCAGTATCCTAAAATCTTTGACGATCTAACCACCAACATGATCGAGGCTGGCGAAGCCGGCGGTATTCTGGACACCATTCTCCAGCGTCTGGCAGCGTACGTAGAAAAGAACGTCAAGCTGAAGTCTGCGGTGAAGTCGGCACTGATCTACCCCACCTCGGTCATCAGTATTGCCTGCCTGGTCGTGGGATTGCTGCTGAAATTCGTGGTGCCGATTTTCGCCAACATGTTTAGCAGCATGGGGGTAGACTTGCCCTTGCCAACCGCCATTGTTATCGGCGCGAGTCGGTTTGTTGGCCGGTTCTGGTGGGTGTTCTTCCTTGTTTTGATCGTCCTCGTCGTGGCCATCAAGCAAATCCGCAGGGACCCCAAAGGGCGTTACATGCTGGATAACTTGCTGCTGCACCTTCCAGTACTGGGAGTAGTGCTGCGCAAGATTGCCGTGGCCCGTTTCACCCGTACTCTGGGAACGCTGATTACTTCAGGCGTGCCCATTCTCGAAGGCTTGACCATTACCGCAAGAACTTCCGGCAACGCCGTTCTTGAAGAAGCGCTGTTGAAAGTGCGCAAGGCGGTCGAAGAGGGCCGGACGATCGTCGATCCCCTGAAGGAATCCGGAGTGTTCCCCAACATGGTCACGCAAATGATCGGGGTGGGCGAAGCAACCGGTGCGATGGACGCCATGTTGCAGAAAATCGCTGACTTCTATGAAGACGAAGTGGACGCTGCCACCAAGAACCTGCTGACTTTGCTGGAACCGATCATGATTGGATTCTTGGGTGTGGTAGTCGGCGGCATCGTGATTTCTCTGTACATGCCGCTGTTCTCGATGATCGCGAAGCTTGCCGGATAACCTGAGCACTTGCGGCGCCGGGACAGGGTGCCCGCCGCCGCAAGGCTCCAAACATTTACCCGCGAAAGAAAAATGAGCGACACCAGGTTCAACGAGCGCGCGTGGCTGGCATGGCTGGTGAAGGTCCGTGTGATCATCATCTCTGTCTTGCTGGCAGTTGAACTGCTCATCGTCAATCTCACCCGAAACAACGTTTCCACCCGGGTTTTTATCACCGTGATCCTGGTGTGGTACACAATATCCGTTTTTTTTATCGTTCTCACCGCGCTTTGGCAGGAATATCGTCTTCAGGCCGTGATTCAGATTTGCGCGGACATGGCCTTTACTACCGTCGTGTTGCACGTGACCGGGGGCGTAGACAGTTTTTTCAACTTTCTGTATCCGCTGGTGATTATCGTCGCCAGCATTGTCTTGCCGCGCTATTGGGCCTACGTGACGGCAGGCATTTCAGCCGTGCTTTTCGGGAGTGTTCTGGAGCTGAATTACTTCGAAAAACTTCCAACGTTTCAAACTTCGGCGCGCGGCGACCTGAACTCGCTTCAGGTCGTGATCTTGATCAACCTCTTTGCTTACCTGGCCGTGGCGCATCTTTCCAGCGCGCTCACCTCGAAACTGCGCCAGGCGGGCCGGGAGCTCCGCGACCGCAGAGGCGAACTACTGGGCCTGCAAGCGCTGCATGAGAGCGTGATTCACTCCATCAGCAGCGGGCTTATCACGACGGATCTGGAAGGCCGCATCACCCTGCTGAACGTTCCTGGCCAAAAACTCCTGGAGCGGACCACCTCTGCAGTTTGCGGTTGCCACATTTCCGAGCTTTTCCTGGACCGCTTGCCGAGCTTGGAGTCGCCCTCGGCGCAGGGAGAAGTACGGGGTTTGACGCCCAGCGGTGGAGAAAAGACTTTTGGGGTAACTGTGACGGCGTTGGCGGTCCCAGAGCAGGGAACTGTTGGCTATGTACACACGTTTGACGATCGAACGGAACTTCGCCGTCTCGAACGTGAAATCCGAATGCGGGAGCGGCTAGCGGCGGTAGGCCGGTTGGCGGCCGGCATCGCGCATGAGATCCGTAATCCCCTGGCGTCCATCGCTGGATCCATTGACATGCTGGCGCACCTTTCTGCGCTGAACGACGAGCAGAAGGTGCTGGCGGGCATTATTATCCGCGAATCCACCCGCCTCAACGCCATCATCTCCGACTTTTTGGTCTATTCCCGGGAAAAGAGCTTCAAGTTCACGCGCAGCGATCTGGTTCCCTTGCTCGAAGACACTCTCATTTTGCTCGGCAACCGCTCACAATCTTCAGAACTGAGGATCGTCCGGCAATTTGCCATGCCCCGGGCTTTTGCCGCCGTTGACGGCGACCGCATCAAGCAAGTGTTTTGGAACCTGTTGGAGAACGCTGTCAAGGCCATGGACTGCAAGGGCACGATCACTGTGTCCTTGCGTCAAGCCGGGGAATTCTGGCGGATCGGCATCGCCGACACCGGCCCCGGCGTGCCCGCGGCGCTGATGGACAAGATTTTCGAGCCATTTCAATCGCAATTCGAAGGCGGCACTGGTTTGGGCCTGGCCATTGTTTATCAGATTGTGCAGGCGCACGGCGCCAAGATTTCCGTGCATGCAGCTCCGGGCGGCGGCGCGGAATTTGTCCTTGAGGTCCTGAAAGCGCCAGCCGAAGACCCTGAAGACGTCCCGTCGATAGCGGAAGCGGAGGTGTCGCGTGGCTAGCATTCTGGTTTGCGACGACCAGCGCTCGATCTGCGAAATGCTGGACATCTCCTTGCGCAAGGAGGGCCACCGGGTCGAGACGGTGAACGCGGGAGAAGCGGCCAAAAAGAAGCTGAGTTCCGCCAACTACGAAGTCCTGATTACCGACATCAAGATGCCGCAGACGGACGGCATCGAAGTGCTACGCTTCGCCCGCCAGTCGTCACCCGATACGTCGGTCATTCTCATCACCGCCGTGGAGGACTATGAGGCTGCGGTTCAAGCGGTTCGCGTGGGCGCTTTTGATTACATCCATAAGGGCCCAGGGTTGATGGAAGAGCTTAAAGTTTCTGTCGGCCGGGCTCTGCAAACCCTCACCTTGCAACGCGAGAACTTTGCCTTCAAACGCGACGCCGCCAGCCGCAACTCCCTGGACAACATCATCGGGAAGAGCCCTGCGGTGGAAAAACTCAAGACCACCATCCGCACCATCGCGCCCACCGGCAGCACGGTGCTCATCTATGGTGAAAGCGGCACGGGAAAGGAGCTGGTGGCGCGCGCCGTCCATGCCTGCTCGCCGCGCTCAAGCGAACCGTTTGTTTCCATCAACTGCGGTGCGTTTCCGGAAACGCTGCTGGAAAGCGAACTGTTCGGTTATGTAAGAGGCGCATTCACCGGGGCCAACCAGAACAAGCGCGGTCTGTTTGAGGTGGCCGACGGCGGCACTATCTTCCTGGACGAAATCAGCGAGATGAGCGTCTCCATGCAAGTGAAGCTGTTGCGTGTGTTGCAGGAGCGCAGCATTCGCCCCGTGGGCGGCACACAGGAGACCCAGATTGATGTGAGAGTGATCGCCGCTACCAACAAAGACCTGAGCGAGATGGTGCGGGCCAACACCTTCCGCGAAGACCTCTATTATCGCGTGAGCGTGATTCCCATCCACGTGCCGCCACTGCGCGAGCGGCGCGAAGACCTGGAGTTGCTGGCCAGCCATTTCTTGAAGAAGTACGCCACTGCGGCGCAGAAGAGCATCCTCCGACTGTCCTCAGCATCGCTTGACGTGCTGAGCAAGTACGATTGGCCGGGGAACGTTCGCGAACTGGAGAACACCATTGAACGGGCTGTGGCCCTTGAGACCGGCGAGGAACTCAAGGTTGAATTGGATTCCGGGCGTCCCCGCTTGCGGGCCGGCACGCCCGGCAACGGCTCCGACGCGCCGAGCGTGACTCCAGACGGTCTCGATTTTGAGAAATATGTGGCGGAGATCGAACGTTCGCTGATCGAATCAGCTCTGCAGCAAACCGGAGGCGTACAGACCCGCGCCGCTGAACTGTTGAAAGTGTCCTACCGCTCGTTCCGGCATCTGCTAAAGAAATACGACATTTAGCGGTCAGCAATCAGCATTCAGCCACTGAAACACTTTGGTCAGTTGTTCCGGTTCCGCCTGAGAAAGATTAAACTCCTCAGAAAGATTAACCCCCTCCTTTTTCCTCGGCGACTTCTCGCAGTTGTGCGACGAATGTATCTTTGGCTGAATGCTGAGTGCTGACGGCTGAGTGCTAGGGATTTTTCGGCTTGGGTCGGGCGTAGTTGTCCATCTCCGCGGTCCACTTCAAGAACCGCCCTAGTTGTTTCCGCTCGCGGATCAGGAATCCCCAGAATTCGAGAAAACCAATCTTGTCCATCTTGAGGCCGGAATACGTTTCCATGCGCCATCGCAGATACGGGCTGCGCCAGGGCGCCAGACGATGGCCACGCGTTGCGTTCCAAAAAAAACGGAAAAGATGCCGCATGTTCAGCCAGTATAAACAAACTGTGCCGGGGCCAAGTTGGGTTGGTGATCAGGCGCCGGATTGCGGCGTCCCTGACGCGCTCTTAAGAATGGGCCATTTGGAAAACGCAAACCACAGGAACGCAATCAAGCTTACTCCGGGGATCAGCATCAAGAGGCAGAGAATAGGAGAGTAGCCGGCCTTGGCAAAAATCCTGGACCAAGCGAAGATGAAGAGCGCAAGAAACACCAGCCCGAGCGTCACGATCATTAATTCAGGAACGCCGATCTTCCCTCCGAACATAGGAAGCCTCCTTCTGAAGCTGGGGATTGTAGCACGCGTGCCCAGCGGTCAGCCGGCGATGGGTAGTGGGTCAGTTTCCTGAGATAAACCACAACCTGTGCGCGGGTTCATCGCTAACGCGATGAACGTCTGCTATTCGCTTTGCTCACGTCTGCCTAAAGGCCCGCGATTCGCAAGCGAGTCGCTAGACGCTGATACACCGTGGTCAGCTTCTTCTAACTGACCACGGGACGCTGATACGCGGTTAGTGGGTCCGCTTTCAAACTGATCTACTAACCGGCGATGGTGACGGTGACTTCGCTGCCTTTGTCCGCCGCAGCCAGCCGTGAAGCAGCGCCCTTGTTGGTGGAGATTTCCAGAAAGCCGGTGCTGCCCAGGATCGCGAACAATTCCCCGGGCCCGCCTTCCGCGTAGCTGGAACAAAGCTTGGTGATCTCGGCTTTGCCTACGCTCAGTTTGAAAGATTGGCACGAGCCGTCAAAAATCTGCGGCAGTCCCGCGGGCGTAATGCTGGTGATAAGGTTGCCGAACCTGTCGGTCTTCAGCACCACCGCCTTCCACGAATTGGCGGCGGTAGATTTGGGTTTGGGCACAGCAAAGCGGACGTAGTCGCTGATGGTATCGCCGAACTTCGAGGCCTCCACGCCTTTGCTGAGATAGGCAGCTACGGGCGCGAACACGTCACGCCCGTGAAAAGTGCTGCTGACCGGCGAGCGGAAATAATGCTCAGAGGTGATGTGACGGACGGAAACGCTCTCCTCGCGTTCATAAACAAAGGACAGTATGCCATTGTCCGGTGCGACAAACTGGTATTGTCCTGCAGTAACCACAATTGGGCGGCGAGCGCTGCCTACGCCCGGATCCACCACCACGAGATGAATGGTGTCTTTGGGGAAGTAGGAATATGCCTGGGAGATGGCCAAAGCGCCGTCCAAAAGGTCGAACGGTTGCACCGCGTTGCTGATATCAAGCATCGCGACCCCGGGGTTGATGCCATAGATAACTCCTTTCATTACACCAACATAGTGCTCGGTCACGCCGAAGTCGGTGGTGAAAGTGATGAGTCGTTGCGTTGGCACGATTCCATCTCCAGGGGCAGCAGGCAGCGATGGGGCGAAGGTATCGCGTAACTTTGCCCGAAGTCAAGTCACCTTGGCGCGCTGTGAGTAACATGGTTGGTGACGTCGCAGCTACCTAGTTAGTCGACCTTCATCGCCGAACATCGTTTTTCCGGATTCGGAAATTTTTTTTCAAAAAGCCTCCCAAATCGGTTTCCCCAGTAAACTTTGCCCCTTGAAGCAGAACGGTTCGATACCAGAACGGATCGTGCAATGACCTGGGTTGAGAAAGAAATGTCGCTGAAGTCAGACCAGGCCGCCGGCGCCGGTTATCCGGAGCGCGGCAGCATGGTAGGCCAGTCTCCCAGAATGCTGAGACTGGGTCGCTTGATTGCCAAGATTGCGCCACGTCGCCATCCGGTATTGCTGCTGGGTGAGAGAGGGGCCGGCAAGGAAACGGTAGCTCGTGTTATCCACGCCCAGGGTGTGTGTCCGGAGCGGGCCTTTGTCGCTGTGGACTGCACCGAAGCAACGCCCGCGCTGTTCGAAACGGAAATGCTCGGACCGTCTCCCGGAATCGTTGCCAAAGCCAAAGAGCGAAACGGCGGCATGACGGGTACTATTTTTCTGAGAGAAGTAGGGGCCCTATCACCGGAACTGCAAGCCAAGTTGGTGCGCGTACTGCAAGAGAGGGAAATCCGTCCGGCCGGTGATCCGAAGACCGCCCGCGACGCCCGCATCGTCGCTTCCAGCAGCCGAGACTTAGAACTGGCCGTGCAACAGGGCACCTTCCGGCGCGATCTCTATCTTCGCCTGAATCTTTCGAGCGTGCGCGTGCCGCCGCTGCGTGACCGAAAAGACGACATCGCCTTGCTGGTGGACCACTTTGTGGCCGGGATGACGATCGGCGCGGGCCCGCGGCGTACTCTGAGCCCAGAGGCAAGAAACCTGCTGGTCGGCTACGATTGGCCGGGCAACGTGGGCGAATTGCGAGAGGCCGTGGAGCACGCTATCGCTCTGGCCTCCGGTCAGGTTCTGGAGGGCGGAGATTTTCCGCTTCATCTGCATCGTTCTGATTCAGCTTTCGGGACCAGGAGAGTCTCCGCGTTGGGGAGCAACATCGTGCCGCTTGCAGAAGTAGAGCGGCAGACCATACTGAACGCCCTGGAGCGCCTCAACGGCAACAAGCTCATGACTGCCCGCGCCCTGGGCATCGGAAAAACTACGCTTTATCGAAAACTCAAAGAATACGGAATCTGCGCTCCCGTAATTGGCCCTCCGCTCAGCCACCGATAGCAACTCACGAATGCTAACGAGGAGTGTCCGTTGGGACAACTCCCGCCTGAGAACCTGCTTCAGACAGGGAAGGCGAAGTTGCGCCTGCGCTCGACCTGGGGGTTTATGCTTTGGACGATCGTCGCCATCCTGATTGTTCTCTGGCTCCTGGGATGGGCATTTCACGTGGCCGGAAGCATGATCCACTTGCTGCTGGTCATCGCCATCATCGTTGCTTTGATTAGCCTGGTGGGAGGCCGCAAGACCACCTGAGCGACTGCCAAGACCGCGCGTGAAGCTCTTGTCGATCGAAGAAAAATATTTCACAACAAAGCAGCGCGCTGCTCACACCGCAGCAAAGATCGGAAGCGGACTGGTTTAACTCCATGTCCATCAGGACATCCCGAGTACCTTGCCTCGATTCTAACTTGGTAATTCGACCTTCCCCTGGGGAACGCGCCAGGAACGGATCAGGAGATGGCCCCAACTCAAACCAATGTCATGGTACCTGGCGCGCAACACGAGGCACCCGACCAAAAAGAGTTGGCGCTGCGCATTGCGGAGCTGGGTCCCTGGTTCCATAACCTGAATCTGAAGGGAGTGCGAACGGCACCGGACCACTTTCTTGGGGATTTCCCTAGAGTGAAATGGGCGCAGATTGCCCACTGCATCCCGCACGATCTGGATGGAGCTTCCGTCCTGGACGTCGGTTGCAACGCCGGCTTCTATTGTCTGGAACTAAAGCAACGCGGCGCCGGCAGAGTTCTGGGCGTGGATGTTGACGATCGCTACCTGACCCAGGCCCGATTCGCTGCGGCCACGCTGGATCTAGAAATCGAATTCGCCAAGTGCTCGGTTTACGACGTCGCCGCCATTCCCGGGCAGTTTGATTATGTCTTGTTCATGGGTGTGTTTTATCACTTGCGCTATCCCCTGTATGCGCTGGACACCATCATCAAGAAGGTAACAACCCGGCTGGTCTTCCAAACCATGGTGCGCGGTTCCACCGCCAGCCCAGAGCTGCGCGAGGACTATCACTTCTGGAACAAGGAAGTTTTCGAGCGACCCGACTTCCCCTGCATGTACTTCATTGAGAAGAAGTACGCCGGCGATCCGACCAACTGGTGGATCCCTAATCATGGAGGCATGGAGGCGATGCTGCGCAGCTCGGGCCTGGAGATCCAGTCCCATCCCGAGATGGAGACGTGGATCTGCCGCCCGGCGCAAGTAAGGAAAGAAGGCAAGTACCTTCTTGACCACGAACTAGCGGGCACGTTGTGAATCCGCAAGCTTTCTGCAGGTGCATGCATGGTTGAAGCCGTAATGCTGTGGAACGAACCAAACAATCTGTCGCATTGGGACTTCAAGATTGATCCTGACTGGAAGCTTTTTGCCGAGATGGTGATCGCTGCCAGCCGGGCGGTGCGTCACGAGGACCCGGAATTGCCGCTGGTTTTAGGCGGAATCTCGCCCATCGATCCTAACTTCATCGAACTGATGGGCGCGCGCGGCGTGTTGGACGCGGTGGACGTTGTCGCCGTGCACGGTTTTCCTCTGGACTGGAATCATTGGAGCGTCCACGACTGGCCGAAAAAAATTGAAGACGTTCGCGCCGTTACCGGCAAGCCGGTGTGGGTGTCGGAAGCCGGCGTATCGTCCTTCGGCGCCGAAGAGGTCCAGGTCTTTGGCCTGAAACGCACTGCCGAGTTGTTGCTCCCGGTGGTGGACCGGGTGCACTGGTACAGCCTCCTCGATCTTCCCGCCACCTGGACCGCCACCACCCGCCACAAAGAAGCGGAAGGCAGTTCTTATTACCGTCATTACTACATGGGCCTGCTGCGTGAAGACGGCTCACCCAAGGCCGCCGTGCAGCACTTTCCTCGCGGCCTCGGTATCTGCCAGTGGTTTCACTTTGAGGACCCGCGGTTGACGATGGCCGTGGAGTGGCTGGAGCGGCTGGAAGTGAAGTATTTGCGAACCGGCATCAGCTGGGCAGACAGATTCCGCCCCGGCGCTGAAGCCTGGTTTGACCGCCAGATGCAGGCATTGGAACCGTTCACCACTACCTTAACGCTGTGCTTCACGCCGGAGCACCTGGGCCTGACACCGCATCACGCCAGCCCGCCGCGCCGGCCTGGCGACTTTGTCGAGTTCGCTGTTTGGGCGGTGCGCAAATATGCGCATGCCAGGAAAACGCGGGAAGTCCTGATAGGAGCCGAATCGGCATGAAGAAGCACATTCTGGTCACCGGTGGCGCAGGATTCGTAGGCTCGCACCTGGTGGACGCTCTTCTCGCGGCTGGGCATTCCGTCCGCGTCCTGGACAATCTCACGCCTCAAGTGCACGGGGAAGACGTCCCGGATTATCTTTCGCCGGAAGCCGAGCTGGTATGCGGCGACATGCGCGATTCCGATGCAGTCCGTGACGCGCTCGAAGGGATCGAAGTGGTTTTTCATTTGGCGGCGGCAGTCGGCGTCGGGCAGTCGATGTACGAGATCGCGCAATACGTGGGTGCCAACACCCAGGGGACTGCGGTCCTGCTACAGGAACTGCTGGGCCGCCGAAGCCGCGTCGAGAAACTGGTGCTGGCTTCGTCCATGTCGGTCTACGGCGAAGGCAAGTATGTCTGCGCACTGTGCGGAGAAACTGCGCCGGCGCTACGTTCGTTGACCCAGCTCAAGAGCAAGCAATGGGAGACGTTGTGTCGACGATGCAGCCGGGTCTTGAGTCCCATCCCCACCGATGAGAGCAAGCCTTTGCAGTCGAGCTCCATCTACTCGCTTTCCAAGCGCAGTCAAGAAGAGATGTGTCTACTGTTCGGGCGCACCTACAGCCTGCCGGTGGTGGCTCTGCGCTACTTCAACATTTATGGTCCGCGGCAGGCGCTCTCCAATCCTTACACCGGCGTGGCTGCAAACTTTGCTGCACGCCTGCTCAACGGCTGCGCCCCGCTGGTGTTTGAAGATGGGAACCAGATGCGCGATTTTCTGAGTGTGGACGACGCCGTGGCCGCCGCGCTGCTGGCCATGGAACGCTCCGCCGCTGATGGTCTCGCGCTCAACGCCGCCTCCGGCGAACCGATCACTATACGTGAAGTGGCCGAGCACCTGGCGCAGGCCTTGGGAGCCAATGTGCCCCCCGAGCTCACCGGTAAGTATCGCTCCGGCGACGTCCGGCATTGTTTCGCCGATATCTCCGCGGCCCGCACGCTGCTGGGTTATGCGCCGCAAGTACAGTTCGCCGCCGGAGTGGAAAAGCTTGTGCAATGGTTGCGCGAGCAGCAACCGCGGGACCGCGCGGCGGAAGCCGTGGCCCAATTGAGCAATTTCGGGCTGACGACGTAGCCGCCATGACGGAAGGGGACCATGAAGGCGCAGCAACATCGTTCCGTATTGATCTTCGGCGGCGCCGGCTTCATCGGCTGCAACCTGGCGCAGCACCTGCTTGAGCGGACCGACGCCACAGTCCACGTCTTCGATAACCTCAGCCGCACTGGCGTGCATCGCAACCTGGAATGGTTGAGGAAGCTGGCCAGCACCTCTCGCCGCCTGCGCGTCACAATGGGCGACGTACGCGATGCCCGGCTGGTGGAGAGGGCCGTGGCCATCGCGACGGAAATTTACCATTTCGCTGCGCAAGTGGCGGTGACCACGTCGATCGCCGACCCCCTTCTGGATTTCGAAGTGAACCTGGGTGGCACGTTCAACATTCTCGACGCGGCACGGCGTTGCGGCCACGATCCGTTTATTCTGTTCACTTCTACCAACAAAGTTTACGGTGATCTGGGACTCGACGCGCCGGAGGGCGGCGCCAGCCGCTATTCGTATCCTGGTCACGAGGGCGTCAACGAATCGCAGGCACTCGATTTTCACTCGCCGTACGGATGTTCCAAAGGCGCCGCAGACCAGTATGTGCGCGACTTCGCCCGCATCTACGGTTTGCCGACGGTAGTGTTCCGCATGTCCTGCGTTGCGGGCCCGCGGCAGTTCGGCACTGAGGACCAGGGATGGGTGGCGCACTTCCTCTACTCTGCGCTGGAAGGCCGGCCCGTGGTTCTTTACGGTGACGGCCGCCAGGTGCGCGACGTTCTTTGCGTGCACGACCTTGTGCAGGCCTTCGAGGCTGCCCGGCGCAACCTGCCGGCCACGGCGGGGGAGGTCTACAACGTGGGGGGCGGCGCCCCCAATGCGGTCTCGCTGCTCGAACTGATCGACAGAATCGAGCAATTAACCGGACACCGTTTGCAATATGAAAGGGAACCTGCTCGTCCTGGCGACCAACTTGTCTACATCACCGACTTCAGCAAACTCTGCCGCCACACCGGCTGGAGACCTGAAACAGGTGTCGGCAAGACGCTCGAGCTGCTTCAGCAGTTCTGGAAAGCCAACCAGGGAATGCTCGCTCAGCGTGCGCCGGCGCCAGGGGCGAAAGGCGCAGCCTGGGTGCAGCTCTCAGGGAGGGCCGGATGAAGTTTGTTCTGGTCAATCCCAACTGGGACTTCACCGGCTCTACGTACTTTGGCTGTCGTGACGCCCACGTTCCGCTAGAGCTGTTGTTTGCAGCCGATCAAATCAACGCCGCCGGGCACGAAGCGCTGGTCCTGGACGCACACATGCACAACTTGACGCTGGCTGAAACCTACCTGAAAGCCGATGCTTTTCAGCCTGACTTTCTTGTCATCTCTACTGCACCCACCTATCTTTTCTGGCGATGTCCGCCACCGGAGCTGCGTGTGCCCCAAGAGTGGGCGCAACAACTATGTCCAGAAGCGGTGAAAGTTCTAATTGGACCGCACGCTTCAGCCACGCCGGCGGCAGTCATTCGCAAGACCGGGTGTGGCGTTGCGATGCGCGGCGAACCCGACCAGACGCTGGCCGAGCTGGCCACGCGGCCCTGGAGCGAGATTCCAGGATGCTGTTTCAAGACCGATGACGGCATGCACATCAGCTCCACGCTCGCGGTAGCCGACATGAAGACTTTAGCGCCGCTAACGTTCGGCAACTACAGGATTGAGGCCCACAGCCACCGTCACCACGTGTTCACTGGCGATCCGGCCTTGGGAGCAGAGCTGGAGTTCGCCCGCGGCTGCCCTTGGTCTTGCACGTTTTGCAACAAAACTCTGTTCCGCAACAGATTTCGCGAGCGCAGGGTGGACACGGTTCTGGCGGAAGTGGATGCGCTGCTGGCTCGCGGTGTCAGCTACATCTACTTCATTGACGAAGTCTTCGGCGTCGGTCAGAATGCGCGCCGGTTGCTGGAAGGCCTGGCGGAACGTCCCCTGACCATCGGCTTGCAAACGCGCATCGACCTTTGGGACGAAACGTCGCTGGACTTGCTGGCGCGAGCCCACTGTATCTCCATGGAGTGCGGTATCGAATCCATCAGCGAAGAGGGCCGCGACGAGCTCAACAAGAACTGCCGCATTCCCACCAGCCGCATCACGGAGCTGCTGCTGCTGGCGCGCCGCCGCATTCCCTGGGTACAGGCTAACCTGGTGCTGACGGAGAAAGATAATCGAGAGCAGATCCGCAGTTGGCAGGACTATCTCAATGGGCAAGGCGTTTGGGTCAGCGAGCCCGTGCCCATGTTTCCCTATCCCGGCAGCCCGCTGTATTCCCAGACCTTCGGTGCTGTGCCGGATGATGATGCCTGGGAGCGTGCCCACCACTATTACACCGCAACCTTTGGCGCCGGCGGCTACAGCGATATTCAGGAGCGTAAGCCTGTCCCGATCGAGGAACTTGAGCATGCACGTCCTAGTGACCACTGACACCCTCGGAGGCGTGTGGACCTACACCAGAGAACTGGTGGCCGGGCTGCTGCAGCGCGGAGTCCGGGTCACGCTGGTCAGCTTTGGCAACATCCCGTCGGAGGGTCAGACACGCTGGATGGAGGAATACCAGGGCCTCGGCAACAGCAATTTTGACTATCGTCCCACCGCGTTCCGGCTGGAGTGGATGCACGATGCGCCCGAAGACATGGAAGCATCCGCCGAATATGTTCGGAACGTGATCCAGGAAACCAAACCGGACCTTCTGCACTCCAATCAGTTCTATTACGGGGCGCTTGATTGCGACGTGCCTCGCCTGGTGGTGGCCCACAGCGACGTGGTGAGCTGGTGGGCCGCGGTCCACGGGCAAGAACCGCCGCAAAGTCCTTGGCTTGAATGGTACCGCTATGCGGTGACGCGCGGGTTGGCGCGGGCTTCCGCCGTGGTGGCGCCCTCGCAATGGATGCTCGACCAGATCGGGCGCCACTATCTGAAGCTTGAGCGCAGTTGCGCGATTTATAACGGCCGGAGCCCACTCTTGTTCAATCCGCACATCACAAAGGACGACCAGATCGTGACCGTGGGCCGTCTGTGGGACCTGGGAAAGAACGCCCGCCTGCTGGTGCAGACCGAAATGCCCGTGCCGGTGCGCGTCGTCGGCTCCGACCATCATCCGGAGTGCAGAAACAGCGTGCTGGCCGGAGTGGCGATTCGTCCGAACTTGTGCGTGCAGCCTCCGCAAGACGAAAAGGAGATGGTCCAGATATTCGGTCGAGCGGCGATCTACGCCGCCACCTCGCAATATGAACCTTTTGGGCTGGCCCCGGTCGAAGCAGCGCTCTCGCGTTGCGCGGTAGTGGCCAGCGACATACCTTCTTTTCGCGAGTTGTGGAGCGGGGCGGCTCTTTTCTTCCGCAACAACGATTCTGGCGACCTGCGTAGCGCGCTCGAGCTTCTGGTGCGCGAACCAGTTGTACGCCGCGAGTATGCCAATCTGGCTTACGAGCGCGCGTGTCTGCGGTTTGCCGCCGCCCGCATGGTAGACGAGTACTTGGAGCTCTATCACGCCTTGGCTCCCGCCAGCGGGGCCGCCACACTGCGCCGGTATTGCCCAGACTGTCACCCCAGCAAGCCAAAGTCGGGCTTGCCGGAGACCCCGGTCTCCCACGCCAGCGAGCCAAAACCGGGCCCGCCGGGGACCCCGGTCTCCCACCCCAGCGAGCCAAAACCGGGCCCGCCGGGGACCCTGGACTGTGGTGAAGGCACGGCGGTGGCATGAGACCGAGGCTCAACATTGCGCTGTTCGCGCATTCGCTGGTCTCTGACTGGAACCACGGCAACGCGCATTTTCTGCGCGGCTTGATGTGTGAGCTGTCGCGCATGGGACATCGTGTCCGCAGCTATGAGGAATTGGGGAGCTGGTCCTTGGCCAATCTGGTGCGGCATGAAGGCCCCAGCGCCGTTGCCGCAATAGACGGTTTCCGCACCGCGTATCCGGAGCTTGACATCAGGTTTTACCAGCCCTCGCATGAAAGCTTTCGCCAGTTTCTCCACCAGGAACTCAAGGACGCTGACCTGGTGCTGCTCCACGAGTGGAACTCACCGTTCGTGGTGAACTGCGTGCTTGAGATCAAGAGGCGGTGCGGCTTTCTGGCGCTGCTCTATGACAGCCATCACCGCGCTTACACTCAGGCCGGAGAAATTCTGAAGTTTCATTTGCACCTGCTGGACGGCGTTCTGGCTTTCGGCGAAGCGGTACGTCGCATTTATGCCGACGGTTTCGGCGTGGCCCGCACTTGGACCTTCCACGAAGCAGCGGATGTCTCGCAGTTCCGTCCCCTCGACCGCCCTAAAGAGATCGATTTGCTCTGGGTCGGCAACTGGGGTGACGACGAGCGAGCCCACGAACTGGAAGAATTCTTGATGGTTCCGGCCGCCTCCGCGCCCAAACGACGCGTGGTGGTGCATGGAGTCCGTTATCCGGCTTCCGGACTGAAAAAGATGAAGGAAGCGGGGATCGAGTTCCGCGGCTACTTGCCGAACCTGGCGTCGCCGGAAGCTTATGCCTCGAGTGCCGTGGCGCTGCATGTTCCGCGGCAACAATACACGAACGGGCTTAGCGGCATTCCCACCATACGCGTGTTTGAGGCACTGGCCTGCGGCGTTCCGCTTCTTTGTTCGCCGTGGAACGACGAAGAACACTTGTTTTCTCCCGGGGAGGACTACCTGGTTGTCAACGACAGCAAACAAATGAAGGCGACGCTGGAGAACCTGCTCGAAGATCGGGAAGCCCGCCGCCGGCTCGCCGAACACGGGTTGAAGACGGTGCGGGAACGCCATACCTGCGCCCACCGGGCCCAGCAGTTGATTTGCATCTGCGAAGAAGTTGCCGCATGAGAATTTTTGTCTTCGGGTCCAGCATCACGTCGTCGTATTGGAACGGCGCCGCCACCTATTATCGCGGACTCTACAAAGAGCTGCACGCGCTTGGGCACGAGATCACGTTTGCTGAGCCCGACGCGTACGGCCGCCAGCAAAAGCGCGATCCCGAGGATTTCGCCTACGTACATTCCATCGTCTACAGCAAGGAAGATGAATTGCCTGCGCTGCTGGCGATGGCTCGGACCTGCGATTTAGTGATCAAGCACAGCGGCATCGGCGTGTTTGATTCGCTGCTGGAAGAGAAAGTGCTCGAGTGCGCCTCAGCGGATACTCGCGTTGCCTTCTGGGACGTGGACGCCCCGGCCACTCTGGCCCGCGTGCAGGCCAACGCAGACGATCCCTTCCTGCGCCTGGTCCCGGAATACGATTTCATCTTTACTTACGGCGGCGGCCCGCCGGTGGTGGAACAGTATCTGCGTTTAGGCGCGGCCAACTGCCATCCGGTTTACAACGCACTTGATCCGGAAACACACTTTCCCGTCTCCCCTGACCCGAACCTTCTGTGCGATTTGGCGTTTGTCGGTCATCGCCTGCCCGATCGTGAGCATCGCGTGGAAAAGTTCTTTCTGCGCGCCGCCTTTCTGGCTCCGGACCTGCATTTTGTTCTGGGCGGCGAGGGCTGGAATAGCAAACTTGTGCCGGACAACGTCCGTTGGATCGGCCACGTCGGCACGCGCGACCACAATCGGGTGAATTGTTCCGCGCGTATGGTGCTCAACGTCAACCGTGACTCCATGGCGGACGCCGGCTTTTCTCCGCCCACGCGCATCTTTGAAGCTGCCGGGGCAGGCGCTTGTGTGATCACTGATTGCTGGAGAGGCATCGAGAAGTTCTTTGCCCCGGGCAGGGAAGTTCTAGTGGCGGCGAGTGCCGAGGATGTCGTCGGGTACTTAAGACGCTGCGCGTACGAGCAGACACGCGCCATCGGCTGCGCCATGCAGGAACGGGCGCTGCGCGACCACACGTATCGGCTGCGGGCACAGCAAGTGGATGCGATCGTGACGCAAACCATCACGCTGTCCCGGGCCGGCTGAGGCGAGAGATTTGGTTCTATGAAGATCATCTTCTTCGGGCTGTCGATCACTTCGTCATGGGGCAACGGTCACGCAACCACCTATCGCGCACTGTGTGATGCGCTCTATCGTCGCGGACACCGCATTGTGTTCTTTGAACGCGACCAGGAGTGGTACCGGAACAACCGCGATCTGGCAGACCCGCCGTACTGTGACTTGGAGATATTTCAAGAGTGGCAGGGAGCGCTGCCCACGGTCCGCGCTGAGCTGCATGACGCTGACATCGCGGTCGTGGGCTCGTACTTCCAGGATGGAATTGCGGCGCTGGATGAGGTGCTCGAATCGGCCGTCGCAGTCAAAGCGTTTTACGACATCGACACGCCGGTGACCGTCGGGCGCTTGCGGGAATGCGGCGCCACCGAGTACTTGCTTGCGCGCCGGATCCCGGAGGTGGATGTGTACTTCAGCTTTACCGGCGGTCCTATCCTGCTTGAACTGGAGACCCGGTTCGGCGCTAAGTTGGCGGCGCCCCTGTATTGCTCCGTCGATCCTGAAAGACATTGCAAACTCACGGCCTACCAAGAGTTCGCCTGGGACCTGAGTTACATGGGCACCTACGCGCCAGACCGGCAGCCGAAGGTGGAAGAACTGCTGTGCGGGCCGGCGCGAAAGCTTCCCGAAAGAAAATTCATTGTTGCCGGGCCGCAATACCCGGTATCGCTCGCGTGGCCGGGCAACGTGGAACGCGTGACGCACCTGAGCCCTCGCTATCACGCGGAGTTTTACGGTTCGTCGCGTCTGACGCTGAACGTGACCCGGCGCGAGATGGTCATGGCCGGCTATTCGCCTTCCGTGCGTTTGTTTGAAGCCGCGGCCTGTGGCGCAACCATCGTCTCCGATCAATGGCCGGGCCTGGAAACGTTCTTTGCTGCCGGCAAGGAAATTCTCCTTTCCGCGGGCGGCGGCGATGTGCTGCGGTATATCACGGAGTACTCGAGCGATGAGCTGCGCAGGATCGGCTACGCCGCGGCCGAACGTGTGCTTGCTGCGCACACCAGCGATATCCGCGCCCACGAGTTCGAGCGCGCGGCGGAAGCCGCGCTGCGCAAACGTAAAGAACCGGCAGCACTGGCTGCGCAAAGTTAGAGCTGCCAGAGTGCCGCGTCGCTCCAACCCGAGTCGCTCGATTGGGAGAAACACTCGCGCGCGATTGCGCATCCTTATTATCGTTACCCCTAGAATCCAATGAGAATCGCCCTGGTCGCGCCGCCGTTTATTACTGTCCCGCCGAAAAAATACGGTGGAACGGAGCTGTTTGTCGCCGAGTTGGCCGTTGCTTTGCAGAATGAGGGTCTGGATGTGATGGTGTACGCCAACGGTGAGTCCACCGTGGATGCGCCGACGCGGTGGTTCTACGAAAAAGCAGAATGGCCAGTCACCGAGGAGGTCGAGGCCAGCCTGAAGGGACTCAATCATTCTGCCTGGTCGATGAAAGACGCGGCCGGCGAGGCCGACATCATTCATCTGAACAACGCGCCGGGTTTGAGTGTGGCCCGGTTCGTGGACGCGCCGCTGGTTTACACCGTGCATCACGCGTTCGATGCTGTGATGGAAAATTTCTATTTGGAATTCCCCGATGTTTCTTTCGTCACCGTCAGCCGCTTTCAGCAAACCAAGCTGGCCATGCCGCGGATCCGCGCGGTACATCATGGAATTAACCTTGAGCGGTATCGCTTGCAGCAACGGAAGCGGCCGTATCTGACTTTTCTCGGAAGAATTGCGCCGCCCAAGGGAACGCATCTGGCCATCGAGATTGCCAGGAAAAGCGGCGTGCCGCTGAAGATCGCCGGTGAAATCCAGCCGTGCTATCGTGACTACTGGGAAACGGCCGTCAAGCCGCACGTGGATGGACGCTTCATCGAGTACGTCGGCGATGTGGCGCTGGCCGAGAAGAACGAGTTGCTGGGAAACTCCCTGGCCATGCTGTTCCCCATCCAATGGGACGAGCCGTTTGGGCTGGTGATGATCGAGGCCATGGCGTGCGGAACACCGGTGCTGGCCTTGCCCGGCGGCTCGGTGGCAGAAGTCGTGAAGGAGGGAGTCAGCGGTCACGTTCGCGGCACCACCGCGGAACTGGCGAAATGTGTGCGCGATCTAGCGTTTGATGCGAAGGTCGTACGCGGCTACGCGGAGCAATTTTTCTCCGCTGAGCGCATGGCCCGCGATTACATACAGTTGTATTGCGAACTGGCGGGCGACCAGACTGATTCCGCGGTGACCGGCCTTGTCGCCTGATCTGCACGGCACGATGCTGACGAGTAAAACGGCATGAGCGCAAAGCTGACGATTCCTCAGCAGGACCTGGTCGAGATTCCCGCACCGTATCCCGAGCCGCGGATCGCCTACCAGAACGCGGAGCGCCGCACCGACAACAACCTCACCTTGATTGACGGCAAGACTTTTCTCTCCACAACGCTGGCCGGCGACATCATGCCGCCTGGCGCGCCGGATGTCGGGTTTTTCTACGACGACATGCGTTTCCTCAGCCGCCTCGAGCTTCGCGCCGGGGGTTACCGTACCGTGGTGCTCTCGTCGAGCACGGAACAGACCTTCGTCTCGCAGATCGAGCTTACGACCGGGCAAAGCAGCATGCGCGAGACCTATGAGATCCCGGAACACACGGTGCACATACGGCGCGAACAACTGCTGGCTTCCGACATTTTCTACGACCACCTGACATTCGAGAACTTCAACTTCCAAGAAGTCGCACTGGAGATCGAACTGGCCTGCGAAGCCGATTTCATGGACGTGTTTCAGGTGCGCGGCGTCGCGCGTCAGCGCCTGGGGCATTACTTTCAGCCGATCGTGCATCGCGGGTCGATCGTGTTTCACTATTGCGGGCTCGACGGCGTGCCGCGCGATACCGTAGTCCGCTTTTCGCCGGAGCCGGAAATCGTAGAAGGGACCGTGGCTCGCTGGCGGCTGAAGCTTCCGCCGTTCAAACGTTTCCAGTTGCAGGTGAACGTGGTCCCCATGGTAGAAGGCAAGCATTGCCGCGCCGGCCGTGCAGACTTCGACCAGCAAGTTCGCCAGCGCCGTGAGACGTACGCGCATTGGGAAACGCGCACCACCCACTTCAACTCCAGCCACAGCATCTTCGACCAGATGATGGGGGCTTCCAAGAGCGACTTCCACGCGCTGCAGATTCCGGAAGGCAAAGAGCATGTGATTGCCGCGGGAATTCCGTGGTTTGCCACCATGTTCGGGCGCGACTCGTGCATCGCGGCATATCAATCGCTGCTGCTCAGCCCGCAACTCGCGGTGGAAACGCTGCGCGTGCTGGCGCGCTATCAAGGCACGGAGAAAAACGACTGGCGTGACGAAGAGCCAGGCAAGATCCTCCATGAGCTGCGCGAAGGCGAAATGACGCGCGCGCGGGAGATGCCGTTCAGTCCGTATTACGGGTCCATTGATTCCACGCCGCTGTGGCTCATTCTTCTCAGCGAGACGTTCAACTGGACCGCCGACGAACAGCTGGTGCACGACATGCTTCCTCACCTTTACCGCGCCCTCGAGTGGATCGATCGCTACGCCGATCTCGACGGTGACGGCTTTGTCGAATATTTGCGCCGTTCGCCACGCGGTCTTGCTAACCAGGGATGGAAGGATTCCTGGGACGCAATCCTCCATCGTGACGGAGAAGCGGCCCAAGCCCCAATCGCGCTGGCGGAAGCGCAAGGCTACGTGTACGAAGCCAAGTATCGGATTGCATCCTTGCTGCGTTCGTTCGGCGACACGCAGACGGCCGACAGGTTAAAGAAGGACGCAGCAGAAATGGCCAAGCGGTTTGACAAAGCCTTCTGGATGCCCGGCCGTGGCTTTTATGCACTGGCGCTCGACGCCGCCAAGAAACAAGTCCAGGTTATTTCCTCGAACCCTGGACATCTTCTTTTCACACGTATGCTGCCGCAGGAGCGGGCGCGCGCCGTCATCGAACGTTTCATGCGGCCCGACATGTTCTCCGGCTGGGGTTTGCGCACGCTGTCGCAGGAAGAGCGCACTTTCAATCCTCTCAGCTACCATCGCGGCTCGGTGTGGCCGCACGACAACTCCATCGTGGCCCACGGCATGGCGCTCTACGAATTCCGCGAGCCGGCCCTGCGCGTTTTCAACGCGCTGTTTGAAGCCGCGCTCAACTTTCGCGACTATCGCCTGCCGGAGCTTTTCTGCGGCATCGAGCGCCGTGACTGCGACCGGCCGGTGCAGTATCCAGTCTCCTGCTCGCCGCAAGCCTGGGCCTCGGGAGCGGTTTTTCTTCTGCTCACCTCGGTCCTGGGCATTCGTCCCAGCGCGCAGCGAAAAGAATTGAACATCGTCAGCCCGGCGCTGCCGCCGTTTCTTGATCATCTGAACATACGCAACCTGCAAATCGGCAATAGCCGTGTAGATCTCGATTTTACCCGCCGCGGCGACCGAACCTTTTGCAACGTCGTGGATATCCAGGGCGAAAAGCTGTTGGTGAACGTGGTGTTTAAGAAGAAATAGAGGAACGATTGGCGTAGAGACGCGACACGGTCGCGTCTCTGAGACGTGGCAATGCCAGGTCTCTACGTTGTGATCCTTCGCCCTTGCAGCGTCCACCCCAACCATTTACATTTGTCGCTCAACACTAAATCTCTGGGGGGCAATGAATGGCAATCAAAATACTGATTAAGCCGAACGGACCGTATGTTGTTAGCGGGGATCTAAGCCAGATCGAAATTACCGACATCAACGGCAACAAGTACGACATCACTGGCAAACCAGCAGTGGCGCTATGCCGTTGCGGCGGGTCCGTCAATAAGCCGTTCTGCGACGGTACCCACTCGAGGATCGGCTTCCAGGCCGCCGAAGCCGCGGTCAAGAAGGAAGGCTGAGGCGTTCGATCCGCCGGGCTGTCTCCCTTGCTTCTGCGTTCTTGGACGTTTTTCTGATCCATGCAAGAGATGAAAGGCAAAGTCGTCGTCATCACCGGAGCGACTTCGGGGATCGGGCAGGTAGCGGCGGAGAAACTCGCGGAGATGGGCGCGCGCATCGTGCAGGTCGCGAGGGACCGCGAGCGCGGCGAGGCCGCCATGAGGCAGCTCCGCGAACGCTCCCCGGGAGCCGCGCACAGCATTTGGTACGCCGATCTTTCCCGGCTCAGCGAGATGAGAAGGGTGACGGCGGAGATCGCCGCCTCTGAACCGCGCATCGATGTGTTGATCAACAACGCCGGCGCTATCTTCAGCACGCGCCAAGCCACAGAAGACGGCCTGGAACGTACGTTCGCCTTGAACCACATGTCCTACTTCATGCTGGCGCACGAGTTTCGGGAGCGACTGGTCGCCTCGGCGCCTGCCCGGATCGTCAACACGGCTTCGGACGCCCACGAGCCCTTTACGCTGGATTTCGACGACCTGCAGTCGGAAAAAGCCTATCAGGGCAACTTCTGGCAATGGGTGCGCTACGGAGGACCTGCTTTCAAGGTTTACGGCCGTTCCAAGCTGTGCAATATCCTCTTCACCCGCGAACTGGCGCGGCGACTCGCAGGTACCGGTGTTACGGCCAACTCTCTCCATCCTGGCTTTGTGGCCACGCGCTTTGGCGATCAGACTCGAGGACTGCTCTCCTTCGGCATCCGCTTTGCCAAACGCTTCGCGATCACGCCGGAAAAGGGAGCGGAGACGCTGGTGTATCTGGCGTCATCACCGGAAGTGGCCGGCGTGACCGGCGAGTATTTCTACAAATGCAGGCCAGC
>DATFXI010000192.1:0-2287 GCA_035316085.1 Candidatus Angelobacter sp.
CGGAATGGAGACCGGAAGCAGTAGCAGGGGCAGCATCAGTTCGCGGCTCCGGGTGCGGATGGACATCACGGCAAAGAAAGTTCCGTTTACCACCAGCGCCCACGTCCCCAGCAGAAAGATGATGACCAGCTGCCAGGCCGAGCCGAGCGCGCTTAGATTGTAGAAGATCACGAACAAAGGGGCCATCAGGCATTCCAGCACCAACACGAACAAAAAGTTGGCCAGGCACTTGCCCAGGAACAAAGCTTCGGGAGGAGCAGGCGCCACACGGTAGGCGTCAAGCACACCGTTGCGCAACTCGCGCGCCCAGGACTGATTGAGGGCCATGGTGGTGGAGAAGAGAAACGCGATCCAGATCAGGCCGCCGGCGATGTGCCGCGACTCTTCCGCGGTCGGTTCTACAGTGAAGCTGAAAATGATCACCACCAGCCCGGCAAAGAACAGCATGGAGTTCAGGACATCGCGCGAACGCCACTCCAGGCGCAGGTCTTTGCGCACGTTGCTGGCCGTCAGCCTGGCGATGGACAAGCTCATGCTTTTACTCCAGGCATGACGCCGCGGTCTACCAGCCGGCCGGCGGAGAGCAGCAGGAATTCGTCCGCCATGTTGGCGAGCAGCCCCAGCTGGTGCGTGACCAGCAGAATAGTGGCGCCGGCGGAACGCATGGATCCCAGCAGCCGGGTAATTTGCGCCGCGGATTCCGGATCGACGTTGGAAAAAGGTTCGTCGAGCAGGAGGAGCTCCGGCGAATGGAAGATGGCGCGGGCCAGAGACAATCGCTGCCGCATACCTTGTGAGTACTGCCCAACGCGGCGTGCCAACTCCGGATCCAGGCCCACGCGCCGGAGGGTCTCATGCAAGGGCGCATCGGAAGTAATGCCGTAGAGCTGGGCGAAGAAGCGCAGATTTTCCATACCGGAGAGTTCGTCGTACAACAAAGGAGCGTGCGCCATGTAGCCCATGCGAGAACGGGCTTCTCGGTTGGGAAGCGAAAAAACGGTGATGCGGCCTTCAGTGGCTTCGCTCAACCCCGCAATCATGCGCAGCAGAGTGGATTTCCCGGCGCCGTTCTCGCCGCGCAGAACGTAAAACTTTCCAGGCTGCAGCTCTAGGGAGACGTTCCTTACCGCAGCAGTGCGGCCATAGATTTTGGAGACGTTGTCAACTTTGACGGGGAGGGCGTCGGCAGTCAGCGGCGGACCCCTCAGTTCCCCTTGCCCGGCGATTGCGAAGATCCGCCTTGCGGAGCCGGGGCGCCAGGCTGCTGCGGCGCGTATTTCGACGCGCACTTGGCTTGAAGTTCGGTTGCGTGGAATACACCGTCTCTACCCATCGTGCCCAGGGCCAGCGCTTGAGAATCGTCTTTGAACGTGTCGGGAGGAGGCTCAGTACCTTTGTAGCTCACTTTCAGAACCTGCCGTTCCTGAGTCTTGGGGTCCACCTCAACCAGAACAAAGTCCACATTGGTTCCCGCCTGGTGGATGGATCCCGGCTCCACAGTACCACCTACGCGTATGTGCTTGCTGTACATCGATTCATCCATGCCGTGGAGCTGTGGGATGGTGTAGTAATAGCTTCTGCCCTCGTTCACGCCGGTCCAAGCCGCAAAGGCGAGGCCGATCAGGATGACGGCCGTGCCCCCACCGAACTTCAAAACTTTTCTTTGTTGCTGCGTCATGACTGTTCAAAGGTTAGACCCGCAGCCAGCGCGGGTCAAGAGGGCGGAAGGCCATGCGTGATGCACGTCACACGTCCATCGCGGCGCGTATAATGAGGTTGGTTTCCAGACGAACTAAGGTGGACTTATGAGCGCGCCTAACGGAGAGAACCAAGCAGGAAGCCGGCCCAAACCCCGGGCAGAATGGATTGCGCGACGCCGCGCCGCGGCCGAAGAAATCGGTGACCGCAATTTCTCGCAGATGCACTTTGCCCGCAAGGGCCTGATCACCGAAGAAATGATGTATGTGGCCGACCGCGAGAAACTGGCGCCGGAGAACGTTCGCGATGAAGTGGCCGCGGGGCGGATGATCATCCCAGCCAACATCAACCATCCCGAGCTGGAGCCGATGGCGATTGGCGTGGCTTCGCTGTGCAAGATCAACGCCAACATCGGGAACTCGGCAATCACTTCCAACGTGGATGAAGAGCTGCGGAAACTGCATACCGCCGTCCACTTCGGCGCAGATACGGTGATGGACCTTTCCACCGGCGGCGGCATCCACGAGATCCGCGAGGAAATTCTGCGGCACTCACCGGTGCCCATCGGCACCGTTCCGATCTACGAAGC
>DATFXI010000193.1:0-8136 GCA_035316085.1 Candidatus Angelobacter sp.
GCAAACGTCGATTGGCATCACTCTGGCTGGAATCGAACCCCTGCCTCAGGAATTACCACCGCAGTCGTGGGTCGTGCTCGCCGGCGATGTCGAGTACGTAATGCTCTGCGGAGGCGCAAATGGTTCCACCGGGAAGTCAGCGGCCGACGAAGAGGCGGAAAGAGCTATCATGACGTGGTTAAAGACCACCGTCCGTCCCGGCCACAAGTTGATCTCAATCTGCACTGGCGCGTTGATCGCTGCCCGCGCTGGACTCCTTGACGGATACTCCTGCACTACGCACTACCTGAGTTACGATGAGCTTCGTGGTATCGCCCCGCGGGCCCGGATCCTAGAAAATCGTCTCTACGTTGAAGACGGTGAGCGCTATTCAAGCGCTGGCATTACCGCCGGCATTGACCTTATGCTCCATCTCGTTCATCAATCCACCGACCAATCCTGCGCCGTCGCGGTCGCACGATATCTCGTTGTCTATTTGCGCCGCAGTGGTTCGGACCCACAGCTATCCCCGTGGCTGGAAGGTCGCAATCACATCCATCCGGCGGTGCATCGCGTCCAGGATGCCATCGCCGCAGATCTTACGAAGTCTTGGACACTGAGCGCGCTGGCACGCCTCGCGGGCGCCAGCGCACGTCATCTTTCGCGCCTCTTTCACGAACACGTCGGCATGAGCATTCCCGAATACAGCAACCGTCTACGCGTCGCCTATGCCCGAGAACTGCTACGCGAGACGCGGTTCGACATGGAACGTGTTGCCGAACAGTCCGGATTCAGTTCGACGCGTCAGCTTCGCCGCGCCTGGCAAAGGATTTACAAAAGGCCACCACGCGAAGCTCGACGTCACTCGCATGCGCTCCAAGCCTAGAACCGAATCAGCGTCGCGCAGTCGTGGACTTCCGTGGGTCAAGAATAAGCTGCAGAACCACTGTCGCAGCCACCGCTCGTAGTAGAATCCCAACCTCTGTATCGAATCGGGGAAACTTATGCACCCAACCATTCTCGCCACATTTCTTGTATTCGATCGCACGGCAACACCGATGTGCGCTGCCGGCATCGCGCTTTTCCTGATCGGGGCGTGGGCTTCGAAAAAGGAGATCGCCACGGCTCGCGGCCTGGATAAGATCGTGGCCGTGGCCAATTTGTGTTTCGCGATCCCGCTGGCGGTCTTCGGCACACTCCATCTCTTCGGACCGCAATTCGTCCAGGGCCTTGTGCCGCGGTACATGCCAGGGCGTATGTTCTGGGTCTATTTCGTCGGCCTCGCGTTGATCGCAGCGTCGTTGAGCATCGCCACTAAAATTGGCGTGCGCTGGTCCGGCCTGCTGTTCGGAATCATGATGTTTCTGTTTGTCGCGATGCTCTATTTACCTTTCGCTCTGCAGCACCTGAACGCCCGAATTACCTGGATGATTGTCTGCCGTGAGAGTTCGTTCGGCGGCGCCGGCTGGATTCTTGCGGCGACTGCGAAAGACGGATGGCAGGGGCGAGCCAGGACCACGCTGATCACTGTAGGCCGCATATTGATCGCGACCGCCGCAATCGTCTTTGGCATTGAGCATTTTCTCCACCCGCTGGGACTTCCCGGAGTTCCGCTCGTAAGAGAGATGCCGGGTTGGGTTCCGGGCCGTGTGCTCATCGACTATGTGACCGGCGCAGCCCTTGTCGTGGCAGGGGTAAGCATTCTGCTGAACAGGAAAACTCGGATCGTGGCAGCCTGTGTCGGCGGGTGGATTCTACTGCTGGTCCTGGTCATCTATGGACCGGTCTTGGCTGGGGCTCTGTCCAAGCCGAGTACCGGGGCGCAGGTTGAAGGGGTCAACTATTTTGCCGACACACTGCTGTTTGCCGGAGTGATTCTCGCGGCGGCAAGCGCAGCGCCCGCAAGCGTGGGCCAGCAAAAGAAGACAGCCATGAGCGCTTCATGACTTCTGTCGCTGCGCTCCAAACCGCCAGTGATTCTGGCTTCGGCTGTGATCCTTGTGCTCCTACGTCACGCGGCTCGGCGGGCCCGCCTCGCCGCGAAATTCCTGCCTGGCGGCAATCGCTCAATCCTTATCTCTGTTTGCTGGTCGTTGCGGCGGCCGAGCTGGAGGCAACGGCACTCGAAGCCGGGCGGGGATTGGAGTTCAGCAGGTCTTTATCAGAGTAATTCGGCCCCAGTCCTAGCTTGATGAGAGCCCGGGAATCGGGCGTGACCTTCGATTGCCAGCCGTTGTCGGTCTGGTAGCGGGCCATGGCTTCCTGGGTGCGGGCGTCCCAGGAGCCGCTGGGTTCGCCGCTCAGGTAGTGTTCGCGGATCAGGGCACTCTGGATTTCACGGGCGCGGTCCGCCTGGATAATCTGTTGCCCGCGCTTCTTCCACGATCCTTTGCGAGACTTGGCGTGGCGGCGATGCACGGCCGTGCCGGTCTTGCCCGAATGCGATTTAGCTGTCTGGGCCGGGCTCATGCCCGCGCAGAAGGCCAGTAACACACTGATTATGAACAACTTCCTGCTGTTGAGACGCAAAAACGACCTCACCTTGTGAATGCTGCGGAATCCATCATGTCATTGTTGGATGCCGCAAAGCCAGCCTTTTGTTTCCTGCTCTGGTTACGGAAGCGTCCCGGAAAGGAACACATTGCCGCTGTTTGATCCGCGCCCTTGATGCACCAGAAACACCACATCCTGCCCGCTCTTGAGCTGTGATGTCAGCTTGCGGAACTCATCCTCGCTGTTCACTGGCTGACGGTTGACCTGAAGGATGATCATTCCAGGCACCAACCCGATGTCGTCGGCAAACGAATCCGGCTTGACCTCGGTAACGATGACTCCTTTGCCTGAGGGAATGCCCAGACGCTCCACCTGCTCCTGGGTCAGCGAATGGACGCTGATGCCCAGCTTCGAGGATTTAGGCGCGCTGTCATCACTACCGCTGTCAGCCTCTTCCGTTCGTTCAGGGAAAAGCTTGGCGCGATCTTCCACCAATACGTTAGCCTGCTTTTGCTGACCGTTGCGGATGTAAGTGATATCCACTTTATTCCCTGGCTTCACCGCCGAGATAATCCCCACCAGTTCGTCGCCACTTTTGACTGGCTTGCCGTTCACGGCCGTGATCGTGTCGCCAGTCTGGAGTCCAGCTTTCTGCGCCGGCTTGCCGGCCACAACTTCCGAAATGGTCACGCCGTTCTTGACGCCATACATGCGCGCCAGAGCCGGACTGGGCGACGCGTTGAACTGCACGCCGATCGAGCCGCGCGACACGCGGTGCTCTGGACCCGTCAGCTGCTCATATACTTCGCGTACGGTATTCGACGGCATGGCGAACCCCACGCCCTGGTATCCAAACGACTGCGTGTAAATCGCGGTATTGATGCCGATCACTTCGCCGTTCATGTTCACCAGTGGGCCACCCGAGTTGCCGGGATTGATGGCGGCGTCTGTCTGAATGAACGATTGGAACTGACGACCGGGGTTGATATTGCGCCCGATAGCGGAAACGATGCCCGCGGTCACCGTGTTTTCCAGACCGAATGGGCTGCCTACAGCCAGCACCCAATCGCCCACGGTCATGCCCTCCGAGTTGCCCAGCCTGGCCGCCTGGAGGGGCCGGTCCTTGGGAGGCTCAATTTTGATCACCGCCAGGTCGGTCTCACGGTCGCTGCCGATGACTTTGGCGTCATGCAGCTCGCCCGGCGGATCGTCTTTGATCCTCACCCGGATCCGGTCGGCGCCTTCCACCACATGACGATTGGTGATGATGTAGCCGTTGGCATTCAGTACCACGCCCGAGCCGAGCGACCGCTGGCGACCGCTGCCCTGGCCATCAAAGGGATTCTGGTCATCGTCAGGGTTCTGTCCGAAGTAGCGGTCAAAGAAATCCTGGAATGGATCCTGGCCCTGGTTGGGACGGGAGGAACGGCGGCGCGGCTTGCCATTGGTTTCCGTGCTGATGTTCACGACTGTCGGCTCGATCTGTTTAGCCACTTGGCCGAACGTGTGGCTCAGCTGTTGCGGAGACTGCATAGGCAGCAGGGCGGCTTCCGATGTCTTGCCGGAGCTACCCTTCACCCCGGTGTGGCTCAAGACCGTGCCAATCAAAATGCCCAGGGTCAGCGTCGCCAGGATCACCAGCGTGGAAAGCGGCTGCCGGGACTTGATCCGTGCCATTAAAGCGGCCAAGCGCGTGTTCATACGCAAACTTCCTCCGGGATTCTTGTACATCTCAGATTATAAATCGAACTCCCATCTCACGAATGGTCGAAAGCCGATACCGTGCAGGGAGAGCACCCAGTTAGACGCGTAAACCAATAGCGGCGTTATCCTGCCTGTCTGCTCATTCGCTCCGCTCACCCGGGCCTCCCCCCAGCACGCGAAAACCGCGCGTTCTGGGGACCCCGGCTAAAGATCCTGGGCTGGGGCCCGCGATCCCCCGGGATTGCCAGACGTTGACACACGGTAGGGTCACTTTTCTGAAATTACCCCTACCGGGGCCAGCTCGCGATCAGGCTGGGCGACTTGGCCCAGAAGCTCGGAAACCAACACGCCACCCAGGATCAGCAAAGCGCCGACGCCAGCCCGAAGGCCAAGTCTTTCCTGGAGAACCAGGAAGGAGGTCAGCCAGGCGAATACCGGCTCCAGGGTAAAGATCAAGGCCGCGTGCGTCGCCGGGGTAAATTGCTGCGCCCAGGCTTGGACGGTGAATGCCACGGCCGTACCCAGAATTCCGGTCACCAGAACGGTGGCGACGACTGCCGGCGTAAACCGGAAATGCGGCTGCTCCAGCAGGGGCGCGCTCAGAATCATGAGCACAGCAGCCACAGCGATCTGCAGGACTGCCATCTGCTCAAACGGAAACCGCTGTATGGAGCGGCCGAGAAAGACAATTTGAAAAGCAAATGCTACAGAGCAGCCGATGCACAGAAGGTCGCCGGCGTTGACTTTAGCAAAATCGGCCAGACCCTGCCGGCCGGCAGGGACGGTCATCAGGAAAAGCCCGGTGAACGCGAGCGTGATCCCCACGGCACGCCACACGTGGACGCGCGTCCGCCAGAAGACCACCAACACCACCGGCACGAGCACAGTGGAGACGCCGGTGAGAAATGCCGCCTTCGAAGGCGTTGTGAGCCTGAGCCCGGTGGTTTGCAGCGCATAGCCAAGATAGAGAAAAATGCCGACAACCGATCCGGCAGCGGCGCCGCGGCGGTCGAGCTTGGCCAAGTACTTGCGATAATAAACGGCCAGCAAAACGGCGGCCAGCGGCATGCGCACCGCGTTGAGCGCCAGCGGGGAAGAGTCTCGCAGCGCTTCTTTAATGAGCACGAATGTGCTTCCCCACACCAGGGTGACTGCGACCAGCAGCAAATGTGCTTTCAGCGAGCGCGGCACGCAATCATCTTAACGCGGTAGTGGCTCACTGAAATTGAGCTATCCGGCATCACCGTCTAGCGATGCCGGCGTGCCGGAATCGCGCGCCTTTAGGCAGACGTTCATCGCGGCAACTATGAATCTGCCTATCAGTGGTGAGCCATTCATTCCCTTGCCATTGATCCGCGAACTTACCTTCCTGGTCACAGCCGAGCGCCGTGTGAAAGAATTGTCTGTCGTCAGGGGAATGAAGATCATGGCGAAAGTTGCGGCAGAAAAGCTGTTGAGCCAGGCCATCAAAGAGCGGCGGGCTACGCCGAGCTTTGAAGACGTGCCCATCCACAGTGCGGATTTGGACAAGATCATTCGTGCGGGGCTGGAAGCGCCCAGCGGCTACAACCTGCAGCCGTGGCGCTTCGTGGTGGTGACCGACCGCGAGCAGAGGAGGAAGCTACGCGGGGCGTCTTTCGGCCAGGCGAAAGTGGAAGAAGCCAGCGCCGTGATCGTAGCCTGCGGCGATCCAGAGGGATGGAAGAACGGCGACCTCGACGAAATGATTCGTCTGGCTGCCGAGCACGGTTACGGTGGCGAGAAAGAACACCAGGGCGTGCGGGCTGCGATTCAGGCCTTTCTCGGCGGAACCCCGGGCCACGCCGGCGGCGTTTCGCCCAGCTTTGACCTTTGGGCCAACCGGCATACCATGATTGCGCTGACCACCATGCTGTGGACCGCGGAAACGTGGGGGTATGACACCGCACCCATGGAAGGTTTTGAAGAAGACAAAGTGAAGGCGCTGTTGAAGATTCCCGCTCGCGTACGTGTAGTGGCGCTGCTGGCCATCGGTCGCCGCAAAGGCTCCGACAAGCCCTACGGCGGACGCTTTGATCCGGCGCGCCTGGTTTTCGGGAACGAGTGGGGCAGGAAGCTGGAAGTATAGAAAGGCAGCTCATGGAATTCAGTCCGGAACGCCAGATCAGACTGGCCGACGCGAAAAAGGCCATCCCCACCAAAGACGGCAAGGCATTCGCGCTTATGTTTCGCCATGGCTCACTCGACCTTGAGATTTATTCTCCCCAGGGCACGGACCCGCAGAAACCTCACTCCCGCGATGAGCTGTACATCGTGGCATCGGGAACAGGATGGTTTGTCTGTGAAGGCAAGCGCATGCCTTTCGCGACCGGCGACGCCCTGTTCGCGGCCGCCGGCGAAGTGCATCGCTTTGAGGATTTCAGTCACGATTTCGTCGTGTGGGTCATATTTTACGGTCCGGAAAGCGGTGAACGTGCGGCCTAACAAGCTTCTTTTTACGGTGCTGAGTGCCGCGTTGTTATGCGTGCTGGCTCAAGGCACTCTGTCGCAAGCCAAGCAACCAACGCCGCCCGCGAAAGACGATTCGTTCAGCCTCAACACCGCGGCACAACTGCTGGGTCAGATCACAGCCGGGTTGGTCGCGCACAATCAGCGCAAGATGCTCGGTGCTTTTGATCTAGCGACCATGCCGGACGGCCCGCTGTTCCGGCAGCAAGTCACGAACTTCTTCGCGCAGACCGGCAATATTCGCTTCCACTTTAATCTTCTCGACGTGTCAATGGACGGCGGCAAAGGTATCGCTGAAGTAGCCGTGGAAATGGACGTAGAGGTCCTCCGTGGAGAGATCACGCCTCCCCTGCGCAAGCAGGCCAAGCTGCGCTTTGTCGCCGAGAACGGCTCCGCAGGGTGGAAGTTTACTGATGTGCAGCCCCGCGCGTTCTTCTCCACGCAGCCATGACGCGCGAGTATCCTGAGCGGCCCATCGTCGGCGTAGGCGCGGTGATCGTCGAGAAGCGTGACGGCGCGGCGCGCGTTCTGCTCGTCAAACGCGGAGCCCCGCCGCTGGTCGGCGAGTGGTCGTTGCCCGGAGGCGTGGTTGAATTGAGCGAGACGCTGCGAGCCGCCGCGGAACGCGAAGCGAGAGAAGAGACTGGGTTGACTGTCCAGGCCGGTGAGGTGCTGGAATTCTTCGACCGCATCATTCCCGGCGACGGCGGCCGTCCGAAGTATCACTACGTGTTGGTTGATTTTCTGTGCGCGGTGCGTGGTGGTGAACTGCGCGCCGGCGGCGACGCCGCTGAGGTCGCGTGGGCCAGCGAAAGCGAATTGGCACGATACAAGCTGGAAGCGCCGGCTATGCAGGTGATCAGAAAAGCGTTCTCCCTGTCTCCGTGACTCCGTGGCGGGTGTGCCTTACCCCCAAACGTAAGCATCGTCCTGCTGCAAGCCAATGAACGCCAGTACGCGGCAGGCGAACTGGTGGGCCATGGCATCGAAGTCCTTTGGCAGGTTGTAAAACGTAGGGATCAGGGGGTATATGGTGGCGCCGGCCTCGGCCGCCCAATCCATATTGCGTATATGGACGCGGTTGAGCGGCGTCTCACGCACGCATAGCACCAGCGGCCGTTTCTCTTTGAGTGTCACATCAGCGGCGCGCTCAATCAGGTTCCGCGCCAGCCCGTGGGCGATCCCGGCCAGCGTGCCCATGCTGCAGGGCAGTATGATCATCGCGTCCGTGGGATAGGAACCGCTGGCCACGTTGGCGCCGATGTCATCATTGTTCTGCTGGCGAATTTTTTTTGATTTCACGCCGAGCATTCGCGGCACCAGGTCGCTCCGGCCTTTGATCTCCAACTCTTCGGCGAAAACGCGCAGCGCGTTATCAGAGGCAATGAAATTCACAGTCTTGACCCGGGCGTCTTTCTCTACGGCTTGCAGTAGAGCGCGCGTGAACAGCGCACCGCTGGCGCCGGTGGCGGC
>DATFXI010000194.1:0-7143 GCA_035316085.1 Candidatus Angelobacter sp.
CGCGCCCCGTCACAAGCTGGTGCCATCGCCGAGGTAGTCCTCGTTCAGGGCCGACCAAAGGGAGAAGCCGTTGAAGAGGCCGGCGTTCGCGCCGAGCTGCAAACTGTGCTGCCCAATGTGGCATAGCAACTACTGGCCAGCACCGACCCATTTCAACGGCACTTCGACACCCTCAAAATGAGCTGAAGATTTCCGGCTCCCCCCAACGTAGCCAACTCACGCGCTCCGGCAAGATCGCTCAGCCAATCTACGTGAGCGTCTCCTGCAGGCAGCGGAAAAAGCTAATGGTGCGCAAGAAAGTTGTTGACTTGATGGACGCAGGTGAGTAGCTTTCTCGGGAATTTAACAATCCGGAATTCTCATCCACTTCGCCGTCTCAAAGGAGGAACATCATGCGGACTCTGTCTCGACTCACGGTCCTATTGCTGGCGATCCTGCTGTTGGCCGGAATTGCAGTTTCTCAAGGTTCACAATCCGGGGGCATTTCCGGATCGGTGAAAGACAGCTCAGGAGCGGTCATCGGTGGCGCCACGGTAACCATTACGAACAATGCCACAAAGAACGTGGAGCGCACCCTGGTCACAGCCACTGACGGTCTGTTTTCGGCTACGTTGCTGCCGCCGGGCGAGTATACGGTGTTGGTGAAAGCTCAGGGGTTCAAGGCCTACACCGGCCAAGCAACCGTGTTGCTCAACACGACTTCCCGTTTTGATGCGATGCTGCACGTAGGGGCCACCACGGAAGTAGTTGAGGTGACTTCCAGCGGGGTTACGGTGAACACGGAAAGCGCCGTCACCGGCACACCCATCGACTCCGCAACGCTCAAGGCCCTGCCGCTGCCCGTGCCTAATTTCATGTTCCTGCTCTCGCTTTCTGCCGGCAGCACTGGCGAAATGCCGGACGTTCGCGCCGCCAATCGCGGCATCGTGGACATCAACGTCAACGGGCAGCGCACCAGCAACAACAGCGTTACGCTGGAAGGTATCAACGTCAACGATTTCAACCTGGCGCACTTTGACACCGTGCCTCTGCCCAACCCCCACACCATTGAAGAGTTTAACGTCGCCACCTCGCTTTATGACGCCTCTTCCGGCAGCAAAGGCGGCGGTGCCCTGGGTCTGGTCTTCAAGTCGGGGACGAAAAACTGGCACGGCGAAGCCTACTGGCAGCACCGCAATGACTGGTTGAACGCCAACGACTGGTTCACCAACCAGGTGGGAGGCCCACGCGGAAAATTCCTGCAGAATGTATTGGGCTTTAGTGGCAGCGGTCCTATGCCATTTCTTGGCGGCAACTGGTTCGGGAACGTTCAAGGACTGCGGGCACGCAACGCGGTGAGCACAGCCTCGCTCACCACCGTGAACACTCCGATTTTCCCGACCAACCCCGACGGCACTACTTCCGCTGCGCTTTTGAGTCCAACCATCGGCGGGGCCGCGGTCGATCCTACAGCCGTAAATATTTTGAACGCAAAGAATAATTACTACGGCGGCACCTTCCTGGTTCCCCGCGTGGGACAACCCGGCTGCATCGCCACCAGCGCGACCAACCTGAAGTGCGTATTCAGCAAGGTAGCGCCCGTGAGCGACACGCAATACACCACCGTCTACGACCGCTCCTTTTTCAATGGCAAGTCAAAAGTCAGCGGCCGCTGGTTCTACGACAACGGAAACACTAATGCTCCGTTCGGCACTGCGTCTACGCTGGCGTTTCCCCAGCTCGCGATTCAGAAGAACCGCTTCGCCACCATCAGCCACACTCACGAGATCAGCAGCCGGCAGCTGAATGTATTCCGCTTCGGCTTCAGCCGCTTCATATCCTCATTTGCCCCCCAGGACATCGTCAACCTGTCGGACATCAACGCGACACGCCCCAACTCCAGCACGGTGCCGGGCGTTTATCAGGTCACGATAACCGGCGCGTTCTCTCTCGGTACCGGCGTGAATGACGAGCGTGGAACGGTTTCCAATACCTTCGACTACAACGACACTTGGTCCATGAGCCTGGGCAAACACACTCTCAAGGCCGGAGGCGGAGCCACCCGCTACCAACTCAACCGCTTTAACCGCTTCGCCCTCCGCGGATCCCTGGGCTTTAGTACTTTCACGAATTTCCTCAAAGGGACCATCAACACGCTACAAGCCGCTTCGGGCGATCCCCAGCGCTATTTCCGAGCGACGGATTTTGGCGCCTTTTTCGAGGACGACTACAAAGTGTTGTCGAACCTGACGCTGAATCTGGGCTTGCGGTGGGATTCATTGGAGTTTTCCCATGACTTGTTCGAGCGCACCACCGTCTTTGATCCTTCGCTGGTGCCCAACACCAATCCGTTCCTGTTCGCCTCCGACATCAATCTTCCCGGCCTGACCGGCACTCCCGGAGTTGGCCCGTGCGGCGCGCGCACCTGCCGCACCAACACTAATTTCGGGCCGCGCGCGGGTTTCTCCTGGGACCCCTTCCGTGACCACAAGACTGTGGTGCGCGGCGGCTATGGAATTTATTTCCAGCGCCTCTCGAACCAGAACTTCCTGCAGGGCTCGTTGGGCCCACCGTTCTTTGTGCAGTTGGCGATCAGTAACCCCCCCGGAGTCACTTTAGCCAACCCGCTGCCAAACCAACCTGCCAGCTCAGCGGTGGATCCCACGCGAATTCCCTCGAATTCACACTTCGCTGGAGTCGGTATCCCAGGCAACACCACGACCACGAATGGTGACCCGAACGTTGGCGCGAACTTCCCTCTATTTAAGAATGACCAGGGACTGTACTGCGCCGGCTTTGCTCTACCCGGGACCCCGACCAATCAGATCGCCAGTAATTGCTCCATCAACCTGGCCTCGTTCTCATCCGTACCGCCGGACGCAAAAGCGCCCTACAACCAGCAATGGAACTTGGGCATACAGCGGGAGATCGGCAAAGGCTGGACCGTGGAAGCAGACTACGTAGGCTCCCACTATTTGCGCGGCTTGGGCATCTATGTCCCGTTCCTCGCGGCCCTGGCTAGCCCTACGAGCCCCATTACGCTGAAGGACAGTAATGGCGTCACCTACAACATCACCACGAATACGGTGAACAACGAGCCGTTGCGCGTCTCCGCGCTCGGCCTCTCCCGCCGGCAGGGCGCCCGTGTGGACGGCAACATCGGCTTTGCTATCTATCACTCCGCCCAGTTCACGTTGTCGCACCGCTTCCAGAAAGGCCTCTACTTCCAGACGGCCTATACCTGGTCGAAGACGATCGATAATGTCAGCGGGTCGCAAAGTACCGACGAACTGAACGCTACGCAGGCTGGACAACTCGGCGCCAACCTGGTCAATTTTGGCAACCTGAATCCGGCCTTGAACCGCGCCATCGGCGACTTCGACCGCCGGCATCGCCTAGTCTTCAGCTATGTGTACGACCTGCCAGTCCCCAAGAACGGAATCTGGGGAACGCAGGCCTTCCAGGGCTGGACGATCAGCGGCATCAACACCTATCAGAGCGGACTGCCCTTCTCCGTCACCGACGCAAACGGCAACAGGGCCTTCGGCGGGGGAACGTCAACGGGCATCTTTTTGTGCGGCTCGTTGGCCAACGCCTACAACCCGGGGAGCGTACAGAGCCAGATCGCCGCTGGATTGCCTTATTTGAATCCTGCCTGCTTCGGACAGACGCCGGAGGTGCCCAACGCCTCTCGGAACACGTCGAGTCCCTCTGTTAACGTGCCTGTCACCGGCTATGGCACCATCCCCCGCAATGCTTTCCGCGGGCCGTTCCAGCAAAACTGGGACTTCGCCCTGGCGAAGCACTTCCGGCTGCATGAGCGGCATTCGCTGGATTTCCGCGTGGATGCTTTCAACATCCTGAACCATCCTTCGTTCCGGCAGCCGTCGTTCGTCGGCATTACGGCACCGGGAACCTTCGGCCAGATCACCAGTACGGTCAACCCGCCACGCCTGCTTCAACTCAACGCACAATACTCGTTCTGACGGGTGGGACTTGAGAGTTTCCCGGGCGGCTGCGGCCGCCCGGTTTCTTGTCCTCAGGTAGTCCCTGCGCAAACTCTAACTAACATGAAAAAGGCGCTGCTTTGCAGCAGCGCCCTTGGTGTTTGATTTGTGGGTTGAAGTTGAGGCGTTTTGCGGGCGTCCAGGCACGCAGGCGAAATCCTGAGCGAAGCGCAGGATCTCTTACTATGCCTCTTTGATCCCGTCCATAAACGCTTTCAGCTTCCTGGAGCGCGAGGGATGGCGAAGCTTGCGCAAGGCTTTGGCTTCGATCTGGCGGATACGTTCGCGGGTAACGGCAAACGACTGGCCGACTTCTTCCAGAGTGTGCTCGGAACCGTCTTCCAAACCAAAGCGCATCTTGATGACTTTTTCTTCCCGCGGAGTGAGCGAGCGTAACACCTGCGCCGTCTGATCTTTCAGATTGACGTTGATGACGGCTTCAGCCGGCGAGACCATGGACCGGTCTTCGATGAAGTCGCCCAGATGCGAATCTTCCTCTTCGCCAATCGGCGTCTCCAGCGAAATCGGCTCCTGCGCGATCTTCAGCACCTTGCGGACCTTGGCCACGGGGATATCCATACGCTTAGCGATCTCTTCCGACGTAGGCTCGCGACCGAGTTCCTGCACCAACTGCCGCGAGGTGCGGATCAGTTTGTTGATGGTTTCGATCATGTGCACGGGAATACGGATGGTGCGGGCCTGATCGGCGATAGCGCGGGTGATGGCCTGGCGAATCCACCACGTAGCATACGTGGAGAATTTGTAGCCGCGGCGGTACTCGAACTTGTCCACGGCTTTCATCAGGCCGATGTTGCCCTCCTGGATCAGGTCCAGAAACTGCAGCCCGCGGTTGGTGTATTTTTTCGCAATGGAAACGACCAGGCGCAAGTTGGCTTCGATGAGCTCACGTTTCGCCGCTTCGGCATCCACGTCGCCCTGGATGATCTCGCGCTGCGTGCGTTTGAGCTCTTGATAGGTAACCCCGGCTTCCCGCTCCAAAGTTTCCAGATCGCTGCGGTGGCCGCGCTGGATACGCCGGAATTCTTTCTTGGCATCGTCACTGCGCGTGGCCTCAATCTTTTTTTCCAGATTGTTGACGTGGCGGTCGAGCAGCCGCATGGTGTCCACAGTCTTGTTCACGCGGTCAATCAGGCGCTTGCGCTCCGGATTGGTGAACTTCAGATTGCGGATCCCGACGGAAACCATCACGTGCGCCCGGCCCAATGACCGCCGGCAGCGCCGGAACTCGCGCGGCTTCTTCTTCTGCACAATACCCGCGAGTTTTTCCTCCAGCTGCAGGACTTTCTTGTAATGTTTGCCGATATCGTCAATCTGGCCGACAAAATGCTTCAGTCGCGCCAAAACGATCTCGTCAGTGATTTCCTCTTCGTCGAAGGCCACCAACTCCTTGATGGAGCGCACACCCTTGCGCAGGTCTTCGCCCAGCGCCAGGATTTCCTTGATGACGATCGGCGAGCGGGAAAGCGCTTTCAACACGCGCATCTGCCCGCGCTCGATCCGCTTGGCGATTTCCACTTCGCCTTCGCGGGTAAGCAGCGGCACCGTGCCCATTTCGCGCAAATACATCCGGACCGGGTCGTTGGTTTTTTCGAGCGCGCCCGGGGTCAGGTCAAGTTCAACGTCTTCACCTTCTTCCAAATCTTCGAACTTCTGTTCGGAAGGCAGGCCTTTGCTTGCATCCAGGACATCGATACCCTGGTGGCTGATGGTAGTCAGCAGGTCGTCGAGATCGTCGGCGGAATGGACATCACCCGGAATGAGATCATTCACTTGATCGTAGGTGAGATATCCCTTTTCTTTCCCTGCATCAATCAGCTTCTTGATGTCTTCAAATTTATCGTCGAGAGCCAAACACGATCCTTTTTGTAGTTAAGTAGCGACAGACTCGGGGCTGCCGCTTGTTTCCCCCAAAGGGAGTTGCGGGGATTTAGGCTGGAAAGCGCACACATCCCGAAGGTACTTAGATTATCACAGCCGCTCCAAGAAAAAAAGCGTCTTCCAGACCGAATCGGACCGCAAAAGCGGCCCGAAGCATCCTCCCTAATATATAGATGCCGCGAGCCTTAGAGGGGTTCCAAGGAGGTCGGACGGGCTTGGGCAAAAAAAGGGCAATAATATACTTGACTAACCAAGCTTTCTTCTGTATTCTGAGTTAATGGAAATCAAGACCTTACAGCAAGCGATTCAGCATTTTAGCGACGAGCAAGTCTGCATCGATACCGTGGCCCGTTTGCGCTGGCCCGATGGTCCGCTCTGCCCTGCTTGCGGTCACAAAGAGCACTATTACCTCAAGACCCAGAAACGCTGGAAGTGCAAAGAGTGTAACCGCCAGTTCTCCGTAAAACTCGGGACCATTTTTGAGGATTCGCCCATCGGCTTAGACAAGTGGCTGCTCACTCTTTGGATGTTGGCAAACTGCAAGAACGGCATTAGCTCTTACGAGATTCATCGCGCAATCGGCGTTACTCAGAAGTCCGCTTGGTTCATGCTGCACAGAATCCGCCTTGCGATGCAGAGTGGTTCCTTGCTGAAACTCGGTGGTGGCGAAAACCCTATTGAAGTCGATGAGACTTTCATCGGCGGCAAGGCGCGGAACATGCACCGGGATCGCCACCGTCGTATGCTGCTTTCGGGTAGCGAAAACAAAGGTAAGACCATCGTAGTTGGCCTTCTGGAGCGCGGGGGCAACGTTCGCGCCAGGGTCGTGGCGAATAGACGCAGAGAGGTTCTCCAGACCGTGATTTACAAAAACATCGAGCGCGGCTCGACTGTGTACAGCGATGAGCACAGCGGGTATTCCGGAATCAGCCAGGATTACGCACACAAGGTAATCAACCACCTAGAAAAGTACGTCGATGGAAAAGTACATACTCAGGGAATCGAAAATTTCTGGAGCCTGCTCAAGCGCCAATTGAATGGAACATATATTGCCGTAGAACCATTTCATTTGTTCCGGTACGTCGATGAACAATGCTTCCGGTACAACAATCGCGGCGACAGAAAGAATCCGGTTCACGATGGCCAGCGGTTTGAAAAGCTGCTCTCACGTATTGCCGGGAAGCGTTTGACTTTCGCTGAGGTCACCGGCAAGGTGGGAGAAACGAGTTTCTAGCCCTTACCGCTTGAAGCGCGGGAA
>DATFXI010000195.1:0-15193 GCA_035316085.1 Candidatus Angelobacter sp.
GTAGGCCATCTGGCCATCGCCCCCGATGGCTTGCGGCACCACGATCAACTTTGTGATCTGGGTGGGAGGCGCGTTCGGGGGAAACCAGAATTCGTTCAATCCCTTTTGACCGATGCGCGGCGTGTCTCCGTGCGGCGGAAACAGCACGCAGTCTTCCGTGAATAAAGAACGCACGCCGTTTGCATCGCCCTTAAGCCAGGTCTCTTCGTACTTCTTGTGCACTTGCTTGATTTTTTCTACATCGCTCGCTGACAAGCTACCCTGTGGGATGGCCACGGTAGGGTACAACAGTAAAGCACCGAGAATGGTCCACACTTTACGTTTGTTCACAAACGGCCTCCATGAAGATCTGATTTCTTTGACGGTCGGCGCCGAGTTCTGTAACAGGCGCGCATTCACCGAAAATTAACCTCCCATACATCGTTCGGCAAAACAGAGCTGTTATCAGTTATCGGCGGCACGCTCGCCGTCAGAAGCACTCATGTGGGCTGAAACGACTCGAGCGGTCGCCGCCAATCCTCATACATGGAGAGTATCAATGTCGCAAGTCAGACGTTTCGGTATTCTGGGCGTGTTCGCCCTGTTGGCTACATTCGGAGCATTGAACGCCAGTGCGGAAGATGAGAGAGAGGGAAAAATCAAAACGGTGTTCGTGATCGCAATGGAAAATCACAACTGGACCCAGCCGGCCAACCAATTCACCGGCAGTATTCAGCAGATTTTTCAAAACCCGGCTGCGCCCTTCATCAACAGCCTGGTCAACGGAACTGCGGTTGCTGTCATCAATGGCCACCAAGTCGACATCAGCAAGCAGGTGGCCTGGGCCACGAACTACCGCAGCGTTCTGGCTACTGCGGGCGGGAACAACCCCCACATTCACCCGTCCGAGCCCAACTACATCTGGGCTGAAGCCGGGACCAATTTTGGCGTATTCAACGACAACGATCCCTTCGTCCCCGCGAGCGGCACTGGGCAGATCAGCAACCAGGACAATCAGCTGCACCTGACCCGTCTGTTGGATCGCTGCGGAATAACCTGGAAGTCGTACCAGGAAGACATCGACCTGGTCCCGGACGGCACTTCCTTTGACAACGTTGTCCGGCCGCAGAATCAATGGACCGTGCCGCTGAGGAGGTTCTCCGGAACTTTTGTCAGCGGTACTAATCAATTCAACGCCTCGAACCAGTTTGACTACGCCCCGAAGCACAATCCGCAGGTGTACTTCACCGACAGCAACGGCGGTAACGACCCAACTCCCGCCAATCCGCTGTCTCACAACTATGCGCCTCTGCAGCAGTTGTTCACCGATCTGGCCAACAACACCGTGGCCGCCTACAACTGGATTACCCCGAACCAACATAATGATCAGCACACCACGCTCACGGGCGGCTTCAAGGGCCTGACGGATGATCCGGCTAAGATATTGCAGGGCGACTTCTTCCTGCAGCAGATCATTCCCGTGATCATGGCTTCAAAGGCCTACAGAGACCACGGCGCGATCATCATCTGGTGGGACGAGTCCGAGCGGGACGGCGTCGCCGGTGACAACCCAGACGACCTGACCCACACGCTTGGTGAGATCGTGATCTCTCCCGAGGCTCATTCCAACGTGGGTGGCCTTCCCTTTGCAAGCGACGTCTTTCTCACTCACTCGTCCGATTTGCGCACCATGCAGGAAATCTTCCACGTCACGAAGCCGTTTTTCCTGGGTGATGCAATACACGCCAACGATCTTTCCAGCCTCTTTGAGGATGGCGTGATCTCCAACCACTCGGACGGCGATGGAGACCGGGATGACCGGGGTTGCCGACGCGATGGGGACGATCGACACGATAGGGATGATCGCTAGAACGGATACGTAACTGCTTCACCGGCGCGGAGATTGAGAAGGGGATCTCTGCGCCGTTCATCTCCCTTCCGCGTCGCGTCCGACCTGTAAGAAAACCGGCCTAGTTGGCACGGTCAACCTTCACCACCGTCTGCAACAAGACGTTAGCGCCGTTCTCGATGTCCGAGGGAGTCGAGAACTCCTTCGGCGAATGGCTGATGCCGCCGATGCTGGGGATGAAGATCATGCCCACCGGCCCGATCACCGCCATCTCCTGTGCATCGTGTCCGGCGCCGCTGGGCATCACCCTGGTGCTGAGGCCGAGTTCTTTTGCAGTAGCGTCGATCAGTTTCTGAAAGCTCGGGTTCGTTAGCGCAGGATGGGTGACAATCGGCTCAGAAAAACTGAAGGTGGTATTGTTCATCGCCCCGATCTGTTTCACCTCATTGCGGATGCGATGGAACATGGTCTCCACCTTGGTCGCGTCAAGATCGCGCAGCTCCAGCCCAAGAACGGTTTTACCCGGGATCACGTTGTAAGCTCCCGGCTGCACCCGAATCCATCCCACGGTCCCTACCTGGCGTCCAGGGATGCTGGTCACCACCTGGTTGACTTTTTCGATGAAGCGGGCCGCGGACAACAGGGTGTCACGCCGCTGGTCCATAGGTGTGGTGCCCGCATGATTGGAGAACCCTTCGATCGTCACCTCAGAGTGCAGGATTCCGACGATTCCCTCTACCACGCCGATATTGAGCTTCTGCTGCTCCAGGGTTCCACCTTGCTCGATGTGCAATTCAAAATAGCCGGCTATGCTTCCCGGCGCGCGTCGCGCCTCTGCCAGCCGGTTTGGGTCGCCGCCGCAGAACGCAGTTCCTTCGCGAATGGTCTTTCCGCTCTGCGCCTTAAGGTTCAGGAGTTTTTCGTCAAGCCCGGTGGTGATGGCTTTGCTGCCGACGGTACCGCCTTCTTCGTTCTGAAAAATGATGACCTGGAGCGGGTGCCGCAACCTGGTCTGAGTCTCTTGCAGCCGCTGTGCAACCTCGATTGCGGAAAGCGAGCCCACGTCGCCATCGTAGTTGCCGCCCTCGGGCACGGAATCAATGTGCGAGCCGATCACCAGCGGCTTGAGCGAGGAGTCGCTCCCTGCGCGTGAGCCCACGATGTTGCCCGCCAAGTCGATGGTCACGTCCAGACCGGCCTCACGCATCAGGCGCATAGCGTACTCGCGGCCCTGGCGATCGGCTTCGCTGTAAGCCAAGCGGCTGACTCCGCCTTGCGGGTTCTTTCCGAACTCAGAGAGCCCTTGGAGGTGCTGAACGATTCTCGCGCCGTTGGCGCGAACGGAGTCGGGCGCTTGCGCATTCGCCGCAAGCGAGGCACAGGTAGTCAGGATGAGACAAAGAGATTTCATGGCAGGACAGGATACGCGAGCAGTCGGGCCGTTGCCTACTCGCTCTTATGCTCCTTCCAGGTCGTTCTTGACCCGTCTTCACAACACTTTACTTGCAACCCCGACCCAGCCCACGACAATACTGGTTGTACTCTGGCTCGCTTTAACAATCGTCGGTCGGACACAATTGCCACCGACCGCTGCAATCAGAAAAAGGGGAGATTGCCACATGCTCAACCCTTCAGTTTTTTCCGCATCGCAGCATGCTCAATTCCCACGCTGGGCAGCCTGCCTGGCCGTGACCTCTCTGCTTGCACTGAGTGGGTGCGCCGCTGTCGAGCTCAAGCTGGGGATGAAGGTACACCTGGAGAAAGTCCCCGTCACGTCCATGCAAGCCACTATGCCCAAAGGTCCTGGCATTGCTCCTGGAGAAAAGTCTCCGCTGGTGGTGACGTTCACACGTCCAGACGGCAAATCGTTAAAAACAGAAGGTGCAGGTCAGGGAAAGGTCATGTGGAAGGACCTCACGGTCACTACAAGCGTGGTAGAGGTCAACAAGAAAGGGATTGTGTCGCTTCGTAGCGATCCCAGGGTTAGCGACGGCAAACTGCCGCATGTCATCATTATCGCGCCCAGCCACCCCGATCTGCGCGCTGAGTTCGACGTTCCTTTGCGGTACGACCGCAAATTCAGCTCATACTTTTCCGGCAGCAGCGGGTCCAGCGGTACGACCGGAACCAGTGGAAGTGACGGAACGAGCGGTTCCATGGGCTCTTTCGATCCCGACCATCCGAAGCCGGGCGGAGACGGTGGGGACGGGACCGATGGTGGAAATGGCGGGAACGGTGGCCGAGGCGAGGACGGGCCGCCGGTATTCGTGCGGGTGGCGCTCCGTTCAGGTGACCGCCCACTCCTCCAAGTTGGAGTATCCACGCACGGCGGTGAGACGTTCTTCCTGGTAGACCCGCAAGGCGGTTCTTTGACGGTAAGCTCTGCGGGAGGCTCTGGAGGCTCAGGGGGAAAGGGAGGCCGGGGTGGCCGCGGCGGCTCAGGCGGCAGCGGCATTCCCAGCGGAAGCAGAGGCAGAGACGGCTCTGATGGACACGACGGTTCAGACGGCCCGAGTGGCAACGGCGGAAAGATCACGGTAACCTACGATCCTGATGCCGGGCCGTTCCTGAGCGCGATTCGGCTCTCCAACGCCGGCGGACCTCGCCCAGTGTACCTGGAGCAACCCGTGGCTGCGCTGTGGTGAGTGTGGACCCACCAGTCGAGGCTGCAGCCGTTCACCGCCTAAGTCTTTTGTTGATTGGAGACGCCAGCGAGAGGGCGGGAAGGCAATCACCAAAACGTAAAGAAAGATAAATCAGCTACCGTGCCGCACGCACTTCCGTTAAACTTTCGCGTGGCACATTCCTGCCTAGAGGCCAACATCATGCAACTGCTACGCCGCGTTCCTTCTTCATCATTGGTTATTGCGTTAGCTGCAGGTCTGAGCGCCACAGCCTGGGGGCAAGCTCAGCCTGCCGTCCTAAATGGCTACCAGAAGGCTCCGGCGCCGATCGCCGACATTTTGAGCGCTCCACCCACGCCGCTGGTGCTGGTGAGCCCCAAAGCGGACCGGCTGATCTTGGTCGACCGGTTGGCCAATCCTCCGGTTGCCGATCTCGCCCAGCCCATGTTGCGGCTGGCAGGACTACGCATCAATCCCGCCACCAACGGACGGCACCATCCTCCGCGGCTGGTCGGTCTGACCCTGGTGGATATCGCTACGGGCAAAGAGCGTAAGGTTACTGGGCTGCCGACCGGCGCGTACATGAGCGTGCCGGAATGGTCTCCGGGCGGAGAGCAGTTCGCCTTTACCAACACTACCGCCAACGGTATCGAGTTGTGGGTCGGCGACAGCGCGACTGGTCACGTCGCCAAGATGGAAGGCGTGAAGATCAGCGCGATCCTGGGCGACGCGGTGCAATGGATGCCCGACGGCCACACGCTGCTGGTGCAGACCATTCCCTCCGGCCGCGGCGCAACTCCCGCCGAGCCCAAAGTTCCGGAAGGCCCAATCATCCAGGAGAGCGATGGCAAGAAAGCTCCGGTGCGCACTTACGAGGACCTGCTGGCCAACGCCCACGATGAAAGCCTCTTCGATTTCTACGCTACGGTACAGCTGACGCTGGTGAAGACCCACACCGGAACGCTGGGCCCGATGAAGGCTTCTCTGACGACCGAGAGCAACATCGGCAAGCCGGCGATCTTTGCCCGCGTGGATCCTTCGCCCGACGGTCAACACATTCTGGTCAGCCGGATCCATCGTCCGTATTCTTATCTCTCTCCGGAGAGCGAGTTTCCCCGGGAGGTAGAAGTTTGGGACCTCAAAGGCAAAGTGGAATACAAAGTGGCCAGCCAGCCGCTGGCCGAGCACGTTCCGACTGAGGGCGTCCTGACCGGGCCGCGCAGCTCCGAGTGGGCGGCTACGCAGCCGGCCGCTCTCCTGTGGGCGGAAGCTCTCGATGGCGGCGATCCTAAAACCAAAGCTCCCTACCGCGACCGCTTGATGTTGCTCAGCGCGCCTTTCAAAGATCAGCCAAAGGAACTCGTCAAGCTGGAGCAGCGTTTTGCACCAGGTGGCCTATTTGGAGGTGGTGGATTCGGAATCAGGTTCGGCGTGGAGTGGGGTGAAAACGGAATGGGCCTGGTGCGAGACTACGATCGCGACCGCCGTTGGACACGCACCTTCCTCATCGACATCAACCAGCCTGGGCAGACGCCGAAACTGATCTGGGAACGCTCGATTCGCGAGCGTTACAAGGACCCCGGCTCGCCGATGATGCGCACTCTGGCCAATGGAAAACGCATCATGCGCCAGTCGGGGGACAGTATCTTTCTGGTGGGCGCAGGCGCGTCGCAAAAAGGCGAGTTCCCCTTCCTGGACCGCTACGACTTGAAGACGGGCAAATCCGAACGCGTCTTCCAATGCGCGGACGGCAGCTATGAAGTCGCCTTTGCGCTTCTCTCCGACGACGGAAAGCGCTTCCTCACTCGCTTTGAGAGTCCTTCCGACCCGCCGAACATTTTTGTTCGCAGCGTTGGCAGCGGGGAAAAAACCGCGCTCACGCACTTCCCTGACCCGGCACCCCAACTGCGCGGCATTACCAAACAGCTGGTCACGTACAAACGCGCCGATGGCGTGCAGCTTTCCTTCACGCTCTACTTGCCGCCCAATTACAAGCAAGGTGAACGCCTACCGACCATTGTGTGGGCTTACCCCCTGGAGTTCAATGATGCGGGTACCGCCGGCCAGGTCACGGGATCGCCGTATCGATTTACCACCATCAGCGGCATCTCGCACCTGTTTCTGGTCACGCAAGGCTACGCCGTATTGGATAACGCGACCATGCCCGTGATCGGCGATCCGGAGACCATGAACAACACTTACGTGGAGCAGATCGTAGCCAGCGCCAAGGCGGCTATCGACAAGGCTACCGAGATGGGAGTGACCGATCCCAACCGCGTGGGCGTGGGTGGTCATAGCTACGGAGCCTTCATGACCGCCAACTTGCTGGCGCATTCTGATCTGTTCCGCGCCGGCGTGGCCCGCAGCGGCGCTTATAACCGCACTCTGACGCCGTTCGGATTCCAGAGCGAGCGTCGGACGATTTGGGAAGCGCCGGAGATGTACATCAAGGTCTCACCCTTCATGCAGGCTGATAAGATCAAACGCCCTATTCTGCTGATCCACGGCATGGCCGACGACAATTCCGGCACTTTCCCCATCCAGAGCGAACGCATGTACCAGGCTATCAAGGGCAACGGCGGGATTGTCCGCTACGTGCAGTTGCCCTACGAGGCGCATGGCTATCTGGCCCGGGAATCGACCGAGCACACGCTGTGGGAGATGGTCAACTGGTTTGATAAATGGGTGAAGAACGCGCCGCCGGCGTCGCCGGCCAAGACCGCCAGCACGGGGGGGCAGCAACTAATCGATAGGAAGTAAGGAGAGACCATGAAAGAAGAACTTCTCATTCCGCCGATCGCGGAAGAGGATCCGAACGCGATTGAAGTCGTTCGCGTCTGGGTCGCGAGAGGCGCTCAGCACGTTAGCCTCAACCCGTTCGTGTGGAAGGATCCCGAAGCCTGGGGAATCGTGCTGGCTGATTTGGCTGGCCACCTCGCCAACGCCTATCAACAGGAAATGGGATTGAGCCGGGAAGAGACCATGCGCAAGATTACAGACCTGCTGCTGGCGGAGCTGCGCCACCCAACGGACACGGCCCGCGGACAGATCCATAACCAACGGCGTCCGCATAACCGGTAACGGTAAAAAACAACGGCTGGGCCCGGCGCCCTTGACGAAAAAAATTTTTGTATCTCGTGAAACGTCTGGCCTCCATCCCGCACTACCCATCAGGATGAACGGAGAAGCACCCGGGCCGGCGCGCAACGCCGAGGGGGCAATGCAAACCGGCCTGGCGCTAAGCTTCCCTGTCTCCTTTTTTGCCTCTTCAGATGGGAGCGCGGCGGAACCTGGCCGCGCTCTTTTTGTGCCTGCCAGCTCGCTGCGGTGTCAAGGATTTTTCCGCGGACCTCAACTTCCCGAAATCGGTGCATCATTAAAAAATAGGACAAGTGGTTTCACAGATCGGACTTTGGTTGTAGGCTTATTCTCAGAGGTATGACAGGTCCATGTCGGCCAATTCCAAAGGAGCTGCAAACGAATGACGGTCCCCGTCACGCAAGCTGTTGGTCGCGGCAACGACTTACGGATGAACGGCAACATTGATCAGCTCACCATCAACACGATTCGCACTCTGTCCATGGACGCGGTGCAACAGGCGAACTCCGGCCATCCCGGAACGCCTATGGCGCTGGCGCCGCTGGCCTACTGCGTCTGGCAGCGCGTGCTGCGCTATGACCCTGCTGATCCTCTGTGGCCGAACCGCGACCGTTTTGTGCTCTCGAACGGCCACGCCTCGATGCTGCTCTATTCGTTGTTGCACCTGGCCGGCGTGAGAGCTGTTGGCCCTAGCGATCAGGTGCTCGACGAGCCTGCCGTCTCGCTCGACGAGATCAAGCGTTTCCGTCAACTAAACAGCAAAACCCCAGGACATCCTGAATACGGCGTTACCTCCGGAGTTGAGACCACGACCGGACCTCTGGGCCAGGGGGTCGGCAACAGCGTTGGCATGGCCATCGCTGAACGCTGGCTTGCCGCCTACTTCAACCGGCCTGGGCTCGAGCTGTTCAACTACAAGGTCTATGTCTTTTGCAGCGACGGCGACCTGATGGAAGGTATTTCAGGCGAAGTTGCATCGATCGCCGGACATCTCAAGCTCTCCAATCTCTGCTGGCTGTACGACAACAATCACATCACCATCGAAGGCAAGACTTCGCTTGCTTTCAGCGAAGACGTGGCCACGCGCTTCGCTGGTTATGGCTGGAACGTCGCCCACGTGCATGACGCCAACGATCTTGACGAAATCATGCGCGTCTTGAATGTCTTCCAATCAACCACAGACCGGCCGACGCTGATTATTGTTGACAGCCACATCGCGTTTGGCGCGCCCAATAAACAGGACACAAAAGAGGCCCACGGCGAGGCACTAGGCGAAGAAGAAGTTCGCTTGACCAAGCGCAATTACGGCTGGCCGGAAGATGCCAAGTTCCTGGTTCCCGACGGCGTCCGCGAGAACTTTGCCGCCGGCTTGGGCCAGCGCGGCAAAGACCTGCGCGCGGCATGGGAAGCCATGTTCAAAAGCTATCAGGAGGACTACCCAGCCCTGGCCGACCATCTGCAACTCACGCAACGCCGCGAATTGCCTTCAGGCTGGGACAAGGACCTTCCGGTTTTCCCCGCCGACGCCAAAGGCCTGGCCACCCGTGACTCGTCCGGAAAAGTGCTGAACGCGATTGCGAAAAATGTCCCGTGGCTGCTCGGCGGCTCGGCCGATCTTGCGCCATCCACCAAGACGCTGTTGAGCGGCGCCGGCGACTTCGAAGCCGGACAATATAGCGGCCGCAACTTTCACTTCGGTATCCGCGAGCATGGTATGTGCTCGATCCTGAACGGCATGTCGCTGAGCAAACTTCGTCCCTACGGTGCCTCGTTTCTGATCTTCACCGATTATGCGAAACCCCCGATGCGCCTGGCGGCGCTCATGGAGCTTCCGGTCATCTACCTGTTCACGCACGATTCCATCGGACTCGGTGAAGACGGCCCCACGCACCAGTCGATCGAGCAACTCGCTTCGCTCCGCGCCCTGCCCGGGTTCACGCTGATTCGCCCCGCGGACGCGAACGAAGTCGCCGAGGCGTGGAAAGTAATCATGCCGCTCAAGCACGGGCCGGCCTTGCTGGCACTGACGCGCCAGGCGCTGCCCACCATCGATCGCACCAAGTACGCTTCCGCTGCTGGCGTCAGCAAAGGCGCGTATGTCCTGGCTGAAGCTCCCGGCGGGAAGCCGGAGCTGATTCTGATGGCCACGGGAAGCGAGGTGTCGCTGTGCTTGTCCGCCTACGAGCAACTCGTCGCCGAAGGCCGCCGTGTGCGCGTGGTGAGCATGCCTTCATGGGAGATTTTCGAGAAACAGAGTGCAGAATATCGTGAGAGCGTTTTACCTGCCGCGGTCACAGCGCGCATCTCGGTGGAGGCCGCGGCAACCATGGGTTGGTCGCAATGGGTGGGCCCGGCCGGCAAAAGCATCGGTATGAGGACGTTCGGCGCGTCAGCTCCAGTCAAAGATGTGATGAAGCACTTTGGTTTTACCTCAGACGCAGTGGTTACCGCCGCCAGGGAGTTATTGGCGGGCAAGAAGAGTTAACCATGCGCATCACCATCGGTTCCGATCATGCCGGCTACGACCTGAAGAAGGTCCTGGCCGATCATCTGCGGCTCGGGGGGCATCAGGTCAACGACGCCGGCACGCACAGCGCGGAGCCGGTCGATTACCCTGACTTCGCTGAAGCGGTTGCGCTCAGCCTGCTGCGCGGCGAGTGTGAACGCGGCATTCTGATTTGCGGCAGCGGCGTCGGCGCTGCCGTGGCCGCCAACAAGATCCCCGGCATCCGCGCCGGCCTGTGCCATGACAGTTACTCCGCGCATCAGGGAGTGGAACACGATGACGTGAATATTCTGGTGATGGGCGCGCGCGTGATTGGCGTGGAGCTGGCCAAGGAACTTTGCACGACTTTCCTCAAGGCGCGCTTCACCGGCGAAGAGCGCCACCGCCGCCGCCTGGCAAAAACCCTAAGCATTGAACAGCGGTACGCGCCCGAAGCGGCCGCCAGAAAGCAGGAGCCATGACCACAGTATCCACCCTCGGACCGGGAACGGAAAGCAACCTTGCGCCGCAGAACCCCCTGCTGCTTCTTCAAAGGGCTGGGCAATCGGTCTGGCTGGATTACATCCGCCGCAACCTCCTCACCAGCGGCGAACTGAAGCGTTTGATCGAGCAGGACGGCCTTCGTGGCATGACTTCCAATCCTTCGATTTTCGAAAAAGCCATTGCGGGCAGCTCTGACTATGCTGACATTCTGGCGCAACTGCACGCACAGAACCTGATCGCGGCAGAAATATTCGAGCGAATTGCTGTGCGGGATATTCAAGACGCCGCAGATCTGCTTCGTCCTGTGTATGAAACCACGAAACGCCGCGACGGTTACGTGAGTCTGGAAGTTTCGCCAACGCTGGCCCGCAACACGCCGGGCACGGTGGAGGAAGCGCGGCGTTTGTGGAAGGCTGTGGCCCGCGAGAACATCATGATCAAAGTTCCGGGCACTCCCGAGGGCGTGCCGGCCATCCGCCAGTTGATCGGCGAAGGCATCAATGTAAATGTGACGCTGCTATTTTCTCAGGAAGCTCACGTCCGCGTGGCCGAAGCGTACATCGAGGGCCTGGAAGCCTGCCAGGCGGCCGGCAATGATGTCAGCAAGATCGCCGGCGTGGCGAGCTTTTTCGTCAGCCGCATTGACACGCTGGTGGACGCGAAGCTGTCGGCGAAATTAAAGAACTCGAGCAGCCGCCAGGAAGGCAATTTGCTCAACAGCCTGCTGGGCAAAGTGGCCATCGCGAACGCTAAACAGGCGTACCGGAAATATGAAGAATTGTTTTCCAGCGCGCGATGGAAAGCGCTGGCTGCCCGCGGCGCCCAGACACAGCGCCTGCTCTGGGCCAGCACTAGTGCCAAGAATCCTAGCTACCGCGACGTGCTCTACGTGGAGAACCTCATCGGTCCGGACACAGTCAACACCATTCCACCGGCGACCTTTGACGCTTTTCGCGATCATGGGCAGGTGGAACGCACACTGGATAGGGACCTTCTCGCCGCCGACAAGACCATGAACGACCTGGCGCGCGCCGGCATCTCCATGCAAGAAGTGACGGAGAAGCTTCTCGACGAGGGTATCCAGCTCTTTGCTGACGCTTTCCACACTTTGCTGGCCGCCATCGAACAGAAAAAATAAGTCGGAGAGCGCCATGCTCAAAACCGAGTGCCAGTACGCAGACTTTTCCGCGCCGCTGAAAAAGGCTGTGGACGCCGCGCTCGAGGATTGGCAGACCAACCACAAGGTCAGCCGCCTGTGGAAAGGCGACGCTTCGCTCTGGACCAACGACGACGAAGACAAATGGCTAGGCTGGCTCCACATAGTTGAAGACCAACTGGCGCACCTCCAGCGTCTGAGTGACGCGGCTGCTGACGCCGCGAACGCCGGCTTCACTCACGCCGTACTGTTGGGCATGGGCGGCTCCAGTCTTTGTCCCGAAGTCTTCAAGATTACCTTCGGTAAACAGGCGAGCCACCCCGAACTCCACGTGCTCGACTCCACCGATCCGGCGCAGATCAAAGCCGTTGAAGACCAAGTTGATCTGGCGCACACGCTGTTTATTGTGGCCAGCAAATCGGGTACCACGCTGGAACCCAATATCTTCAAGCAATACTTCTTTGACCTTGTGCAAAGCGCTGTTAATAAAGATAAAACTGGGCGGCAATTCATAGCCATTACGGACCCGGGATCGAAGATGCAGCAGGTCGCCGAAACCGGCCATTTCCGCAACATTTTTCCTGGTGTGCCTCGCATCGGCGGGCGTTATTCGGCGCTCTCGAACTTCGGAATGGTGCCCGCGGCCGTCATGGGACTCGATGTGCGCCGTTTTCTGGAGCGCACGCAAAAGATGGTCCAGGCTTGCGCCGCGACTGTCCCGGCTGCGGAGAACCCTGGCGTGGTGCTAGGAGCAATCTTGGGGGCGCTGGCCAACTTGGGCAGAAACAAGGTTACGCTGGTAGCGTCGCCCGGAATTCGTGATCTGGGCGCGTGGCTGGAACAGTTGTTGGCGGAAAGCACCGGCAAACAAGGCAAAGGCCTCATTCCCGTCGACCGCGAAGACCTTGGCCGTCCCGACGTTTATGGCAACGATCGGGTCTTCATTCAGCTGCAGCTGAAGAACGCAGTTGACGCGGACCAGGATGCGCGACTTGAAGCTCTCCGCAGGGCCGGGCAGCCCGTAGTACGCATTGACGTCGCCGATGTTTATGACCTTGGCCAGGAGTTCTTTCGCTGGGAAATTGCTACGGCGGTTGCCGGCTCCATCATCGGCATCAATGCGTTCAACCAGCCTGACGTCGAAGCCAGCAAAGTCGTGAGCCGGCAACTCACCCAAGAATACGAAAAAACCGGCAAACTGCCCGCCGAAACGCCGCTACTTGAAGAAGGTGGCATAAAGCTATTTACCGACGAGGTGAACGCGGCCAGGCTCAAGAATCTGGCCGGCCAACAATTCTCGCTCGCTCAGGTGCTGCGCGTGCATCTGAATCAGTTGGGCGCCGGCGACTACTTGGCGCTGCTGGCCTATATTCAAATGAATGATGAACACGAACTCAGCCTGCAAACCATTCGTCATGCCGTGCGCGACAAGAAGCGTGTGGCCACGTGCCTCGGGTTTGGTCCCCGCTTTCTCCACTCCACTGGACAGGCTTACAAAGGCGGTCCCAATACCGGCGTGTTTCTTCAGATCACGTGTGATGATGCTGTGGACCTGCCGGTACCGGAACAAAAATATACATTCGGTGTAGTAAAAGCGGCGCAAGCACGCGGCGATTTTCAGGTCCTAGCGGAGCGCAATCGTCGTGCTCTGCGGGTGCATCTGGGCAAGGATGTGAGAGCGGGGCTGGAGAGGTTGAAGACTCTATGCAACTAGGAATGATCGGTCTCGGCCGGATGGGCAGTAACATGGTGCGGCGGTTGATGCGCGGCGGCCACCAGTGCGTAGTCTCCGACTTGAGCCCGCAGAACGTCGCCGGACTGGCGAAAGAAGGTGCAACAGGATCGTCTTCTCTCGATGACTTCGCGGCCAAGCTGACGAAGCCGCGGGCGGCGTGGATCATGGTCCCTGCCGGCGATCCCACAGAGCAAACCGTCAACGCGCTGGCACAGCGTTTCGACACCGGCGACATCATCATTGACGGCGGCAACTCATACTTCAAAGACGATGTGCGCCGTTCGCAAAAGCTCAAGGCGAAAGGGATCCACTATGTTGACGTCGGCACCAGCGGCGGAGTGTGGGGCCTGGAGCGCGGCTACTGCATGATGATTGGCGGTCCGAAAGAGGCGTTTGACCGGCTCGATCCTATCTTTAAAACTCTGGCTCCCGGAATCGGCGACATTCCGCGCACCGAAGGCCGCGAGAAGATGGGAGGCACGGCAGAACAAGGCTATCTCTACTGCGGGCCTTCCGGCGCCGGGCATTTCGTGAAGATGGTGCACAACGGCATCGAATACGGGCTCATGCAGGCATATGCCGAAGGCTTTGACATTTTCCGCAATGCGGCCTCGTCGCAGTTGCCGCCGGATCATCGTTACGAGTTGAACGTGGCCGACATTGCCGAAGTCTGGCGCCGCGGCAGCGTGGTGTCTTCGTGGCTGCTGGATCTCACCGCCATCGCACTGGTCGAGGATCCAACGCTGAGCAAGTATACCGGCACAGTCCAGGATTCAGGTGAAGGCCGGTGGACGATTCAGGCAGCCGTGGAAGCGGCCGTGCCTGCCGACGTGCTCTCCGCCGCGCTGTACACGCGCTTTCGTTCGCGCCAGCAGCACACCTTCGCGGAGAAACTGCTCAGCGCCATGCGCCAGCAGTTCGGTGGGCACATTGAGCTCAAGCCCCCAAGCTGACTTGAGTAACTTCCCAGGTTGTTGCGGAGATAACGCGTTATGGCACATCTTGATCACGAATTGGCTACGGCCGACGAGACAGCAGCGAAGCCTGCGACGCGGCAAGCCGGCCCTTGCGTCATGGTCATTTTCGGCGCCAGTGGCGATCTGACCGCCCGAAAGCTTTTGCCCGCGCTGTACAACATGGCCAAAAGCAACCTGCTCTCGCGCGAATTCGCCGTTGTGGGCGTGGGCCGGAACGATTACACGATCGACCAGTTCCGGCAGATGATGGCGGAAAAACTCCAGAGCTTTGCCACCAACGGCGTGGAGGCCGATTTACGGGAGTGGTTGTTGAGGCGCCTGTATTACGTCAGTGGTGATTTCAATGACGACGGCCTCTACACACGTCTCCAGGCGGCACTGGCTGAAGCCGACAAGAACCACAATACTCACGGAAACTATTTTTTCTATCTGGCTACCAGCCCCGTGTACTTCGGTCCGATTGCCGATCACCTGAGCGCATCCGAGCTGGCCTGCGAAAAGGACGGCCGCTGGCGCCGCATCGTGTTTGAAAAGCCGTTCGGCAGCGACCTGGAATCGGCCAAGGCGCTGAATCGCCAGCTGCGGAGAGACCTTGCAGAAAACCAGATTTACCGAATCGATCACTACCTGGGCAAGGAAACGGTGCAGAACATTCTGGTGTTTCGTTTCGGCAACGGCATCTTCGAACCCGTCTGGAACCGTCGCTACGTGGACCATGTGCAAATCACGGTAGCGGAAACCGTGGGCGTGGAACAGCGCGGCGGCTACTTCGATGTGGCCGGCAC
>DATFXI010000196.1:0-12177 GCA_035316085.1 Candidatus Angelobacter sp.
ACAACCGGGGCAAGGGCGGCAAGTATGTGGTCAAGGTTGAGAAGACGGTACGTGGGACCATCAACGGCGGCGGCCCGGAAATCCAATTCAAGAACTTTAACGGGAGCATTTACATCAGGAAAGCGGCAAAGTAGAAAGCGCAGTGCGACGTTCGCGGCCGCTGTCCTTGTTCTACGGTTTTCTCGCTTTTCCAATCGCGTCCAGCACGGCGTCATCGGCCTTCTGTGCTTTCAGGCGGCTACGGCGTTCCGGCGTGAGATCAAAATTCACGCCGTGCTGGATGATGACATCCACCAGGTGGCCGCTGCTGACGCGGTTGCCCAGCATTAACTCCACGTCTTCGATGGAGAGGGCGTCCGACTCTTTGCGCTCGGCCTGGAGACGCCGCGAGGTCTTCTCCACTTCGCGCATGACCCGCAGGAAATTCCCGCCCAGAATCTTCTGGATGTCTTGGCGGCTGTAACCACGCTGGATCAGCGCCTCGGTGATCTTAGGCAGGTCGGCTGCGGAATCGATGCCCTGGGGCAGGGACGTGACGCCGTCAAAATCCGAACCCAATCCCACGTGGTCCACACCGGCGACTTTGGCGATGTGATCAATATGATCAATCAGCGACTTCAGGGGCGGCCGCGGGAACTGCGCGGCCCATTTCTTTTCGAGCGGCGCCAACTCGGCGTAGGTAACGATGCTTCCGTCGGCATGCGGATGCTCTCGCTTGTAGGCTTCCACCTCGGCATCGCGCTGCTTGATCTTTGCCGGATCGTACGAAGCTTTGCGATATTCCTCGTCCACGAAGGCGGAGTAGAAATTTACCATGACCACGCCACCGTTGCGGGCCGCGGCGCGCAGCATGTCGTCCGTCATGTTGCGCGGATGGTTGGTGAGCGCGCGTGAAGAAGAATGGGAGGCGATCACCGGCGCCTGGCTGATCATCAACGCCTGGTAGAACGTAGCGTCGGAAACGTGGGAGATGTCCACGATCATTCCCAGGCGATTCATCTCCCGGACTACGTCTTTGCCGAAATCGGTCATGCCGTTGTAGTGCTTGACGTTGGGGTTCTGAATGTCGCCGGACGAATCGGCCCACTCGTTGGTGTTGGACCAGGTCAGCGTCATGTAACGCACGCCTAGCCGGTAAAAGTCACGCAGCAGGCGCACGTCGTTTTCAATGGCATGCCCGCCTTCAACGCCCATCAGCGCTGCAAACTTGTGCTGCTGGTGGGCGCGGACAATGTCTTCCGCCGTGAACGCCATCATCATCTTATCGGGGTGGCGTGCCGCCTGCTGGTACACGCTGTCAATCAGGTCCATCGCGCGCTTGGCGTAGTGGCCCTTGAATTCCGGCTCTACCCAGATGGAGAAAAACTCCGCGCCTAGATTGCCGTTCTTGATTTTGCCGAAATCGATGTGGCCGTCAGTGACAGGCGCGTCCTGGGCCAGATCGAAGTGTTCGTCAAGGAAGCGCTGCGGCGTGTCGGCGTGTGTATCAATGATGAGCGCCGATTGATGGATGGCATGGGGCGTTTCAGCTCGTTGCGCGGATTTTTGCCCGGACCTCTTGGTAGCTGGCTTGGAATGACGCTGGACTTGCGGCGTTTGGGCCAGGGTTAGGGCGGAAATTAGGAGACAACTACCAAACAGGCTTGTTGGCTTCATTCACGGGCAATTTTATCAGCCAACCGGTTCGATTCCCGCCATTCTGTATAGCGATCGGAGACCATCACGTGGAAGCACCAGGTGCGGCGCTCTTCCGCGGCTTCCACCAATTGCAAGTCGCGCAAGTTCTTCAGGTAGCTTTCAACCCATTCGTGCTGCGCCTTGCTCAGGCCGCGCCGCGAGAGGTCCACCGTGGTGCCGGCCAAATGCGAGGACGTCAGATCGCCCACTTCCGGCGCCGCGTTACGGTTGTGACGGCGCAGCTTCTGTTGCTGCTCCATGGTGCGGACGGCGGAGTTCACCTGCAACGGCGTGCGGAACTGGTTGTAATACGCTTCACTCATGTCCTGGAGGAATTGGTTGGTCCAGGGGCGCCCGTAGCGCTTGTCAGACTGGATGGCCGGGCTCCAACGCAGGCTTTGTGACTCGGGGATCGGAACCAGTTCGCCGGTGCGCTCCAGCTCAAGGAGTTGCTGCTGATCGGCGATTCGCGGCAGCTGCAGGCGGTCAATCTCTTCATTCTGCCGGGTCATGGAGTCGTGCGAGCCGCGCAGTACCGGATTCCATCTCACATGACGATAGTGCGCTCGCTTGTAGCGGCTGCTCTTGTTCACAGCAACAGCCGGCATGGCTGCGCCTACGGCCATTGCAAGAAGAAGTGACGAAGTGATAATTGTCCGTGCGCCCATCGGGTGCGGTCCCTTTTTTAATTTTGCCTTAACAGCCTGCAGCTACTTAGGATGCAGAAAGTCTACCCCTGAGCTGCCATATGGCTAATCAGGTAATTGCCTGAGTTTACCAGCATCTTGAGGGTATTTGTCACGAACGTACTTTGGTACTCATTACTTTGGCGGCACTTTGGCGGCAGCCTCCCCGACCCTGCCAGGAACATCAAGTATTCGCCGTCCTTTCGCTTTTGCCGGCCACAACGGTTTCCTCCGGTGCAAGAAAGCAGGGAAGAGTCCGTTCCCGATGTACAGCTCTGGTGTCTGTTTTGAGCGTAGGAGGACCCAAAATGATGGGCAAAAGACTGCTTTCCCTGGTTATGGCTTTGACGGCTTTGGCGGCCCATGCCGCCGATACCACTGCCGAGAAGCTTCCTGTGCGCCGCGTGGTGCTCTACAAGAACGGCGTAGGCTATTTCGAGCATACCGGTCGCGTCCGCGGCGCCCAGGAGCTGAAGGTCGACTTTACCAGCGCACAGCTCAACGATGTTCTTAAGTCATTGACAGTGCTTGACTTAAGCGGCGGCAAGATCTCTGGCGTGGGCTACAACTCGGTGGCCCCGATCGCCGAACAGCTGAAGTCCTTGCGTCTGCCGCTGGATGAATCGGCTACCTTGGCCGGCTTCCTGAATGCTCTGCGCGGAACGCGCCTGGAAGTCCGCAGCGGCGCCGCCGTGACCGCCGGACGCTTGCTCAGCGTCGAGGAGAAGGTCACGCACAAAGGCAAGGAAAGCGACGACGAGGAAACCATTAAGACGGAAAGCGTCAAGACGTTGGAGATTTCGCTGGTCACGGCTGCCGGCGAAGTCCGCACCTTCCGGGTCACCCCCGGTTTAGCCGTGCGCGTGGCAGACCGCGATTTGAACGAAGAGATCAGCAAGTATCTCAGCCTGGTGAGCTCGGCGCGCGACCAGGACGTGCGCCAGATGAATATCGCCACGGCAGGCGCCGGCGAGCGCAACATCTTCGTCAGCTACATCAGCGAAGTCCCTGTATGGAAGAGCACCTATCGCATCCTGCTGCCGACCAAGGCGGATGCGTCACCCTTACTGCAAGGCTGGGCCATCGTGGACAACACCGTGGGCGAGGATTGGAAGGACGTAGAACTTTCTCTGGTTGCAGGAGCGCCGCAGTCGTTTATCCAGGAGCTATCGAAACCTTATTACACGCGACGCCCGGTGATTGGTTTGCCGACGAGCGCCATGCTTACACCTCAGACGCACGAAGGGACAATGGAGTACGATCGCCTTGAAACCATGGCGAGACTAGCGCCGGCACCACCGTCGCCGGTATCTGCGGGAGTGGTTGGCGGAATTGTTGGCGGTGTTCCCGGTGGAGTCGGATCCGGTTCGGCCGGTGGCATAGGCGCCGGTGGGACGCTGCCCATGGTGACCAAGAGCGGCGGACTCACCTATGACAGCTTGGAGCACTTGGGTGCAGCCAAAGAAAAAGCGGCGGAAAACGTGGAGGCTGCGGCCTATGGCCAGGAGCTGGGCGATCTCTTCCAGTACAACTTGAAAGAGAAAGTCACGATCCTAAAAAACCATTCCGCGTTGGTTCCGATCATCAACTCGCACATCAAGGCAGAGAAAGTCACATTGTGGAGCCGGGGATCAACCCGTCCGCTGCGCGCGCTGTGGATCACCAACTCCAGCGGTCTCACCCTCGACGGCGGCGCTTTCAACGTGATTGAAGAGAACGCGTTTGCCGGGGAAGGCATCATCGATCCTCTGAAGCCGGAAGAGCGCCGCCTGCTTTCCTACGCCGTGGATCAGGCTGTTCGCGTGGACCGCAAAGACGATCTGGAGGCGCGGCCTATCACTCACATCAAGATCGCCAAGGGTGTGATAGTCCAGACCAGCGAACAGCGCGACCATCAGAAGTACACGATCCGAAACACGGACACGCAACCACGTGAAGTCGTGATTGAACATCCGTTGCGGGCCGGCTGGAAATTGGCTGACGGGGTGAAACCGGAAGAGACTTCAACTTCGTTCTACCGCTTCCGCGTGAAAGTGGGGCCGAACAAAACCGCCGAGCTGAAAGTGGATGAAGTCCAGCCGCTCGAAAGAAGAATCGCGCTCTCCAGCGTCACTGACGACCAGGTGCGAATCTGGTTCAACGACAAAACCATCAAGCCGGAGCTGGAACAGGCGTTGCGCCGGATCATCGAGCAGAAAAATCAAATTGCCGGGCTGGACCAGCAGATCCAGACTAAGCAGACGGTGATCACAGCAATCAATCTTGACCAGCAACGGCTGCGCGAGAATATGAAAGCGCTGAAGGGCAGCGCAGAAGAGAAGGCCTTGCTGCAACGTTACACCGGCGAACTGAATTCGCAGGAGGACAAATTGCAAGCAGCGCGGTCGGACATTGACAGCCTGACGGTGAAGCGGGCCGAAGGGCAGACACAACTCAACAAGCTGCTGCAAGACTTGACGCTGGATGAAACCATCTAGGGAAGGGAGGCGCCGTGCAATCCTGCAGCGATGCCGGCTTTCGTACGAGTGAAGGCGCCTCCTGTCGGCTGCCAGGTGGTATAACGTTATCTTTTTAGCTTGCTAGCTTATGGAAACTGCAACCTCGCGTCGTCCGCTGAGGTCGCGCGACACGGGATGGGCCAGGGCCTTCGCCGCCCAGCTCGCCCGTTGGCGCGTGACGCCGAATGCTATTTCTGTCGCTAGCGTTTTCTTTGCCGCAGGCGCCGCCGCGGCTTTGTATTTCTCTGGACACGCCAGCCCGGTTCACCGTGCGCTTCGCCTGGTTGCGGCAGCGGCCGGGATCCAATTGCGCCTGCTGTGCAACCTTCTCGACGGCATGGTGGCCCTGGAAGGCGGCATGAAGACAAAATCAGGCGAGGTTTACAACGATCTGCCTGACCGCATCTCCGATTCTCTGGTCCTGGTTGCGGCCGGCTATGCCGTCCCTGGTTTTCCCTACGGCCCGGTGCTGGGCTGGTGCGCGGCGCTGCTGGCTGCGTTGACGGCTTATGTGCGTATGCTGGGCGGCGCTGCGGGACTTCCGCAGAGTTTCATCGGGCCCATGGCCAAGCAGCAGCGCATGGCGCTTTTGACTGCGGCTTGCGTGCTTTCGATTTTCGAAACCGAGTTTCTTCCGGCGGGCGCTCTTCTCTGGATATGCTTGATCGTCGTCAACGCCGGGTGCGTGGTCACGATTGTGCGTCGAACCGTGAAGATCGTTCGAGGGTTAGAGTCGCAGTGAACGGATGGCACGGATGGCTGGCGAACGTGGTGGCCGCGGGCGCGCGCGGGCTCGCCGGTGCCACCATCCGATGGCTGGATTGCTCACCGGAGCCCCGCCAGCGCGTGTACTTCGCCAACCACACCAGCCATCTCGACTTTGTCGTGCTATGGTCGGCGTTGCCGCATGCTCTACGCATGCAGACTCGTCCCGTGGCGGCCAAGGACTACTGGCAATCCGGATTACGGCGCCGCCTGGCCGTCAACGTTTTTCGCGCAATCCTGGTCGAGCGAAGCGCCCCCGCCGACCGCGAAGAGCAGTTGCAGTCGGCCCGGCGCTCCCTCGACCGGCTCTTGGAGGCGCTGGAACATAAAGAGTCGCTCATTATTTTTCCTGAAGGCACGCGTGGCCGCGGCGATGAGGTCGGTCCCTTCAAGAGCGGACTTTACTACTTGTGGCTGAAGCGGCCCGATGTACAATTCGTCCCGGTTTATCTGGCCAATCTAAACCGGGTGTTGCCCAAAGGTGAGGTGCTTCCCGTGCCTTTCATCAGCCGTGTAGCGTTTGGTCCGCCGCTCACGCCCGCCGAAAATCAGAGCAAAGAGTTATTCCTTCGAGAGGCACGCGCAGCTCTGTGCGCGTTGCAGCAGGCATGAGATTCGTCGTGGACCGTCCCATGCTATGGCTGGTAGAAGGCGTGGTTGCAGGACTGATCGCCGCCAGTCTGGTGGGATTCGTCCTGGCACAGCGCGCGAAATCGGAAGCCGCACAAGCCACTGTCCAAAACCTGAACGCCAGGATTCGCGCCTGGTGGATCATGATCGGGATCTTCTCCATCGCCATGCTGATTGGGCCGGTGGGATCGCTCGCGCTGTTCGGCTTTATCTCGTTTCTGGCTTTGCGCGAGTACGTGAGCCTGATTCCCACGGTTCCCGCCGATCATCGCACGCTGTTCTGGTCGTTTTTTGTATTCACGCCGCTGCAGTATTGGATCCTGGCCAAGCAGTGGTACGGGGTGGCCAGCATCATGATTCCGGTGTACGCCTTCTTGTTTGTTCCCATCCGGCTGGTGCTGTCAGGTGACACGCGAGGATTTCTCGACCGCGCGGCCCGCATTCACTGGGGACTGATGGTCTGCGTGTACTGCATCAGCTACGCGCCGGCGCTGCTGATCCTCGACATTCCAGGCTACCGCCAGCAAAGCGCCAAGCTACTACTGTTCCTGGTAATGGTGGTGCAGCTCAGCGATGTGTTTCAGTACATCTGGGGAAAGCTTCTCGGCAAAAGAAAGATCGCGCCGCTCATTTCACCCAACAAAACCTGGGAAGGATTTGTTGGCGGCGTTCTGAGCGCCAGCTTGCTGGGCATGGGTCTGTGGTGGATGACGCCGTTCTCGCCGATCGAAGCCCTGGGCATGTCGCTGGTCATCACGCTGCTTGGCTTTTTCGGAGGGCTGATTATGTCGGCCATCAAGCGCGACCGCGGCGTCAAAGACTTCGGCAGCATCATTGAGGGCCACGGAGGAATTCTTGACCGCGTGGACTCTATCTGTTTCTCCGCACCGGTCTTTTTCCATCTGACGCGGTTCTTCTTCCTGACGCACGGCAAAACCCCGTAGGACGCCGCTCGAGTTGTAAGCTTTAGCCTCGGAAAAAGTCTTTGATGGCTTGCTTCATGACTTCACGACCAGTGTCGGCGATGGCCTTGGTGAGAGCAATGTCTTTGGGGCAGACCTCCACGCAATTCTGCGCGAAGCCGCATTCCTGAATGCCGCCATCGCCCATGAGCGCTCGCAGCCGCTCGTGCTTGAGAGCTTTACCCGTGGGATGCTGGTTGAAAAGCTGCACTTGTGCGATAGTGGCCGCGCCGACAAAGCCGGTGGCTTCGTTGAACTGCGGGCAGGCTTCCATGCAACAACAGCAGGAGATGCAGCGTGAGATTGGGTACGCGCGTTCCTGCTCCACTGGTTGCACCCGCGGTCCGGCGCCCAAATCGTAAGTGCCGTCCACCGGGACCCAGGCTTGCACGCGTTTCAGGTTTTCGAAGATCACGCTGCGGTCCACCTGAAGATCGCGAACGACAGGGAATTTGCTCAGCGGCTCGAGCGTGATGGGCTGATCAAGCGAGTCCACCAGAGCGGAGCAGGCCATACGCGCGCGCCCGTTGATGAGCATGGCGCAGGAGCCGCAAACCTCTTCCAGGCAATTCGAGTCGTAGACGATCGGAGTGGCCGCCTGGCCGGAGCGCGTCACTGGATAGGCGGCAATCTCCATCATCGCCGAGATCACATTCATCCCTGGCTTCCACTTGAGCTCGAACTCTTCCCAGCGCGGCTTGGATTGCGGCGCTTCCTGCCGTCTGATCTTCAGGATGACAGTCTTGGCCATCAGTGTTTTGTCTCCCGGGGCACCAGTGACTTCAGTGCCGACATGATCGCGTTCAGAATGGTCATGATGCCGAGCGCCCAGAACAGCCACTCATGCCGCACCACTGCCTGCCAGATCAGGACCACGCCGATGACAAGAAAGGCCACGGCCATGACCTTGTAAAAATTCGGCGACGGCTTGCGTGGTTCACTCATATTGGGTAATTGGGTAATTCAGTAATTGTGTAATTTGAGAACTCGGACAAAAACGCATCACGACCGTAGGTGTGCGCTGGTCAAACAATTACCAAATTACACAATTACCCAATTACCAAATCTCCTCAAATGGCCATGTCGTAACGGCGCGGCCGAGGCGGTATTAAAGACACGTCCACTGGCTCAAACTCAAAGCGCGGCTCGGCTTCTCTTCAAGGGTTTGACAACGCTGCGCTGTCAAACCCTCGCGAACGGCTCGCCCGAGCCAGTGCTCGCCGTTCGCTCACCCATGCCGACTCGCCGCTATGTGGCCATGTCGTAACGGCGCGGCCGAGGCGGTATTAAAGACGCGTCCACTGGCTCAAACTCAAAGCGCGGCTCGTCGGCGTCAGCAGCGAAGTAAGCTTTCGTCGTCTTGAGCCAGTTCTTATCATCGCGCTCCGGGAAGTCAGGCTTATAGTGCGCGCCGCGCGATTCGTCGCGCAGGGCCGCGCCCTGAGCAATCACGCGCGAAAGCTGCAACATGTTGTAAAGCTGCCGCGTGAACGCGAATGACGTGTTGGCCCACATGCTTTTGTCGCTCAAGTTGATGCGGTGGAAGCGCTCCAGCAGCTCCACCAGTTTGGCGTCCGTTTCTTTCAAGTTCTTGTTGTAGCGGATGACAGTGCAGTTCCGGGTCATCAGCTCGCCGAGCTCACGCCAGATGCGGAACGGGTTCTCCGTGCCGCTCGAACGCATCAAACCGGCGTTCAAGTCTTCCTGACGTCTCTTTTCCCCGTCGAACACCGCACTGCTTACACCGCCCGCCGCTTTGTCCAGGCTCTTCGAGTACTTTATCGCTTCAGGTCCGGCGACGAATCCGCCCCAGATGCAGGAGACCAGCGAGTTCGCGCCCAAACGGTTGGCGCCGTGATAGGCGTACTCGCACTCGCCCGCCGCGAAGATGCCTTTGATGTTGGTGGCCTGCTTCGAGTCTACCCACAGACCGCCCATGGTGTAGTGCATCCCGGGAAAGATCTTCATCGGCGTAACGCGCGGATCGTCGCCGACAAACTTCTCGTAGATTTCCAGGATGCCTTCCAGCTTGCGGTCGAGCGTCTCGCGGTCAATGTGAGTCAGATCGAGGTAGACCATGGGCTGGCCGTCAATGCCCAGGTCATATTCGTAAACAACCTTATGGATGGCGCGAGTGGCCACGTCGCGCGGCACCAGGTTGCCGTACTTGGGATACCACTCTTCCAGAAAATACCAGCGGTCCGATGCGGGAATGTCCTTCCATTCGCGCTTGTCGCCTTTGTTCTTTGGCACCCAGACGCGCCCGCCTTCGCCGCGCGCCGATTCCGACATCAAACGCAGCTTGTCGTCGCCGGGAATCGACGTCGGATGCACCTGGATGAACTCGCCGTTCGCGTAGTAGCAGCCTTGCTGGTAGAGCGCCGATTGCGCCGATCCCGTGCACACCACCGAGTTCGTGCTCTTTCCGAAGATGGCGCCGATACCGCCGGTGGCCATGATGATGGCGTCAGCAGGGAAGGTGCGCACTTCCATAGAGCGCAAGTCCATCGCGCAGATTCCGCGGCACACCCGGTTCGCATCTAGCACCGCGCTCAGGAATTCCCAGCCCTCGTACTTGGTGACGTAGCCCTCCGATTCGTAACGGCGGACCTGTTCGTCGAGCGCATAGAGCAATTGCTGGCCGGTGGTAGCGCCGGCAAAAGCGGTGCGATGGTAGAGCGTCCCGCCGAAGCGGCGGAAGTCGAGCAGGCCTTCCGGCGTGCGGTTGAAAGGCACGCCCATACGGTCCAGCAAGTCAATAATGCCGGGTGCGGCGTCGCACATGGCTTTCACCGGGGGCTGGTTGGCCAGAAAATCGCCGCCGTAGATAGTGTCGTCCAAGTGCTGCCAGGTGGTGTCGCCTTCGCCTTTCAGGTTTTTGGCGGCGTTGATACCGCCCTGCGCGCACACCGAGTGCGACCGCTTCACCGGGACAATGGAGAAGAGATCGACCTTACCTCCGGCTTCCGCGATCTTGATGACCGCCGCCAGCCCGGCAAGCCCGCCGCCCACAACGATGATTTTTGGAGTAGCTGCCATGTTTCTGATTTGGTATTTGGGTAATTTGGTAATTGAGTAATTGAAGCACGTGTTCGCGTCCGGGGTTCAATTACTAAGTTACCAAATTACTAAATTACCCAATTCTCTCCTTCTCGATGATGCCATCATCGCGAGGGCGTCCTTTCCATCGTTTGTTTCTGCGTCTCTGCTGGCCGCTTCTTCCACTCATCCCGCCACTGCGGACGGAAGAAAGCTGTCATTGTGGCCATGCCAACGGCGATGAGCGTAAGCGCAATCACCACGCAAACTCTGCCAAACCACCTGCGCGATCTCTCGCTGACCGTGATCCCCCATTTGGCGCAGAACAGATACAGACCGTACGCGAAGTGCCAGGAAGCGGCGGTGATGCCGATCACATAAAACATTCCCGCCCACCAGTGCTGAAGCTCTGCTTGCACCTTGACGAATCCTGCCTGCGGGTCGGTCATGAGATGAATGGGACCGGCAATGCGCATGGTGTAGATGTGCCATCCCATATAGAGGAAAGCGAGCGCGCCGGTCCAACGCTGCGCGGCGTACATGAAGTTGCCGGCCCAGGGATAGTCGCGCACATTCGATTCACCGCGAAACCAGATATAGAAGCCGTAGAGCGAGTGGTAGAGCAGCGGGATGTAAATCCCCACCCACTCCAGCACAGTGACAAAGGGCAGCCCGGTCAGGAACTTGACCTGGTCGCCGTAGGCTTGTGGCCCGCGGGTAGCGAAAGCGTTGGAGATGAAGTGTTCCAGCAGAAACGCGCCGACCGGAATGATTCCGGTGAGCGAATGCAGCCGCCGCCAGAAAAATGACGTTCCTTGTCCTGCCCGAATTGGCGGCACGCCGCGTGCGACTGGAGATGTGACCATTGAATCCCTGCTCAGAATCGCAATCTCAAGCAAACCTTTCATTATCGAACCCGGTTTGCCTGACGTCAAATCTCGAAAACTAAAACGGTCCGATGATGAGGAAGTTCACGCCTCCTCTTCACCGGACCGCGTTGCCGGTTGCGCGAGAAAAACGCGCATGTCAGGCGCTCTTGGGGACCGCTTGCGGGCGCTCGATGCCGACTTCCTCGAGCTTTCCGGTCTTTACGTCGTATACAAAACCGCGCACCGGAATGTGTTTGGGGATATACGGATGGCTCTTGATGCGCGCCACCTGCCGCCGCACGTTCTCCGCCACGTCCTTAAATGCGTGAAAGTGGACGGGCGCAATCACGGCGGTTCCGGTTTGCTTTTCAAGTTTGCTGAGGAGTTCGCTGTCCTCAAATGTGAGCATGCCGCAGTCGGTATGGTTGATGACCACAAACTCCTGCGTGCCCAGCAGGTGGTGAGAGATGATCAGTGAGCGCAAAGCGTCCACGGTGGCAATGCCGCCGGCGTTGCGGATGATGTGTGCGTCTCCGGTCTTCAGGCCGAGTAACTGCTCGATCGTCAGGCGGGCGTCCATACACGCCAGCACGGCAAGTCTCCGAGCCGGCGGCATGGCCAGGCTACCCTGATTGAATTTTTCGGCGTATTGCCGGTTGGCTGCCAAGACTTCATCGGTAACACTCATACAGACACTCCTTACCTTCTGATTTGTACCCGCCGGTGTCTGTCGCCTGAGGAGTTGGCCCATCGCCGCAGAACCGGCGATGGTATAAAAAAAATGCCTTAACGGTTCGTGCCATCGCCTTGATTGCTGGAGAAGCAACAACAACAGCGCGATGGCATGCCGTAGGGCATCTTGCTAACTCTAAGCCTGGAGCCGGGACCCTGGCAAGTGGTCCTTCGGGGAGAGCGGGCTCGCTGCCCTGGTACCTGCTGTGAATCCCTGTAACGTTTTCTCCGCCGTATTCACTACAGAGACGAGCCGGATCGGAACCAATGTCAACCCGGTTCGCTCAATCGGCGGGGGACGGAACCCTAACAGTCCATA
>DATFXI010000197.1:0-12573 GCA_035316085.1 Candidatus Angelobacter sp.
AACCGGCGCGGTGCGATTCCGTTTTTTGGCCTGCCCGGGAATCCGGTTTCCACCATGGTCTGCTTTGACTTGTTCGTGCGGCCGGTTTTGCAGGCTCTCAGCGGCGCAGCTCCGGCGCGGCTGCCTTCAGCCAAAGCGCGCTTGCAAAAAGAAGTGAAAACCAAAACCGGCTTGACGCGTTTCCTGCCTGCGTTCCTCGAAGGCGGTCTCAACGATCCGCAAGTCGCCGCTATCCCTTGGCAGGGCTCGGGTGATGTGCTGGCTTCGGCAAAAGCGAATTGTTATCTTGTAATTCCTCCCGACCGCGACACGATTGCAGCGGGAGAAATGGTCACGGTGATGATGCGATGAAGGCGAGCGACAAACCAGGCAAGCTTTCGCATTACGACGCCACGGGTCGCGCCACCATGGTGGACGTTTCCGCCAAGACCGCAACTCGCCGCGAAGCCGAGGCTTCCGCCTTTGTTGCCATGAAACCGGAAGTGCTCCGCGCTTTACCGCGCAATCCTAAGGGAAACCCCTTGGAAGTGGCCAGAATTGCGGGGATCAGCGCCGGCAAGCGAACTTCAGAGCTGATACCGATGTGTCATCCGCTGCCCTTGTCGTTCATTGATGTGACCACGCGGGTGTGCGAGAATGGCGTCCAGGTCCGATCCCAGGCCGCAACCACAGCGCCGACCGGAGTAGAAATGGAAGCGCTGGTGGCTGCTGGCGTGGCCGCGCTCACCATTTACGACATGTGCAAGGCCTTGGACAAAGGCATCGTCATTCGCGAGGTCGCGCTGGAGCGGAAGTCGGGCGGCAAGAGCGGCGAATACCGGCGGCAATCGTCCCCCAACCGCAGCCGGAAGAAGAAGGTCAGAAAATAAGTTCTCAGTCATGCCAAGTAATATCAAAGTCCTGCTGGTCGACGACAATCCCATGGTCCTGGAATTGTTGCGGCAGGCGCTGACCACCTTCTCTACAGTTCAGACATTGAATGACGGCGCTGACGCGCTACTCAAGGCGATCGACGAACAGCCAGACCTGATCATCGCTGATTACGCCATGCCTGGCATGGACGGCCGCCAACTCCTCGAAAAAATCAAGGCCCGACGCACGACTGCTACCATCCCCGTCATCCTGATGGCCGGCAAAACCGATATCAACGAGAAACTCCGCTCGCTGCATGACACGGTGGAGGACTTCGTGGAGAAACCTTTTTTCGTCAGAGAAGCGGCGGCGCGCATCAAGAAAGTTGTGGACAAGATCTCACTCGAAAAGATGGCACGCGATGCCCATGGCGGGTCCGTCGTGCGCGGCAGCCTGGCCCAGATGAACGTGCTCGATCTTCTGCAGTCGCTGGATATGGGCCGCAAGACTTGTTCTCTCACTCTGACCAGCGACGCCGACAAATGCAAAATGTTTTTTACTGACGGCCAGATCAATCACGCCGAGTACGGCAAACTGAAAGGCGATGAGGCGGTTTACAAAGTGCTTTCCTGGGCCACGGGAAGTTTTGAGATCGACTTCAAGGGCTCCAGCCCGGAGCAGACTGTGACCCAGTCCACGCAAGGCTTGCTGCTGGAAGGCCTGCGCCTGCTGGATGAAGCCAGCCGGGATAGCGAAGAAAACGTTCTCGAAGCGTGAACCTGTGAAAACCGCCGCCGTGCTCACCATCAGCGATTCGTCGTTCCAGCGCAAACGCGAGGATGTTTCCGGTCCAGCCGTAGTCCGGCAGCTTGAAGCCGCCGGGTTTCGGGTGATTCATGCGTCCATCGTTCCGGATGAGAAAGACCTGATCGCGGCGCGGATGATCGAATGCAGTGAAGTAGCGCGTCTGGTGGTTACCGTCGGCGGAACGGGAATCGCGCCGCGCGATGTCACTCCCGAAGCCACGCGCGGAATTGCGGAACGGCTGGTCGAAGGCATTCCTGAGAAGATGCGCCGCGAAGGCGCAGCTAAGACACCGCTAGCGGCGCTCAGTCGCGGCATTTGCGGCATCCGCGGGCAAGCGTTGCTGCTGAACCTGCCGGGAAGTCCGGCGGCCGCGGTGGAGTCGCTCGAGGCCGTGCTGGAGATTCTTCCACACGCCCTGGAATTGCTCAGCGGCAACACCGAACACGCGAACACCCGAAAATAAGCGCTGTCAGATTACCCGGGAAATCACTTTCAGAAATGCCGCCAGTAGCAGCAGGCAGAACCCGCCGAGAAAGAGACGCACCATCCACACCCTTCCTTCCGCTTTGGCCAGCAGAGAAAGGCCCAGCGCTGCAAACCACATCAGGAGCGCGATCTTCAGGATCATTGGCGCGGATTATACATCGGGATTGAAGGCCGGGCTATTCGTCCATCTTCCAGGTTTCGCCGCCGTCCTGGCTGGACCAGCTTTGACCGGAGGAACTCTTCACTTGCACGCTGGCGTTGCGAACTTCAATGCGGATGATCGCGCCGGTAGCGGAAGCGCCCAGCACAATCCGCTTGCACGTGGCGCCGCCATCGCGCGAGTGGATGAGCGCAGCGTTGCTGCCTCCGGCCCACAGCTCACTACCGTGCGTGGTGAAGGTGGTGAACTCAATGGCTGCGGAACCGGGACAAGCTTCCACCCAGTTTCCGGCTTCGCCCGGTCTGACCAACCTGCCGCTGGAAATTCGCCAGCTGCCCGATATGGCTTCTCGCATCTCTGCTTTGGCGGTGACGCTCGAATCCGAGCGAGCGCGACTGCGGAATGCGCCCGCGTCCTCAAGTCCGCTCACGCCGCTGTCCGGCGGCCGCGCAGCGGCGGCTGCTTCTGACGGCTGAGTCCTGGGATTCAGTTCCATGGCGCTGAAAGACAAGCCACCGACAGGGATCGAAGGGCTGACGCTCTTGGCCAGTGCTTTTTTGGCCTTAGGCCCCAGAGCCGTCAAGGTGCCGATGCCCCAATGACTGCCGCCCGAGGGCGGAGCAATGGTGCGCACCGTTTGTGTACCCGTGCTCTGGGTCGGCATGTCGATAAACGGCATGGTGTTGGCGGCATTGATGCTGAGGGTGGGCGACGGGAACTGATTGGAGACGCGCGGAGAGGGTGCGGGAGGCAACTCGCCCACGTTCACTGCGGCGGTTACTGTGCCGGGAACGCCGTCCTGCGCGGTATTGTTGGCAAAGAAGTCCGAGTTCACATAATCGCGGCGCGCAGGAATGCCCGCCCTGGCCATCATCACTGGCTCATTCGTGGTCGTCGTGGCGGAATTTCTGGCCGGCGCGGCAGGTGCCGCCGCGAGCGAGGCTGCGCCGCGAGCGTTGCCCAATGCGTCATTCACCCCCGAAGGGGTCTTGCCGGCTATCCCGTTCGCGGATGGCTGCGCGTCAGATTCTCCACGCGCAGCTTCAGGGGCACTGCTATCTTTGGCGCCGGCCTTCTCGTTGTATGTCGCCGGCGGGGCAGCGCTGTCTCTCTTGAAATTCTCGACCGTCTGATTCCGCTGGAACAATACCGTTGCCACAATGACGACGATAGGAAGGGCGGCAGCAAGCCGGAACCAAGGATTCCACAAAAAGCCCCAGCGGCGGCCGGCCGGAACAGTAGCTACAACCTGCTGCTCTTCGGCAGGACCAGGTAAGGCCATTGCTGTGACTTCGCGGCAATGACTGCACGCCGCCAGGTGCTCAAACACTCGGTTGCGTTCCGCCGCCGGCAAAAGCCGCTCGACGTAGGCGGTCAGAGTGTCAGCGTCAGGGTGCCCATCGGAACGCACCTTAACCCCAGGCCCGCTGGCGAGCCTTTGTCGCAACAGATTGGAAAGCTCAGACACTTCTAATCAGATCCCTTATCTTGTTGGAACGCTGCCGGACGATTTTCTTGCAGCTTTCTGCTCACATCCACTTGCAAATAACGTACATCGGCCTCTAGGGCCTCCTCTGCCTGGCCCCGGTTCATGCCCTGGGCCATCAGACCGGCCAAGACCTGCTTTCTAAGGCCCTTGAGGAGCTTTTCCAGCCTGCGGCTGATGGTGGATTCGTGCACACCTACCAACCGGCCGATCTCCGTCAGCGTGCGGTTGTCCAGGTAGTACGCGGCCAGAATCAGCCGGTCTTCCGCCGGCAGTTGCTCCAGCGCTGAATCCACCGCTGACGCTAAGCGGCGATCCACAGGCCCGGAGGTATCCTGCACTGCCGCAGAGAACTGTACCCCGTCTTCGGCCTGCTCTTCAAGACTTACCAGGCGTTTCTGTTTGCGATACCGATTGACGAATTCCTGGGCCAGCACGGTGCGCAGCCAGCCTTCCAGAGAGCCGCGTCCCATGTAGAAACTCAGACGAGAAACTCTGCGGCCGTCTTTTTCCGCAGTGCCGTAAAGGTCGCCATAGATGGAATCGGCCAAGTCGCGGGCCCGCGAGTCTTCCTTGGTGATCCCGCGGGCGATATCGTAAAGCTTTTCCCGATACCTCGTTAGAAACACCTGCCAGGCGTGTTCATGGCCTGCAGCACAGCCCCGGGCCAGGGCCAGTTCCTCGAGTTTCAGCTCGCGCCAGAACTGCTGCCGCTGCTCGCTCGCAACACCAGGCACATACTTGGCGGCCACCTGCTCCAGGATGCTGCAAAAATCGGTTTCCGTCAGGCCGTAGCGTTGCCCGCCGCTCTTCTCGAACAGTTCGCGCACCGTAAGCAGCGCAAGGTCAACCGGCCTGGACCCAGAACTCATGCAGACACTCTAATTTTACCCGCAAGGCGGCAGCTTTTCCGCATTCTTAATTTGACACCGGGGTACGGCGTTGGAGGGAGTGTTTTTCTATGAAACAGACGGTTTTGGGGGCCCTTTTGTTAGCGTTGGCCGCGGCTTGGTTGATGGCTCCGGCGGGAGCTGGGATCGTTGGAGAGCCGGCGGCAGGAAGTGACTACAAACTACTCGATCCCATTACTCATGGCGACCTTACGGTGTTTCCCGTGGTCTCCAACAAGACCCATGACACCAACGGATTTCTCACTCTCGATGAAGGCATCCGTTCCGGCGAAGTGGTAGTGACGGAAATGGGCAACCTGCACGGAATCATGCGGCGCCGTCCGTTGCCGCAAAGCTTCTCCGGCGCGGCACAGGTCAATCGCCTGGTGCTGGTCAACAACTCTACGCGGCCGTTGATCCTGCTGGCCGGGGAAATCGTAACCGGCGGCAAACAAGACCGTGTGGTTGCCAAAGACCGTATCGTTCCTGCGGAGAGCGATCCTGTGGACTTGGGCGTTTTCTGTGTGGAACCGCATCGTTGGGTGGGAGCCTCCGGCAAGTTCGATACCCATGCATCCGTGATGGCCCAGCCCAGCGTACGTAAGAAGGCGATGGTGGAGAAGGACCAGCAACAGGTGTGGAACGAAGTCGCCAACGCCAAGAGCAACATGTCGGCCAACGCCCGGGCCGCGGCGCCTTCAGCTTCACCTAGTGGAGGTTACGTAAGCGATTCACGAACAGTCGCTGAGTTCAATCGGCAATTGAACGGGCTCGACAGCACTAGTTCCTATGCGGGGGCACGAGAAAACGCGATTGTAAATGCGCAGGTTCAGACCATCACCGAGCCGATGCAGAAATCTTATGAAAGCCTTATCAAACAACTGCGGAACCAGAACGCAGTCGGGGTCGTAGTAGCAGTGAAGGGACGCATCGTTTGGGCCGACCTGTTTGCCAGCGGTTCTCTGCTGGGCAAGTACTGGCCGAAGCTGTTGCAGTCGTACGCGGCCGAAGCGCTGACTACGCCGGGTGACCATCGCGAAGTCAGCGTGAAGGAAGCCCAGCAGTTTCTGGATAACTGGCAGGCGCGGCATGAGACCGTGGACAGCGAACCGGGCCTCTATCGCCAGCGTGAGCTGGTGGGCGACCGGTTCCGGGCTTTTGAACTGACCTCGTTGCTGCCGAAAGCCAGCTTTGACGTGCATCTCAGCAAAATGGCGGATTAGGAACGGTGACGATTAAGTTCTGTGTCCGTCAGATAAGTTTTGTTACGCAACGAAACTTGCCAGGCAGAATGCGGGTTTGAGCTAGTACAGCAGGCAGAGGCAACAAGATACGAATTACCTTGGTCGCGTTACCTCTGTACTCAGCTTTTGATTTTTCCTGCAACGTAGGCGGCAAATTATGTGTCTAATGTTGCAGGCAGGTATAAGGATCGGAGGTGGCAGATGGGAGAGAAATTCTCAGTCGCTGAAGTGGCAGCGCTTCGGAATGAACTCCTGCAGGGAGGTTTGGATTCATTCCAGACAGCAGAACTATTGAAGATGTTCCTGGCCGGACGCGGGTATGGCGTGTCTCCGGAATCAGCTCTGGATGCCGCCGGCCGAATTGAAGGCGCGGGCTGCAATGTAGAAGCCCTGCGCCAGGAATTGGAGAGTCTGGCCTTGGTGATGTAACCGCATCATTCCAGCCAAGAGAAAAAGCCGGGCGAAACTGCCTGGCTTTTTCATTTTTAGCATCAGCACTCAGCCTCTGAAATCCCGAACGCAGTGAGGGATCCCTTTTCCCTGCGAAATTGCCAGCATTGCCAAAATTGGTAATTGCTAAAATTTGAAGAGGGCGTCCCCGTGACAATTGCGGCGATCTTTGGCAATTGTGGTAATTCTGGCAATCGTGATAGCGACCCGCCCTTCTCCATGCTCAAGGTCGCTGCTTCGAAAAGACGCTTACTCGTAGTGTAACGCTTCCACCGGATCCAACTGCGCGGCGCGCGTTGCGGGAAGAGTGCCAAACGCGATTCCCACCAGCGACGCCACAGAAATTGCAATGATCGCCGACAGACCGGAGATGGGAATACGGAACTCGGTGAGAAAGCGCACGGAGAATGGCACCGCCAGGCCGAGAATGGTCCCGATCACCCCGCCGGTGAGCGAGATGAGCACGGCTTCGGTGAGAAACTGAAGTCCGATTTCACGCTTGGTGGCGCCGATGGCCTTCCGGATTCCGATCTCGCGAATACGGGTGCGTACGTTGGCCAGCATGATGTTCATGATTCCTACGCCGCTAACGATGAGCGTAATCAGCGACACCCCGAGCAGCACCAGCGTCAATGCGTTGGCGATTTTGCCTGCCACTTGCAGCAGTTGCGTCAGGTTGTCCACATGGTAAACGGACTCCGGACGGTGTCGCGATTGGATTACCTTGGCGATCATCTCCGTCGCCTGCGGAACTTCGCTGGCTTCGGCAACGGAGAAAAAGATCTGCTTGACCTTGTCGTTTCCCGTAAAGTACCGCGCCACGCTGTAGGGAATCAGGATCGTGTCGTCGGCAATTTCCGACTGTCCAAAAGTTTCCACTCGCTCGCGGAAAGTCCCAATGATGGTGAATGGCAGGCCGCTGATTTTGATCTCGCGGTCTTTAGCGGCATCCTGTCCGCCAAACACCCGCTGCGCAAACTTCTGGCTGACCACTGCAACCTTCCACCGCGCCATAGAATCTTCGTCGTCAAAAAACCGACCGGCGAGAATCTCCAAATTGCGCACCGTCGCGTATTGCGGTGAGACACCCAGGACCAGAATCTCGCGCTCTTTGCCGCCGCCCACGGCAATTCGGTCGTGCAGTTCCACCATGGGCGAAGCCGCCTGGATTCCCGGCACACGCTGCTCAACCGCTTTCATGTCGTCCAAGGTCAAGTCATCCCGGACGCCGGTGTTCACAGACGCGTTAGCGCCGCCTTCCCAGCTGGCCACCACCATGTTGGCCCCGATGGCCTGGATCTGGTGCAGCGCATACTGCTTGCCGGTGAGCCCAATGGTGACCACCAGGATCACCGATGCTGTGCCGATTACCATGCCCAGCGTAGTAAGCGCGAAACGTACCTTACTGGTGCGGAAGGAATCGAGCGCGATGCTTACGATCTCGCTGAACAGCATCGTGCGCCGCGCTGTCTCCGCCAAAGGATGGACGGCCATGGTCCTATTGTAGAGGCTGCGTGCAAGCTAGGCAGCACTGCTCTCGCTTTGGCTCAGCTGGAAGCCACACTTGGACAACAAAAAGTGCGCGTACAATGTTTGTTGGCTGATCTGCGTTGCAACGCAGATCGGGCGTTGACACTTCCAATAGAGAGGGGCCAAGCATTGCGCTCGAACCGAGTCTCTCTTGCTTTCGTCCTGCTTCTCCTGCCTGGGATAGCGCTGGTCCAATCGTTGGCCCAGCGCAACGATCAGAACAAAGGAGGAGGCGCATCTATGCTTGAATTGACCAGCACCGCTTTCCAAAACGAAGGTAAGATCGACAGAAAATTCACCTGCGCTGGTGAAGATATTTCGCCCGCGCTTTCCTGGCAGGGGGTACCGCAGGGCACCAAGTCCTTCGCTTTGATTGTGCACGATCCCGATGCTCCGCGAGCAGGCGGCTGGACCCACTGGGTCGTCTACAACCTTCCCGCCAGCACGACCCAGCTTAAGGAGAACGTCCCCAAACAGGAGAACCTGGCAGGAGGGGGTTTGCAGGGCGTCAATGATAGTGGACGCGTCGGGTATATGGGGCCGTGCCCGCCGTCCGGAACCCATCGCTATTATTTCTACCTGTACGCACTGGACCAGGAATTCAGCTTAAAATCCCGCGCCAGCAAAGCTGACCTGGAATCCGCGATGCGCGGACACATACTGGCTCAAACCGAGCTGATGGGAAAATTTGCGCGATCGGGCGGGTAGCCGCAGCGCAAGCCTACAGCGATTTCATTTGTTCGTACCTCCCGAAGAGATGTTTTTGGCCAGCGCCTCAGAGACCGTTTGTTTGTCGTTTCCCAGAAAACGGTTGGCGAGGTTACGCGCCAACAGTGGATCGCTTTTCGCGCCCGCGATGGCTCGCTGTGCGTGTTCTTGGTGAGCGCGTTCCGGGCCCTGGAGCGTGATCAGCGCGGCGGCAAATTCCATCTGGGGATCTTTCTCTCCTCCGAGTGCCAACGCTTTCGCGACCAGGCTGTAGCCGTCAATGCCGGCGGCTGAATCCTGGTTCTTCCCCAGCCATTGACGGTACGCAGCAGCCAGATACCCGGCATCAAACCAGGCCAGAGCATCCGCGCGTCCGGCAGCCTCGCCGGCGGTGGCGCGCTGGTAGAGCTTGGTCAGCAACTCCTTTGCGGCTTGGGGATCTTTGCGCGCGTACAGCGTGGCCCGGCGCAAGGTTTCCATGCGCACGATCACCGGCGCGCCGCCATCCAGAATCGCCAGCGTGTCATGGACAAGATTCTTTGTGTCGTAGTTTTCGTTTCCGGCCAGGTCCCAGGCAGTGCCATTCCACGGCAACGATTTCGCATCGCCGATGTCCAGGCGGTGGCAGATGAGCGGTGGGCCTGCGAAAGCGGAAGTCACCAAGGCGAAGAGCGCCAGCAAAATTCCTACCGCAAAGCGCGAGGAAAGAAATCTGAATGGTTTCATGATCGTCGAGTCTCCTTCGGGCGAATTCACCCTTCAGGCAGACAAGACGCCCAGCACGAGCAGACTGTTATCAATCTTACGGGTCGCCACGCTTGAGGGGCTCGACCCAGACGACAAAGCTCACTTTATCGCCCTCGTAATCTCCCGTGATCTCCCAGCAGCCGGGAACAGGCACATAGACGCCCGTCAACATGGCTGCAAAATCCGGGCTAAAGATCGCGTGGGTTGGCCGGCCATAGGGGAGCTCCAGGAGCGGAGCCGGCCCGTCAATGCGTTTTCCTGTCACCTTGATTTTGGGAGTTGGTTCCTGGCTCCAGCTATAGCCCTGGCGATACCAGAAAACTTTTTCAGTCAGGATCACCCCGGATGATTGCGGTCTCCAGTACCAGATCATGGGTTCGTGAATTACGGTAAAGAGCTCATTCGTGCCGATAAAAAACGAATGCTTGGGGAGCTCTGTACGGCGATATTCCGGAGGCGGTATGAATGGTCTTGCCGGCCGGGTCGTGACCGGGCAAGAGGCGGGAATGGAGCTGCTCTGAGGCGGAGACGATTGCGGGGAATTCTGTTGGCTGTTTGCCGTCGCGGTCGCCAATGCAGTCGCCAGGATGAATCGCAAAGCAGTCATGCTGAATCTCCTTGGTTGAACTTGATCCGATATCACTTCTCCTGCGGCCACGAGCGTTCCCAGTGCCGCCATAGAGCGGTATCGCCGAATCCAAGCTCGTTCCACCAAAGGTCGAGCATCTGCGGATCAAGCCGCAGAATTTCTTCGCGCGTCACGCCGGCCGGCGGAGGGACCAATTGCGCCAGACGGTCATAGACGCGGCCGCGATCGGATTCAGGCACGCGGGCCAGCAGATGCCAGAGCGTCAGGGCATCCCGTTGACGCGACTGAGAGAGAACGACGCTAAGCGCGGCAGCGCGCTCTTCGCTTGCGATGCCGCCATCGAGTCTGGCAAGAGCGTTGCGAAACGTTTCAGACGCGTCTTCAAAGTACGGCGTGGCGGGTCCAGTCTTCTTCTTGGTGGTGCAGGCGGCGCCCGCGGGGATAAACGACTCGCGGTTGCCGAGTTTGAATCCCACCCAGCCCAAAGTCGTGCGCAGCAAGCCGTTGCCGGAGTCATCCACATGCAGCGTGTAAACGCAGCCCAGGTCCACCGCCACCGCGGAAGGTGTGTCCACCACAAATTCGCCCGGAGGCGCCCAGATGGTGGCGCGGATGGTGCCACGCTCCAGCGCCAGCCGCTTGATTCCCGAACCGCCTTTCACCAGGCGCAGGCGCGTGGCCGGCTCGACCTCGATCTCGCCAGTGGTAGCGAACTTCATGACGGCCTTCGACACGTTGTCGGTTTCGAGTACCTGGCCCAAACCAAGTTTTGCCGTCTTCTGCGCCACGTCGATCTTGTGGCTTCCAACTTGCGGACTTCCTTCCACCCGGGTGACATCCCAGGCGGTCGCTGGATCGAAAGGTGGCGTCCGGGACTCTAGCCACACCAGACTCGCGGCGGCGATCAACAGAACCGTGGCGCCCGCAACAGCAAACTGCGGCCACGAGAAGGCTTGCCAGAAATGCCGACGCGGTGACGGCGCATCGGTTCTTGCCAAGTTAGGAAACTCCGGTGCAGGCCGGTTGTAGCGCAGCTTGCCGAGCGCGTTCTCCATCTTCTGAATTTCGGGATCGGGTTCGCCGGAACCGTCCCACAAGTAATCGTCTCTCATACCCAATCCTTCATACCCCATCCCTGCCGGGCGTGCGCCACGGTGGCGATCAAACCTGCCTTCCCTCCTCTTTCCCCCGATCTGCGCGAGGAACACAGGCCAACTTCTCGCGCAGCTTCTGCATACCTCGGTGCAGGTTCACGCGCACCGAGCCGTGCTTGAGGCCGGTCCGCGCGGCAATCTCCGGCCCAGTCATGCCCTCTACCAGGCGCAGCAACAGGATCTCCCGATAGGTCTCCGGCAGGCCGCGGATGACGCTCAGAAGAAACTCGGCCTCCGCGTCGCTGGAACTGCACGCTGGTTTGCCTTCTCTCGGGCCCCCCGGCAGGTCCTCCGGCAATTCAACCTCTTCCACGGCATGGCGGTGGTAGTCATTGGCGCGATTGCGGGTGATTGCCGCCAGCCATGCTCCAAAGCGAGTGGCATCGCGAAGTCCGTGCAGCCGGGGAAGCGCGCGGAGAAACACGTCCTGAACCAGGTCGTCCACCTCGCTCAGCGGTACACGCGCCAGCAGGATGCCATGGACCATCCGCGAATATCGGTCGTAGAGAAGGCCAAAGGCCGCACGATCACCCTCACGCGCGGCTTCCACCAGCCGCGAGTCGTCAGTTGCGTCGCCAGGCGGCGCAGACCGAAGATTCACAGTCGCGTGATCCAGGCTTGCCGCAAATGGCTCAATCCTGTCTCCCGATGAGGCCATCCAGACCGACCTTTACCTGCGAATGATAGACGGGAACCAGAGGAATTGTGTTAACAGGGCCGTAGTGGGGTAGTGGTACAAGTTTGGTCGAGAATCGTGTGGCCCGGCGCCCGGGATCCCCGACAGGCCCGCTGTTGGCTGTTGGGGTGGCGGCGCCCTCGCCGGTGGAGATTTCATCCAAGCAAAGCCGCAGCCGCGGCAGCTGTGCAGGGGCTGCGCGTAAGATTTCGTTACGGCCTCCTGCCCCCGAACACTTCCTTAAGCAGTGTCGTCGTCTGCGCTGCAGGGTTCTTGCGGATCTTGGCTTCCTCCTGACCCAGAACGTAGAACAGACCATCGAGCGTCTTGCCGACCACGTAGCTGTCCAGGTTCGTGTTTTGGCCGCTGGTAAACCGTGAGGCCATGGGGTTCTGCATCAGCTGGTTGTACTGCCTCATCACACCTACGTTCTCCATGGCTTGGTGGACGATCGGCGTGAACGCCGCAGTCAGTTCGTCACTGCTCGAGCGCTTGAAGTACTGGGTGGCAGCGGTATCGCCGCCGCTGAGAATGCCACGCGCATCATCGATGGTCATCTTGGCCAGCGAGTTCAGGAAAATTTGCTTGGCCTTGGGCGCGGCCTGCTCTGCGGCGCGGTTCATGCCGATTTCGAGTTGGTCCACTTCCGAACCCATGCCCACCATGCGCATGGTCTTGCCGGCGGTCTGCAATTTGGGCGGCAACACGATCTTGATGGCCGCGTTCTTCAGAAACCCGTCAGGCCGCCCCGTGGAAGCCACGGCTTTGCCGGTGCTTACGCGCAGCGCTTCTTT
>DATFXI010000198.1:0-13396 GCA_035316085.1 Candidatus Angelobacter sp.
CATCGGTACACTTACTACAAGTACATTGAAGGAGTTCTTCCACCAGCGATACAGAAGCCCAGTGGCCACGAAGACGATTTCTTCGATGCTATCGATACAACATTGGTCGGCTTGGCGTCGCGGCTCGGTGCGGAAGAATCAAAGGTTCCGTTTTTGCGGCCCGCATTGGAATCGCTGCAAAAACATGTAGACGAAGCGATAAAGCTTTTTTCACTGCAAAACCCTTCGGTTTGCGGGCCGGAGCTCCTAAAGGGGGGGCTAGAGCTTGTCGGTCTGATTGAAAAAGTGAAACCTTCAACGCTCAGCGCCGGTGCCAAGGCCGATCTGCTTGCGTCACTTCGCACCAAACAAAAACAATTCGACCAGGCCACCGATGAAGCGTTCGGCATCTACTTTGATCTCACCGTCGACCCGCCTGGACCGCCGCCGGCGCCTTCGTATTTTCCCCGCATGGAACAGACTATGTCGCTCGCCATCCCCGGGCAGACCTTTACTGCAACCGCTCGGCTCTACAATCGCGGCAAGATACCCCTCAGGGTGTCGATGATCAAGGTTGTTGTTCCAGAGGGGTGGACAGAAACGCCCATTACCCCCGTTACCACCGCTCAGACGCTCGCCTCGGGCGACTCCGTGGCCATGCAGTTCAAGATCTCCGTTCCAGAAAACGCCAAGTACACGCGGCCGTACTTCACTCGCCGTAATCCTGAAACAGAGACTGTCTATAACATCAACATCAGCCATCCTGAGTTCCTGACCGAGCCCTGGGAGCCTTATCCCGTGCGGGCCTTTGCGGACTATTTTCTTGAGTATTCAAACATCGTAAACGCTGTCGCCAAAATCAAGTTTGTGGATCCGGCACTCGGCCAATCTGAGCGGCCGCTGGCAGTGGGTCCGCCGATCTCGGTGCTGCTAATGTCGCCGGTGATCGTGGCGCCGGTGAGCGGAGCGGGAAAATCAGAAGTTGACGTCAGCGTGCGCAGCAACGTGCAGGGTCCGGTGAAAGCCACGTTGAAGCTGGAAACGCCTCCAGGATGGAAGACGGAGCCGGAGTCGATCGCTGTGAACCTGGATCACGACGGCGATGTTAACAATTACACGTTCCAGGTCACGCCGCAAAACTTGAAAGAGGGAACATACCAGGTCACGGCGCGCGCCGAGTACAACGGCAAGCAATACACCGAGGGCTTCAAGGTCATCACCCGGCCCGACCTGGATTCGTACTATGCGTATCGCCCGGCCACGGAGAAGGTGCAAGCCGTGGACGTAAAGTTGCCCGCGGGCTTGAAAGTCGGCTACATCATGGGCGCGGGCGACGAAATCCCCGAGGTGCTGCGCAGCGTGGGACTGAACATCAGCCTGATCTCGCCGCAAGAGCTGGCCTCAGGAGATCTCAGCCGCTACGGCACGATTGTTGTGGGCATCCGCGCTTACGACGTTCGCACGGACATTCGCGAGCATAACCGCCGTTTGCTCGACTACGTGAACCAGGGCGGCACGCTCATCGTCCAATACAACCAGAGTACGGGCCTGTTTAACGACGGCCACTACACGCCCTATCCCGCCGCGGCGGGCAATGTGCGCGTGTCGGTGGAAGAACAGCCGGTGGAAATCCTTGCGCCGGAAGAGCGCGTGTTTTCCTTTCCCAACAAAATCACGGCAAAAGATTTTGACGGCTGGATCCAGGAACGCGGCCTGTATTTCATGACGCAGTGGGACCCGCAGTTCAAACCGCTCCTGGCTGCAAACGATCCCGGGGAGCCTCCGCAGAAAGGCGGGCTGCTGATCGCGCGCTACGGCAAAGGCATCTTCATTTATTCCGGCTACGCTTTCTTCCGCCAGTTGCCCGCCGGAGTTCCCGGCGCGGTACGGTTGTTTGTGAATCTAGTGAGCGCGGGACATTGACGACTCGTTGTGAGCGTGAATATTCGGGCGCTGATGAGTGCGCGTCCTCATTGACGGAGCTCGGGATGACGATCATTAAGAAGTGCGTTCAGGACTTGCTTTGATGGCTTCACGCCCGCAACAGAACGACCAAACCGGACTGGTCCGCGAAGTCGGACTGCGCGAAGCCACCGCGCTTAACATGATTGACATGATCGGCGTTGGGCCGTTCATCACCATCCCGCTGATCATCAGCGCCATGCACGGCCCGCAAGCCATGCTGGGTTGGATCCTCGGAGCTTTTCTCGCAATGTGCGACGGCCTGGTGTGGGCGGAGTTGGGCGCCTCCATGCCGCAGGCCGGCGGATCGTATCAGTATCTGAAGGAGAGCTTCGGGGCGCAGAAGCTGGGACGCATGATGTCATTTCTTTTTGTCTGGCAGCTCCTGTTCAGCGCGCCGCTCTCGATTGCTTCCGGATGCCTGGGCATCGCGCGCTACGCAGTGTACCTCTGGGAGCCGCTGGGACGCGTTCTTGCCGATCGCACATTTTCCCCCGGATTGCCGCTGCTGGGCAGCTTCCAGTTTCGCGTGCTCATCAGCAATGCGACGTTCGTGGCCATGGCCTGTTGTCTCCTGGCCCTGTGGCTGCTCTACCGGCGCATCTCTGCAATCGGCCGGCTATCGAAATATCTTTGGGTCGGCGTAATGGCCACAGTGCTGCTGGTGATTCTTGCCGGTCTCAGCCGTTTCAACGCCGCGCGGGCCTTCAGTTTTCCTCCAGGAGCGTTTCAATTCTCTGACGGTCTGCTGATAGGTCTGGGTGGAGCGATGCTGATCGCCACTTACGACTACTGGGGTTACTACAACGTTTGCTTTCTGGGCGGGGAAATCCGCCAGCCGGAGCGCAACATCCCACGCGCCGTTGTGTACTCTATCGCCGTGGTGGCTGTCCTCTACATGGTGATGAACATCAGCATCCTGGGCGTTGTGCCGTGGCAGGAACTCGACCGCGCCGCGGCCACTGAGACCCGGTTTTACGTGGCCTCGACCGTGTTGCAGCGGGCCTGGGGAACGTGGGCGGGAAACCTGGGTGCGTGGCTGGTAATATGGACGGCGTTTGCTTCCGTGTTCTCCTTGATGCTGGGCTACTCGCGCGTGCCCTACGCCGCTGCGCTTGACGGCAACTACTTCGGAGCGTACGGCAAACTGCACAGCCGGCAACAATTCCCGCACGTATCGCTACTGACATTGGGGTTGGTTGCCACCGCTTTTTGCCTTTTCCGTTTGCAGGATGTGATTGCCGCACTGGTGGTGATTCGCATCATGGTCCAATTTCTTATGCAGATTCTCGGCCTGCTGCTGTTGCGCGCCCGCCGGCCTGATTTTCCGCGGCCTTTCCGCATGTACCTGTATCCTGTGCCGGCGTTGCTGGCGGCTGCCGGGTTTGTTTACGTGCTGGTAATGCGTCCTGAGTTCATGAAAGAAGTCCGCTACGCGTTGGCCATTATCGTGGTGGGTCTGGCGATCTATCTGGTCCGTTCTCTGCGCCGCAAAGAGTGGCCGTTTTCCGCTCACCAGACTGGCGGAACCCACGTCCAATGAAGAACAGCCCCAAGTCGAAGTTCGTAGCCGCCGGCATGATATTGTTTTACGACGCTTCGGCAATCATTCGATCCAACAATGGTTGAAGTGAAGGAGATGAACGAATGAAACACGCGCGAATTCTATGGACCGCTATTGTTCTTTTTCTGTCTGCCGCCGCGATAGCGCAGGCCAAAGCCGCGGCACCCGCTGCCTCGCCCACGCCACCGCCGCCCCCCACCATCAAGGGAGAGATTGACCGCGAGGTGAGCACGCTCGAAAGGGAATTTGTCGGAGCCGCCGAAGCCATGCCGGAAGACAAATACGACTTTGCTCCCACCGGGCTCAATCTTTCAGGCAGCGAATTCAAAGGCGTACGTACTTTTGCCGAGCAGGTGAAGCACGTGGCCATGACCAACTTCCAGTTGTGGGGGCCGATCACAGGTGACAAGTCGCCTTTCGATGCAAAGGGCGACAACGGTCCAGAATCGCTGAAGACCAAAGCTGAGATAGTCAAGTACCTGAAGGATTCATTTGCGGTAGGTCACAAGGCGGCGCAGTCTGTGACAGCAGACAACATGCTGACGAGCTATCCCAATCCCTTCGGCGGACGTAACCCTATGACGCGCTTGTTCATGGTGACCTTCGCCGTGGAACACGCCTTTGATCACTACGGGCAGATGGTCGAATACCTACGCATGAACGGGATCGTGCCGCCGGCCAGCCGGGGACAATAACCGGATCACCCGATGACCCGATCACCCGATGCGGCGCGTCTGTGGTATTGTTTTCTGCGCCGATTCAGCCAAGAAACAGGAGAGTTTACAAGGATGAAACACGTAAGAGCATTTTGTTTGGTGATGGTGCTTGCTTTCGCTATCAGCGCTTTCGGACAAGCCGGCGCTCCGGCCAAACCGGCAGCACCGGCAGCCTCGCCCGCTCCGCCGCAAGCGCAGTCCGCGCCCCCGCCGATCGATAGTTTTTCCGCGCTGGTAGACCGTCAGGTGAGCCAGTATGAAAAGAATGTGGTGGAAGCCGCCGATGCCATGCCGGCGGAAAAGTTCGACTTCACCCCGGCCAGCCTCAACATTCCCGGCAGCTCGTACAAAGACGTGCGCACCTTTGCGCAACTGGTGAAACACACCGCTACGGCCAACTATCGCTACTGGACGACATTGACGGGCGAGAAGATGCCGGAGAACATCAAGGGCCCCAACGGTCCGGATGAGTTGAAAACCAAGGCCGAGATCATGCAGTTCCTGAAGGACTCGTTTGCGGTTGGGCATCGCGCCGCCAAGACGGTGACGCCGCAGAACGCTCTGGAACTGCTGCCGTTCTTTCGCGGCAATTCCCCTCGCCTGTTGATCGCGTCGGGCGCGGTGATCCACGCCGCCGACGAGTACGGCCAGATGGTCGAATACCTGCGCATGAACGGGATCGTGCCGCCGGCCAGCAGGCCGCAACAGTAGCTTCCGTTTGTCCCTAGTGGATCTTTAACCACAGAGGACACGGAGGAACACTTAGGATCTGCGAATCTTGTGCGTCAGGGCTTGTTAAAAGGATAGAGGGATGGCAACCCTCCGCGAACCTCTGTGTTCTCTGTGGTAAATCAAATCTGGAAGTGATGAAGAATCTCCGCCGGCTCCGGGCGCTCTCGCCAATCGGCATTAACTCGCGCAAAGGAAATGCTTCCGTCTGGACGCACCGCAAACGTCGCCGGCATGGGCAATTCCCAACTAGAGTCGCCGTTGTAGCCAGGAAGCTTGGTCATGATGCCTTCATACAGTCTCTGCATCTCGGGCGAGATGCGGTAAACCAACCCGAACTTTCCCCCTACTCGGTTCTCTGAATCGCTGAGCACGGGGAAGCGCAACTTGTGCATGTCGCGTGTCATGTAGGAATGTTTCTGGGTTTGCGGCGAGATAGCGACGAGAGAAGCGCCGCCGGCCGAGAGCTGCGAATGTATCTGCTGCAACGCAGCGAGCTGCGTGTTGCAGTACGCGCACCAGCGTCCGCGATAGAACACGATCACCAGCGGCCCCCTGCGCAACAGGTCTTCAGAACGCCACATCATTCCGTCGCCGTCAGGGAGCTCAAAACTCGGCGCTCGGTCACCGGCTTTGAGTGCCCGCTCCGCCAGGCCGGAGGCCTTGAGCTCTTCCACGGCCCGGTCGATCGTCGCCAGGCGCTCGGCAGGGACCATCGAGCGCAGCTTGGCGGTTAGTTCTTCGAGTTGTTGCGCTAGTGGCATTCGCGATACGCCAGGTCCAACCACTTTATAGCAGTCCTTAAGTCGCCCTCGTCCCCGATCTCAAAAGAGATCCACTTCGCGTCCTCACGGAAGACAATTCGTGGGTCGGCAGCCAGCCGCTCTCGGTTCTGAGGCTTCTTGCGTTCCATCCTGAAGCCAATGGACTGGGATTCTCCAAACGACCGCGTTCGCGGCAGCACGGCAAAGATCTTTTTCTTGCGATAAAAAGCCGTCATGCCGAACATGCGCCGTGCAGTCACTGCTGGCCACGAGGAAAGCTCAGTGCCCAGCAGAGCGGCCCACTCTTTCATGTCCTCCGACACCGGAGCGAGTTTGGGACGTGACTTCGGCTCGTTCATTTGTGGCTATAGGGGTCCCTCGCCGCGCTCGGGATCTAGAACTACATTCCCGGAAACTTCATGCCCGCGAGTTTTCGTCCGAAGCTGGCCTTGCCCATATCTTTAAACATCTTGCGCATCTGGGCGTACTGGCGGAGCAACTGGTTTACTTCCTGCACGCTGGTGCCGGAGCCGCGGGCAATGCGCTTGCGCCGGCTGCCGTTGATCACCTCGTGGTGCAAACGCTCATGCTGGGTCATGGAGTTGATAATCGCTTCGGTACGGGTGAGCTGTTTATCGTCAACATGGTCGGCGGCCTTCTGCATATTGGCGAACGGGCCGACGGCGGGCAGCATCTTGATCACACTCTGCAGGGAACCAAGTTTCTTTACCTGGCGAAGCTGGTCACGGAAGTCGTCGAGCGAGAAACCGTCGCCGGCCAGGGCTTTGCTGGCAAACTCGGCCGCCTTCCTTTGGTCGATTTTTTCCTGGGCGTGTTCGATCAAAGTCATCACGTCGCCCATGCCCAGGATGCGGCCGACGATGCGGTCAGGATGAAACGGCTCCAGCGCGTCGTATTTCTCGCCGATGCCGATGAACTTGATCGGTTGGCCGGTGACCTGGCGGATGGAGAGCGCGGCCCCGCCGCGGGCATCGCCATCCATTTTGGTCAACACCACGCCGGTGATGGAAAGCTTCTTGTGAAACTCATCGGCGGAGCGGACGGCATCCTGTCCGGTCATGGCGTCAGCCACGAACAAAATTTCCTGCGGGTTCAGCAGCTTCTTGAGCGACTGCATCTCCGCCATCATGTCGTCGTCGATGTGCAAACGTCCGGCGGTATCCACGATCAGGAAATTGCAGCCGGTGTTCATCGCTTCCTTGCGCGCTTCCTTCGCCAGACGTTCGACCGTAGGCGTGTCGGCCGTGCCTACCCTGCCTTCGTAAAGATTGGCTTTGATGGCGTCAGCCACAACTTTCAATTGTTGCCGTGCCGCCGGCCGATAGACGTCCACCGAGACCAGCATGGGCCGGTGCCCGCCCTTCTTGAGCCACGCGGCGAGTTTGCCCGAGGTGGTGGTCTTGCCGGAACCTTGCAGACCGGCCATCAGGATTACGGAAGGCGGCTGAGAAGCAAACTTAAGCTTGGCCGTGTCTTTGCCGAGGACGTTGATCAACTCGTCGTGAACGATTTTCACGACTTGCTGCGCCGGCGAAAGCGCAGTCATCACTTCCTGGCCGATCGCTTTTTCCTGAATGTGATCAATCAAACCTTTGACAACTTGAAAGTTGACATCGGCCTCTAGCAGCGCCAGGCGGATCTCCCTTAGCGCTTCCTGAATATTTTCCGGCGTGAGCGTGCCCTGCCCGCGCAGGTTCTTGAACGCTCGCTGCAGTTTTTCCTGAAGATTTTCAAACATAAGATGACAAGAGATTGTCCGCTGGAGTCTTGGCGACCTGGCTGCGGAATGAATCTATTTTACCAGCCGCCCTACACCGCGTGCGGTCATAACCCGGCCGCAAGTCAGTTGAGCTTTCTGATTGCAGCCTCATAGTAGGCGCTCTTGGACTTCAATCCAGCGGCGCGAGCGCTGGTGAGTGCGCCTTCGAGCGCGCCGCGTCTCCCCGGCGAATCCTTGAGCGCATTCTCGTACTCGGCCAGCGCAGCCGCAGGCTGCCCGAGCTGGGCCAGCATGTCTCCTAGCTGTTCCCGCGCCGGCACCACCGGCCCGGGCGTGACGGGAAGTTTCTCGACCGCGTCTTCCTCATCGGCAGCGCTTTTCATCAAAGCCAGCGCTTCTTCGGGTTTGCGTGTGGCCAGAGCGATCCACGAGCTGGCTTCCTTCGCCTGAATCTGGACTTGACCAGCCCAGTACTGGTTACCGGCAGCACGCAGTTGCTCAGTCAGGCGTTGCAGCGACTGCAGCTCAGACTGAGCGGCTGTCGAACGCAGTTCATCTGTCAATTCCTGTAGCACCTCAGGCTGAACAGTCGTCGCTTTGCCGGAGCGTGCGTATCCCAGCGCGCGGGCCCAAGCGGCAAGCGCCGCAACTTGGGGAGGCGCGCCTTCCGGCGCGGCGCAGCGGGTAGCGTCGTCCCAACGCTTGCGCTCAACCGCATACCGGACCGGCATGGCGGTAGAGGCATAACCCACTTTGAAGTCCCCTGCGGTCGGCCGGCTCATACCGCGCAGGTCCTCGATGACAGCGGCGGCGTCGGCGTCACGTCCTTCCTGGAGCGACGCATAGACCAGGTAATCCATGGCGTGCAACTCCTCCCCAACGTCCCCTTGCTGACGTGCCGCCATGCGTGCAGCTTGATTGGATTGCACAGAGTCCTGCCACATGCCGAGCCGGGTGAAAATGTGGGAAGGCATGTGCAGGGCGTGGGGCGCGGAGGGCGCGATCTGCGAGTACTCGCGTGCCGCAGCCAGGCCCTTCGCCGCCAGTTCGGCGTTGTCGAACGCATGAATCAGGTAATGGGCTACGCCGGGATGCTGCGGGTATTTCTGATAGAGGGGTTCAAGAATCTGCGCCGCCCTCTTCTGGTTCTGATGGGTTTTATCCTGCGGGTTCGTCGTTGCCAGAAGCGCTAGTGCATAGAAAATCTGCGATTCGGCATCCTCGGGATAATGCAGGGCAACGACCGCCATGGCATCACGATACTTCGCGGCATGAACGGGATAACCATCGCTGTCCTGGAGGAACAGGAGAGATGCCGCGGCAAGAAATTCTCTTTCCTTAGCGCTGCCGATTCCGATCTGTTGCGCGCGCGCCAGTTCCGCGCGGCCCTTCTGCAGCCCATCCCCAGGGAAGGGAGGCTGCCAGAGTTGGTGATAATAGCTCATGGCGGTCCCCCAGTGAGCCATGGCACAGGTGGGATCCTTGCGAGCAACCTGCTCAAAAGCTTCCGCCGCCGGCGCATAAGCGAAAGAGTGGAGCAGGGCCACCGCACGATTGAAGCTGCTTTGCTCTTGCTCCGCGCATGAGACGGGAAGTGAAACCGATCCAAGCTTCTCCGGCACCCCGTGCTGGTGCTGAGCATGCAGACTAAGGCCGGCGTAGAGGACCAACAGGAGTAACGCAGTGCTCTTCATCCCTATACCCCCAGTGAGCGTACGATGAGGAAAAATTGTACGCCGAAGCGGTTGCGGTTTCGCTGCAGTTTTTCTGAAGCTTCTCAACGATTTTGAGAGGTTCTTTGCCGCCAACGATTCGCCGCTGCCATTTGTTCCGATTCCATCTTACCAGCCGTTCCGCCAAGGTCCTCGACTCCCAGGTAACTCAGAAACGCCCGCGTAAGTTCGCGCTTGAGCGCCTGGTCGTCTTTAGGAAGCAGGTCCTTCCATTCGGACAAGTCAGTGGGCGTCACTACCAGTTCAAATACGGTACTCACCACCATCATTAAACCCGTGGAGACGGCGATCCGAGGGTCGGGGTGCTTAATCCTGTCACGGTGCGTCAGGAAGAGGCTCACCAGCCGTTCGTAGGTACGGATTTCGATCCGGGACGCCTTCCTCCCAAAAGGAGTGCGGCTTCGGCCTTGTACGAACTGGCGTATGGCTCGCAGCAGGGGCGCTCGGGCGCGATAACCAACCACAAAGCCATTGATAATCTGCTCGGCAAATACGCGCAGCGGAATTTCGCGCACCATCTCCGGCGTCAGGTTGCGCACGTTCTCGCCCGTCCGTTCCAGCATGCCCAGGATGGCCGTTTCCAGCAGCGCTTCCTTGTTGTGAAAGCGGCGGTAGACCGACCCCGGCGTCAGACCAGCATGCTGGGCGATGCGGGGAATGGTGGTGCCTTCTACGCCATGTTGCCCCAGGACCTCCGTGGCGGCCCGCAACAGCTTTTGCAGCGATTCGCGGCTGCGCTCCTGTTGAGGTTCCAGGGTCTTCTTGTTCGCCTTCCGTTTCCTGTTGCTCATCGTCGAAAATTGTACTTGACAAAAATGTAAATGTAAATTTACATTTACATACGACCAAAGGAGAATTCAGATGGCCGCGACCGCTGCTATCGATACACCGATTCCTTCTACGCCTGACCATCCTCTGCGCAACCGCAACTTTCGATTGTTGTGGATGGGCAATACGGTTTCCTGGATGGGAGACCAGTTTTACCTGGTTGCGCTGCCATGGCTGATCCTGCAGACGGTGAGCTCGAGCGTGGCCCTGGGCACGATCATGATGGCCGCAGCCATTCCACGTGGCGTTCTGATGCTGATGGGCGGCGCCCTCAGCGACCGCGTGTCGCCGCGCAAGATCATGATCGCGACTGCTTGGGCGCGTACCGTGCTGGTCGCAGCCGTTGGCGTGCTGGTGTGGCTCCACGCCACGCAGCTATGGCAGCTGTTCATACTGGCCTTCGCCTTTGGTTCGGCAGATGCTTTCTATGCGCCGGCGGCGCAGAAGTTCACCCCTTCCCTGGTGAAACCCGAGCAACTCCCTGCCGCCAACTCCGTATCTCAGGGAACCTTGCAAATCACCAGCCTGGTCGGCCCCGCGCCGGCAGGGCTTGTCATCAAGGCTCTGGGCACCGCGTGGGCCTTTCTGATCGACGCGGTAAGTTTCCTCTTCATCCTTGCCGCTCTGGCCCGCCTGCCCGATCCGCCGCCAACACAATCGGCATCCGCAAAGAAGAGTGTGTGGAGCTCGATCGTTGAGGGGCTGAAGTACGTCAATGACGATGTTGCCCTGCGCTCCTTGATGGTGGTGGCCGCAGGGCTGAACTTCTGCCTGCTCGGCCCCCTGAGCATTGGGCTGGCGTGGATGGCCAAGATGCAGTTTGGGACGCCGGTAGCTCTTGGCGTTTTGTCGTCAGTCGTGGCCGCTGGGAGTCTGCTGGGGATGGTACTCGCCGGTTTGCGAAAGGCGCGTAGGCGCGGATACCTGCTGCTGGCGGTCAGCGTGGTAATCGCGATTTGCGCGGCCATGGTCGGCGTCTTCCATCATCTTTGGTCCGTTGCCGGAACCTTGTTCGTCATGGCTACCGCGGCTGGATTCTTAAACGTGCAACTCGTCTCCTGGTTTCAACAGCGTGTCGAGCGCGCCGTGCTGGGCCGTGTGATGAGCGTGATGATGTTTGCCGGCGTCGGACTGGCTCCCGTGTCGGTGGCTGTGGCCGGCGTTGCCGTCAAATGGAGTTTGCCGGGGATGTTCTTGGCCGCGGGTTGCCTCATGCTTCTTGTTACTTTGTTGGCAGCCACTCATCGTCCGGTAAGGGAGATCGACTAAAAGTCCTGTTCGCATTCCGGGCCCGCGCTTCGCCGCATATACTAGAGGAGTTGGAGGCGGGCCCATGATCGATTCCGACCGCGCTGCTGTTTCCGATCACCCCGACTGCTGGCCATCCTTGCCGCTGGCCGCATGGAAAGACACCTACTCAACGCTGCACATGTGGACCCAGATTGTGGGCAAGGTGCGCCTGGCGCTTACACCCAAAGTCAACCACTGGTGGAACGTTCCGCTCTACGTGAGCGCCCGCGGACTCACCACTTCAGTCATTCCTCACGGCGTCCGCGTACTGGAAATGGAGTTTGACTTTATCGAGCACAAGCTGGTGATCAGGACCAACGACCCCGCGACGAAGACGATTTCCTTGGCGCCGCGCTCAGTCGCGGATTTCTACAAAGAGTTTATGTCGGTGCTGCGTTCGCTCGGCATTGACGTACAGATCTGGAAAATGCCGGTGGAAGTGCCTAATCCCATCCCCTTCGACCAAGACACGGTGCATGCCTCCTACGATCCTGAATATGCGAGGCGGCTGTGGCGCATTCTGATCTCAACTGACGAAGTTTTCAAAGTCTTTCGCTCACGATTCATCGGAAAATCCAGCCCGGTGCATTTCTTTTGGGGCGGGTTTGATCTGGCGGTCACGCGTTTCTCCGGACGCCGCGCTCCGGAACGCAACGATCCCGACCCGGTGCTGCGCAAGATCATGCGCGAAGCATACTCGCACGAGGTGATCAGCGCCGGTTGGTGGCCGGGTGGAGGCCAGCTCGACGATGCAGCTTTCTACGCTTATGCCGCGCCCGAACCACCGGGCTTCGCGCAGCAAACGGTGCAGCCACAGAAGGCTTTTTACTCCAAGGACCTGGGCGAATTCCTGCTCATGCATGAAGACGTCCGCGAAGCCAGTTCACCGACGACCGTCCTGCTCGATTTCCTGGAGAGTACTTATTTAGCCGGCGCCACACAGGGACAGTGGGACCGCCAAGCGCTGGAATACCCAACACAACCAGCTACAGGCGCAGCCTAAAGGAGGTTTCCATGGCAAGAACGTGTAGTCATTTCACCAAAATCAAGTTTACCCGCCCTGACGCTAACGTTTGTGAGGAATGTATTAAATCCGGCGACACCTGGGTCCATCTGCGAATGTGCACGGAGTGCGGCCACGTGGGTTGCTGCGATTCTTCCAAGAACAAACATGCCACCAAACATTTTCATCACACCCGGCATCCGGTGGTCCGCTCTATTGAGCCGGGCGAGAACTGGACGTGGTGTTATGTGGACGAAGTCATGGGCGAATTGGCCCAGGCTTCCTGACCCAGAAGATTTTCCCAAACCATTCAGGAGCAACGCGATGACAAAGAAAGCAATCACGGGCTTTCGCGGAAAGCTCAACGCGCAACCGCACCTTCATCAGAGGGCCGGCCAAATCCAGGACTACGGCACGGTCACGCATGCGCTTCCGCTCGACCTGGAGGAACCCGTCCGCCTGGAGATGACCGAGCAACTCAACCTGTTGCTGGCGGACACCATCACGCTGCGCGACTTATACAAGAAAGCGCACTGGCAGGTAAGCGGTCCCACTTTCTACCAGTTGCACCTTCTCTTCGATAAGCACTACGAAGAGCAGGTGGAGCTGGTGGACGCGATCGCGGAGCGCGTCCAACTGCTGGGCGGCGTCAGCATCGCTATGGCCGCCGACGTGGCTGAGACCACTCGGATCGAGCGTCCGCCGCGCGGCCGCGAGGAAGTTCCGGTGCAGATCTCGCGCCTGCTGGACGCTCACCAGCTCATCATTCGCGCGTGCCGCGCTCTCGCCGCACGCGCGGTCAAGCTCGGCGACGACGGCACCAACGATCTGGTGGTGAGTGAAGTCCTGCGCGGCAACGAGCTCGAGGTCTGGTTCCTGAGCGAGCATCTGGTAGAGACACCGCTGACCAAAGCCGAAGAACCGGTGGCCAGTAAGCGACCAGCCTAAGCGCTTGCGGCAACTTCGCGCGCGGCAACCACCGTGTTGCAGTGGATGGTCACGGTGTCTTCCACGCGCCGGGCATACCCGCCGGCATAGGTAACCATGACCGGAACTCTGTGGGTCCTGGCCACGCGGAACACCAGTT
>DATFXI010000199.1:0-3989 GCA_035316085.1 Candidatus Angelobacter sp.
ATCCCACCCCGAGTTTCGCTTCGCTGGAGAACTTTAATGACGCAGCATAATCCTAAACATAAGATCTTTATGGGTCGCCGTGCATTTATCGGTGGTTCTGATGCCCGCATAATTATGGGAAGTGACGAAGAGGCGCTCATCCGCCTCTGGCGTGAAAAACGCGGTGAAGTCGGACCGGAGGACCTATCAGGTAACCTCATCGTACAGCTTGGAAAAGTAACCGAAGACCTGAATCGGACCTGGTACCAGCGCAACACGGGCCGAACCGTCGGAGAGGTCCAACGCTTGGTGAAGCACTCCGCCCTCCCGTGGATGGCGGCGACCCTCGACGGCATTGTGGAAGGAATTGGGGCCGTTTTCGAAGCCAAGTTCATGCTGCCCTGGTCCTTCTCGGAAGAGGCGGCCGCCGAAAAGTACATGGCCCAGGTCCAACATAACATGTGGGTCACCCACCTGAGGTCCGCGGTTCTGTCCATCATCACCGGCGGCGGCAAATGGGTGGAGATCACCATTCCGTTGGACCCGCTGTACCTCAGCGTCCTGGTGTCCGCCGAAAAGAAATTCTGGCGCTGCGTCCAGTCGGGTGAGGTGCCGCACCTGATCAATGCGGAGCCGCCGCGTCCGCGCATCGAGGCCATCCGCATCGTCGATATGAGCTCGTCGAATTCCTGGGCAGAGTTCGCGGCACTGTTTCGCAATACCCGCGGTGCCTTCCTCGATCACGAACGAGCAAAGAGCGAGCTCAAAGCCTTGATGCCCGAGGACGCCAGGGAAGCGATCGGGCATGGCGTGCGCGCTAAGCGCTCGAAATCCGGTGCCATAAGCTTCGACGTACTGGAGAGGGAGGGCATCCATGCACCGCTCCAGTGAATCGTTCGCCGCTCTGGCCTCGGCCTTAGCCAAGGCGCAGGCCGAGCTCATCAACCCGGATAAGTCACTGACGGCGACGATCCGCAGCCCGCGCCCCGGTGAGAGGGACCGCAGCTTCCGCTATGCGCCGCTGGCAAGCGGCCTCGACATTGTGCGCAAGACTCTCGGCCAACACGAGATCGCAACCGTGCAAACCACCGCGATCGATCAAGTGGCCGGCATGGTCAATCTCACCACCATGCTGGCCCACAGCTCAGGGGAATGGATCGCTTCCGATTGGCCGGTATGCCCGATTGCTGAGATGGCGCACCCGCAACGCATGGGGACCGCTCTCACCTACGCTCGGCGTTATGCGCTGTTCACGCTGGTGGGAATTGCTGGAGAAGACGATTTGGATGCGCCCGACATCTGTACGCCAGGCCCAGTGACCGAATCATCGATTGGCCGAATCCAGACGCCGTCGCAAGCGCCGGGGAACGGCGGAATGCGCGCAACGCCAAAAACCGGAAGCACAGTTATCTTATCGGCCGAGGAATCGGCCGCCCTGCGCGACCGTCTCTTGAACGAGATTACAGCGCTGCGATCGCAGGACAGCGCGACGATTTGGGCAGGAGAGGCCCTTCCTCTCAAGAACCAGTTGAACGAGGGGGATGCAAGCCTAGTCGGGCAAGCATTCGAAAAGAAAATATTCGCGGTCGTGACGCCGGAAACCGCCGCGGTAATCTCCGATGGTTCCTCTGATTCGGTCACTGGTTGCTCGAATCTTGCTTTTCAGGAAGCTGCTCCTGCAGGGAATGCAGCCGCTCAGCATCAGCATCGTACCATTGACAAGAGCGTACTCACTGTGAGCGCGCCACGCCGCTACCGCAACAAGGCCCATCTTCGGTTCGTCACCCAGCAGCCGTGCCTGCTCTGCGCGCGCAAGCCGTCGGATGCGCATCACCTGGGATTCGTGCAGCCCCGTGCGCTCGGCCGCAAAGCCAGCGACGAGTTCGCGGTGCCACTCTGCCGCATCCATCACCGTGCTGTTCATCGCTCACGCGACGAGCGGGCGTGGTGGAAAGTCAACGGAATCGACCCAATCAAGGTGGCACGCAAACTCTGGAAAGAGACTCGAAAAACCCTCAACCCGCCGACCATTGAAGGAGCCGCATTGCCAATTCCCCGGTCAGCCGCACTCGCAAGCGAAAGCGAGGCTTAGATCGGCGTTCCTGTGAAAAGCTGAAACCCCTCTCCCACATAATTATCTTTGGCGTAGACCTCGAAGCCATGGCAGGCGTCATCCTGTTCGAAACAATTGGTGAGGCTGAGTCAGACGGGGCCGATTTCGATCAGCGGGTGCGACATCGAAGATCGCGCCGTAAAGGTTGGCGTGCCGGGCTTGCCTCCCACACAGTCATCGAAAATCTCGAAGATCCGCAGTGCTACCGTTCATTCGAACGTACCATCGTTGGCAGCTTCGGCCCCCGAACAATCATCGAGCTTGAGCTCATTCATCGGCTTGCTTCCCTGTTGTGGCGGCTTCGTCGCGCCAGCGCAATCGAGACCGGGCTCTTTGGAATGCAAGACGGACAGCAGACCGGAAGGCTGCCGGCTCTTCTAACCCCCATTAAGGCAAACCGCGCCCATGCAAACAGGTCGGCAAGCAGCGTCATGGCGCAACACTTTATGGACCTTTGTCGCTTCGATCCTGCTCTGCTTGATCGTGCGGGCGCTTACGAGATGCGGTTATGGCGTCAGACAGCGCAAACGATCTGGCTGCTCGACGCAATCAGGCGGCCTCCACCCACCGTTGCGCGGCGGCCCTATCGAAAGTTGGCGCCGCACTACCTGTGGGATAGGGGTGCATGAATTATTGATGCTGGTTGACGACGCCGCGTTTCTTGCGGGAGGCTTAGAGTGATTCGATTCGCGTTGGTGTAGGTGGAGTTTGTGATGACTGTCAGAGTTAAGAAGAATCATCCAGCACTGAAGCACGGAGGCTTTAGTGTAGCAGCGCTCCTGCCCGGAGAAGATCCGGCCGCTTTTGAGAAGTTGTACCAGGACTTGATAGCCGAATATCAGATCGACGGTCCGTCTGAGTACGATACCATTGCAACCATCGCACGCCTAATGTGGCGCAAACAAAATCGGGAGACCTTTCGCATCGCGGAATCTGCGCGTAACCGCTATTCAGCCATCATATCGGCGAAGGTTCCGTCCACAACGCCGCCGCCTTACGATTTCTCTGTGATGCTAGGTAGTCCTCCTGGTTGGGTTCCCCCTGATCCTGCAGAAGTCAAAGCGGCTACGGCGGTTGCGGACGCCGAAGCTCGGAAGGAACTCGGACCTAGGTACATATTTGTCGAAATGGGAAAAGAAGTGACTATTTCCAAAATGCTTGAAGACCTCGAAGTTGAAGAGCGTCTAGACGCCATGATCCACAAACAGTTCAAGCATTTGTTTTTCCTGAAAGGCCTTAAATCTGTTTCATCAATGGCGCCGTCCACTTCTGTGCCTCGAATTGAGGGACCTCAGAAGGCCGCCTAGATCGCGCGTCGCGGGCGCTTTGACGTTCGAAGGAAGCAGGCCGAGAAGACACGTGCAATTCCGACAAATATACACGCATAAGTTGCAAATCTGCAAAATGGGAACGCAAATCCATTGCAAAATCAGACGTCTAGTATATTTGATGAAGCGCAACGAGCCGCCTGGCGGAATGCCCCGAACCCGGCTTGCCGGCAAAATTCAAATTGGAGACTCTAACGGTGCCGTTTCCGCTCGCAGCATGAAGGCTGTAACGCGGATGCTCTCTGTTCTCTACCCTGCACCCCTTACCATCCAGATACCGGAATCCGCCGTAGCACCGCGGTGATGGACCGCGTGCACCCCCTGCCCGCCGGTGGACGCGATTGGAAGATTGCTCAACCCGCAATTTCGGTGAATATACGCTTCTCGAAGATTCTCGTTACTCTTGGGGATCCTCGGGGAAACTTTAGATCGCGCCGCGCGCGCGCAGCACGTCGAGCGCGATACGGTGAGCTTCGTTCGCGGCCGGAACTCCGCAATAGAGCGCGAGGAGCAGCAGGACCTCGCGAATCTCTTCTGCAGTGCAGCCGTTGGTGAGCGCGCCGTTGAGA
>DATFXI010000200.1:0-4409 GCA_035316085.1 Candidatus Angelobacter sp.
GTAAAGCGCGGCGCTTCCAGCGCGCCCTGAATGTTCATCCCATAGTCGACAAGGTTGGATACAAACTGCGCATGGGCCAGCGGCTGGTTGGCGCCGCCCATAATGCCGAATCCAATGCGCACGTCGCCGCGCTCCATGAACGCGGGAATGATGGTGTGGAACGGCCGCTTGCGCGGCTGGAGCGCGTCGGGATGTTTAGGATCGAGCACGAACAGCGCTCCGCGGTTCTGCAGCGCGAATCCCATGCCCTCCACCACGATCCCCGAGCCAAAGCCTGAGTAGTTGCTCTGGATCAGCGAAGCAATGTTGCCGTCCTTATCGACGACAGCCAAATAAGTGGTGTCACTGGTGGAAGGGCTTCCCGGTCCAGGATTGCAGTTGGCTTTGTTGGGATCAATCCCCTTGGCGCGCTGTGCTGCATAGTCTTTCGAAAGCAGTCCCGCCACGGGCACCTTGCCGAACCTGGGATCAGCGTTGTAACGATAAAGATCGGCGTAAGCCAGCTTCATGGCTTCGATCTTCTTGTGCAACTCGACCGTACCTTGCGGCCCTCCGGCATCCGGCTGGAACGTGCCCATGATGTTCAACATCTCCAGCGCCGCCATACCTTGCACGTTGGGAGGAAGTTCGTAAATCTTCCAGCCGCGATAGTCAACCGAGATCGGTTCAACCCATTCCGCGGAGAAATCAGCCAGGTCTTCCGGCTGCATAGTTCCGCCGAAGGCATTGGAAGTTTTAACGATGGCTTGCGCAATGTCGCCGTTGTAGAAAGCATCGCGGCCTTGATCGGCGATCAGCCGCAGGGCCTTGGCCACGTCGGGATTGGAAAACTTCGCGCCGAGCTCGGGCGCGCTGCCGCCGGGCAGGAACACGCGGCGCGCTTCAGCGGTCTTCTGCATCTTGGCTTGGTCGCTCACCCAGTAGTCGTGGATGATCTCCGGTACCGCGTAACCGTTTTCCGCGTAGAAGATAGCCGGCGAGAACAGGTCCTTCCAGGGCAGGCGGCCAAAACGCTTGTGGGCCTGGCTCCAGCCATCCACCGCGCCGGGAACAGTCACACTGTGAATGCCCTCGCGCGGCATGGACGTTATCCCTTGTTTGGCCAGCACGTCGAGGGAAAGCTTTTGCGGCGACCAACCACTCGCGTTCAGTCCGTAAAGCTTGCCGGCCTTCGCGTCCCAGTAAATGAGGAACAAGTCACCGCCGATCCCGTTCATCATGGGCTCGGTGACGCCCAGTACGGCGTTTGCCGTGATGGCGGCGTCCATGGCTGAGCCGCCCCTGACCAGCACCTGCGCTCCCGCCTGCGATGCCAGATAGTGGCTGGTGGCCACGATGCCGCGGTCCGTCATCACCACGGAACGGCCATAGGAGCGGTCTTGCGCGTCGATATTCAAAGCCATCCCCACCACCACAACCGAGAACACACCAAGTGAGCGTAACATTCGCACCTCAGGTTTCGCTTCTGTAAAGGGCAGCATTATATCTTCTTAACGCAATTTCTCTTTTCTCCAGCTGAAGCGGCGGCCCAGGATCGTTTTTACAATCAGGTGGTCGGTGGAAGACGTCAATCCCCAGCCCACCCCGAAGTTCACTTCCCACTGCGGAGCAATGTTCAGGTCCACGCAAGAAAAGATCTGCTGTTGCTGCTCGGAAAGAGGGTCTGGATTTCCAAAGGGACCAAGCGACCCGTAGTATTCGACCCCAAGGCCGATGACCTTGGTGATGTCAAAGGACACCTTGGCATTAGGCGAAAATTCCCAGCCCTTGCCTGCATTCAGGCCATGAATCGACTTGTCGATAGTTGGGTTGAACGATAGGTACCAGCGGCCCGCCTTCTTGTCTATGATGGGACGGATCTCCCACGTCCAAGTATCTTCCGCAAACCGCCGTTGCTGGTAACCGATTTCGGTGGAAAGGCCGAGACCCACCGGCCAGTGCCAGTTCCCTGGAACGCGAAAGCGAGGACGGATGTGATCGCCGACCCAGTCCCACCCGTCCCCGGAGCGGCCGCTGGTAAAGATGTAGAAACCGGTCTCAAACCAGTCATTCCATCCGTGCGTGATCTCCACGGTTTCATGGAGAGCGTGGTTGGTTGGCAGTACCCCGTTCACCACCGCCGTGCTCCCTCGCACGGTGAAGTTGCTGTGCAGCTCCACCATGGTGGAGCGTCGCTCCACCGTATCGGCTCCGTAAACCTGGATTTCATAGTTGTCCTGAGCGCACAGCTGCGTTCCCGACACGACTAGGCCGAGGAAGAGAAGATGATGACAGCGAAGCATCCTGGGTATTCAACCATACTTTGAGGAGAGCTGCCGCGCGCGTTGACCGGGTCTGTTGTTTGAGCAAAATAAAAAAGGGCCGCCGGCAGGCGGTCCTTTTTTCTTACCTTCTCCTAGCAACTTCTACGCAGCTTTCATGGCCCTCTTTCGCTCAGCCCAGCGCTTCTTCATCATTTCTGAAATACGCCGTTTGGCTGCAGCGCTTAACTTCCTGCGTCCGCGCCTGCTCCCACCTACCCCAGCACGACGGGCGTGTAACGAGCCCCGCAGCGCAGAGATAGCCTGTTCGAGGCGGTCCCTCTCTGCTTCCAACTCCAGAATAATCGTTTGCGTATCCATATAGCTCCTTCCCGTTTGGAGATGCTACCAGCGGCAACGTTGCTACGCAATCACAAAATAGTTTTTCATCTATGAGATTCTGAAGGATATCTAAGTTCTTATAGTTGGAGCTGCGACCATGGACGACTAGTCAAAAGGCACATTTCCCTTAATTCGTGTAATCGCAACACTTCGGCAAAGGGTTGCGGCTCCCTTCATGTCGAGGCGCCACGCGCGAGATTCTCTAAGAAAATGTTTAGAATTAAAAAGCACGTTTTTCCACAGGCAATACGCAGGTTTCCGGTCTTACTGGCACCACCGCTAGGACACCGAATCCCGGCGTGCAGCCGTGCGACATGACCGGAAGCAGGCACGGTCTAATAGCTCGCATTGTAGAGTCCTATAGTTGGGTCCGGATCTCAGCTAGGAAAGTGGAAGCGCGCGTCATACTTAAAGGGTATGGCAATTCCATTCCTAGTAGCTGGACGGAACCGCCATACGCGGAGAGTTGCGATTACTCGCTCATCAATGTCGGGAGCCATACCTTGAAGCAACTTCTCTTCCACCACCTTGCCTTGTTCGTCGATGGTGAGCTCAACTATCACGTCACCCTCTTTGCCGCCGGGCAACTCCCATCGCGAAACCCTGGGAGGAGCAAAGCTGATGGCGAACCCAGGCCTGATCTCGTCGCCTTCCGCAGGACCGTCGAGCGCGGAGCCGCGCGGTGACCCAGCTTCGGCAACGTCCGCGGGCTTGGGGCTCTCCAGCAGGTTCGAACGCTTCCGCAGCTTCGAAACCATCTTCTGCCGGGCAGGTGCGGGAAGTGACGACAGCAAAGGCGACGGTAGCGCGGGAGCAAGCGCATTCTTCGGCCAGGTGAGGGTCACTGCTACCGGAGTAGCGTTACCGCCTTGACCGCGGGCTAGAAGTCGCGGCTTCACGAAGAAGATCGGCGACGACGCTTGCCAGCAAACCAAAATCACCGCAAGCGCGTGGGCCACGGCGGAGACAGTCAGAGACAAGCTCCAGCGCCGCCGTTCTGGCACACCAATCGCCGGGCCAACGGGCCCTTGCGCTTCGGCATAGAAAAGAATGGCCACGACCCTACGCCTCTTAGACGCTCGATACCATTCTAACGTCACCTTGCCGGGTACGCAGATGCACGTTCGTAATGCAAATGGTTGTGATGCCAAAAGAGGCACCGGGCCGCAAGAACAGAAGGATACTGCCGAAGGAGAAGCGCTCTAGCGGTTTGGAGCGAAGCGACAGAATTGGCAAGGACGCTTCGCGGCGAGGCCCGAGAGGCCGACGAGCCGCCTGTCGTAGGAGCAGAGGAGTGATGACCGGAGGAAAAGGTCTCTCGCGGTTTGGAGCGAAGCGACAGAATAATTTGGAGGCGCGGGTCGGAATCGAACCGACGCATAAAGGTTTTGCAGACCTCTCCCTTACCACTTGGGTACCGCGCCTCTTAGACAACACACCAGACCGTACCTTGAGATCCTTCGACTCCCCTTCCGCAAGCCTCAGGGTCGCTCAGGATTTCGCCTGCGGGCTCCCGCTTCGCTTACGCCCGCAAAACGGCTCAACTTGGGTACCGCGCCCGAATAAACCTTGGCCGTCTTGTGGCCCGGACAGCATAAACCCTCGCCAGGCGAGGGGGATGCTTCTAATACGAACTTTTTGGAGCGGGAGACGGGATTTGAACCCGCGACTTCGACCTTGGCAAGGTCGCACTCTACCACTGAGTTACTCCCGCTCGACAAGGCCAGTTGTGATTATATCGTCATGAAAATGAAGGGTCAAACCACT
>DATFXI010000201.1:0-10229 GCA_035316085.1 Candidatus Angelobacter sp.
CGACGTCGGTGCTGCGGGCAAGGGCAAGCACATCGGCAACCTGGTGGCGCTCCAGCCGGGCGAAGCGGTGCGGACGCTGCTGGAGGTGCGGGACCTCGAAGACGAGAAAAACTTCGTCTTCTTCGCCACGCGCAACGGCACGGTCAAGAAAACGCCAGTAAAGGATTTCTCCAACGTGATGTCGCGCGGCATTATCGCTATCGGGATCGAGAAAGGCGACGAGCTGGTGGCAGCGCGCCAGACCGACGGCAATCAGATCATTTTCCTGGCGTCGCATGAAGGCCTGGCGATTCGCTTTCCCGAAGAGGGGGTGCGCCCGATGGGCCGCCCGGCTTACGGCGTACGCGGCATGGATCTGGGCAAAGGCGACTACGTTGTCGGCGTAGCCGTGACGCCGAAGGAAGGCAAGACGGCCAACGGCAAGCCTGCCAAAGGCAAGTCACAAGGCGAGGAAGAAAAGGCGATGCCCAACCTGATCCTGAGCGTCACCGAGCAGGGTTACGGCAAGCGTACTCCGGTGGAGGAATACCGGCTGCAGTCGCGCGGCGGCAAAGGCGTGATCAACGTGAAGACCACGGCGCGCAACGGCAACGTGGCGGCCATCATGCTGGTGGATGAAACTTCCGAAGTCATGGTGATCAGCCAGTTCGGCAAGATCTTGCGTACTGACACCAAGCAGATCCGTGAAGCCGGGCGCTCGACTCAGGGAGTGCGGCTGCTGCAGCTCGAGGCGGGTGACAAGGTGGCTTCCGCGGCCGTGATCCAGGAGAAAGCGGTGGAAGAGAACGGAAATTTGCTGCAGTAACAAGTTCACGCCTCTAAGTAAAAACGCCTCCGCATTGCGGGAGGCGTTTTATTTCGTGACGACGCACCCTCACCTTCACTTGATTGCAGCCACGGCCTCGATCTCGATCAGGAATTCTTCGCGCGCCAGCGCGGTCACACCGATCAGCGTGCTCGCCGGCGGATGTTCGGCGGAAAAATACTTGCCGCGAACTTCGCGGATGACCGGAAGCTGATCCGGCTTCAGGTTCACCACGTAGTAGTTGACCTTGATGATGTTCTCCGGAGTCGCGCCAGCGGCAGCAAGCGCGGTCTTCAAATTTTCCATCACCTGTGTGACCTGTGCCCGCAAGTCGCCTTTGCCTACGACGTCGCCTGCGGCGTTGAGGGCCACCTGTCCTGAAACGTAGATCAGCTTGCCCGGCTGCGCGACGACGACATGCGTGTATCCGGTCGGCTTGCTCAGCCCGCTAGGATTGAGAAATTGAGTCTGCGCGGGCGCTGTTTCCTTCGCTGTGTTTGCCTGCGCAACGGAAAGCTTGGGCATGAAAACCATGATAAGCGCAGCCAAGACGATCTTCGAAGCCAAGTTAATATTCATGTCGCTCCCTCCAGCCGTGCAAGAATTCGGAATGTGATCCTCAGCCAAGTTCGGGACAATTTAGAAAAACTACACCGCCGAGTATCCGCCATCCACTGGGAATGCAACGCCCGTGACCCAGGACGATTCGTCGCTGGCTAGATAGACAGCCAGTCCGGCTACATCTTCGGGTTGACCGAAGCGTCCGGCGGGATGAAGCGCCAGGCGCTGGCGGCGGGCGTTTTCGTCCATGGCAAACGCCGCTACCATTTCCGTCTCCACAATTCCCGGACAGATGCAGTTGACGCGGATTTTTTCCGCTGCGTGGTCGAGCGCCATGGCCCGGGTCATGGCCAGCACTGCGCCTTTCGACGCGGAATAGGCCACGCGGTTGGGTGCGCCCAGCATACTCAGGACCGAGCCCATGTTGATGATCGAACCGCCGCCTGCAGCGCGCATGTGCGGAAGCACCGAGCGCGCCATCAGCCACATTCCGCGGACGTTGATGCTGAACGTTTGATTCCACTGTTCTTCGCTGACAGATTCGGCAGTACCCGCAAGCAGCACTCCGGCGTTGTTCACCAGAATGTCGATGCGCTGAAATCTGCCGCAGACGGCGTTGACCAACTGTTCGACGCTGGCCGACTCGCTGATGTCGGCTGGAATGGCCAGGCAGCGTGGTCCCATCTCCGAGGCCGCCGCGTCGAGCTTCCGGTTGTCGCGCCCGCAGATGACAACGTTGGCGCCTTCGCGGGCGAACGCCACAGCGATGGCGCGTCCAATCCCACTTCCGCCTCCGGTGACGATGGCCATTTTGCCCGCCAGACGCATAGCAGAGATTCTAAACGCCACTCGCACGAAAAACTCCTGGTTCGTACAGAAGTTACGCGGACGCGCTCGACAACGGGGCGGTGATCTCCTCCAGTTCCTTCCGCTCGGCGTTGACGCCAACTACTGCTTCCACGATGGCCGCCGCAATCATCAACCCGGCTGCGGCCAGGTATCCATAAAACAAGGCTGTGCGCGACCCTGTCTGAATCAACAGTCCAAAAATAAAGGGCGCAGCCACTCCGCCGGCCAGAGTTCCTGAGGCATAGAAGAGTGCAATGGCCAGTCCGCGGATCTCCAAGGGGAAGATTTCGCTCACCGTGAGGTAGGCGGAGCTCGCGGCAGCAGACGCAAAAAAGAAAATCACAGTCCATGCGATGGCCTGCGTGCGCGCCGTGAGAAGCCCTTGCTGGAACATCCAGCCGCTCGCGGCGAGCAGGACTCCGGAGAGGGCGTACGTCAGGCTGATCATCCGCTTGCGCCCGATGGTGTCAAAGAATCGCCCGAGAAGCAGTGGTCCCACGAAGTTCCCCAGGGCAAACGGAAAGAGATAGAGACCGACTCGCGGTGCCGGCACGCCGTAGAAAGATACCAGCACCAGCGCGTACGTGAAGAAGATAGCGTTGTAGAAAAAAGCCTGCGAAGTCATCAAAGCAAAGCTCAGCCACGACCGGCGGCGGTGTCTGACACTCACCGCGCGCCACATTTCCGACAACGGTGTGTGGCTGCGGGGACGAATGCTGATCCAGCCGCGAGGCGGCTGAAGCGATTCCGGGTGCCGCGTCACTTTTTGTTCGATATCGTCAATGACCTCCTCGGCCTCCCTTTCACGCCCATGAATCATCAGCCAGCGCGGGCTTTCAGGAAGAGCATGGCGCAGGAAGACGATGATTGTCCCCAGCGCCGCGCCGATACCAAAGGCCAACCGCCAGCCGATGCTGACCGGAACAAGTCTGGTGTCGAGCAACCCAATCGTCGCTCCCGCGCCTATGGCAGCGCCGATCCAGAAGCTGGCATTGATGATCAGATCAACCCGGCCTCGCACCCGGGCCGGGATGAGCTCGTCAATGGCGGAGTTGATAGCGGAATATTCGCCGCCGATGCCGGCGCCGGTAAGGCCACGAAACAGAGCATAGGAGGCAAAGTTCCAGGAACAGCCGGTGAGCGCGGTCGCGACAAGGTACACAAGCAGCGTGATGGTAAAGAGGCGCTTCCGGCCGAGGCGGTCCGTGGCGTAGCCGAAGAGGATGGCACCAATCACGGCTCCCAAAAGATAGGCGGTGGCGCTCGCGCCCACCTGTGCATCGCTGAGAGCGAGAGTATCGGCTTGCCTGAGCACGCCGCCAACCGAGCCAGCCAGGGTGACCTCCAGGCCGTCGAGCACCCAAGTGATGCCGAGCGCAATCACCACTAGCCAGTGCCATCGGCTCCACGGCAATCGGTCAAGGCGCCCCGGTATGTCGCTCTCCACGACCGGCGAGTTAGCTTTCTTCAAGGCCACAGATTCGACAGCAGCGAAGACTCTGGCAGAGGATATCGAGCGATCGCGCGTGCAATGCTGCTGCCGCCTCCGGTGACGATGGCGTTCTCCGTCAAGCGCATGCCGGAAATTCTACTCGCCAGACAGTTGCGCGTGCGGCATAATCTCGCGGACTTTGCCGGGCTAGCATCATGGGTAAAGAGCACCGCCACTCATTAGTGGTGTGGTTGGTTTACCTCGGCCTGAAAGACCGCGGATACCAGTAGCGGCTTACCACAGTCGGCAGTTCCTGAGGCATTTGCTCCCTGCCGGGCTTCGAGCGTGTCGCCAGCGACCACGGTGGGAACGGTTTGGCCGTTTTCCGTGTTCAGTTCGAACTGGGCAAGCTCGTCGCCACTCGATTGCATAACCACGGGCGCTGCAAGCGCGACGGTTCCGGATGACTTCCGCAGGCAAAACGAAACGGGTGTGCCGATGGCCAGATTCAGTTTGTCCAGTTCGCCTCTGAGACGCTGTCCCTCAGCCTCGACGCGGAATTGCCCATCTAATTCAGCCTCCATTCCGTTAATGAGAGCTTGTGCTCTTGCCTGCAATTCGATTTCGTTTCCCATTGGGTCGGGCGGATCGCCGCTGCCGCAACCCCCCGACAACAGCGCCAGGGTCAGGATTGATAGCCCAATGCGGATGTTCTTCCAGGAGTTCATGTCATCCTCCTAAGGTAGGTTTGATCAGACCAGGCTGTGGGTTCTTCGCCGGCTAGGATGATGACGAAATGGGTGTGTTGCTTCAGATGCTGATCGAATCAGCTTTGGATGCCTTGAGTCGACGGGGCATCCTCGATGTCGCCATGTTCATACCGCGGTTTATCAGGCTGCTGCCGCTGCTACGTCCAGATCTTGCTTTCCCGGGCCAGCATGGTCGAAAACAGCACCACCAGCATGGCCGCGGTCCATATCCAATAGCCGGTCCAGGGACGGAGATGTTCGTTGTGGAACACGATCCAACAGGCCGGGAGCAAGAGCACCACCACAATCCTCAGGAACGCGCCCGGGCGCCCGTGCGGCCGGGCCAACAACATCGCTGCCGTGATGATAAAAACGGGATTGATCCATCCGCTGAGAAGAACAGAAAAATAGGCAAGAGCGCTATCGCGCAGCAATTCCATGCCACTGTGTCCCCACGGCGATACCAGGGCGATGTAAGCGCACCAATAGCCTTCAAATCCTGCGTTGCTTGACGTGGCGTTTGTTTCCTTGACGGCGATCAGAAAGAAGCTGGCTACGTAGGCCAGAAACCCAATCAAGACAACAACGCGGTTCGTTTTCATACTTGGGCAAGCTCCTTGAAAGCAACGCGTGGAAAGATTCTAAAACGTGCGAGGACTACGTATTCGCGGTCAACTTCATCGAAATCTCACCTACTTCGGGGGTGCAGCGGGCTTCTTCAGTTCGACATCGATGGTGATGAGGACATCGTCAGCAACGCCGTCCGGCGAGCCGCTGACTCCGAAATCCTTGCGGCTGATCTGGGTGGTCGCCGTGGCTCCCATTCGCTGGTTCCCGTGGGGATCCTTGAGCGGGCCGTTAGGGCCGTCAACGTCAAGAAATACTTCTTTAGTAACGCCATGGATGGTGAGATCGCCGGCGACCTTCAACTTGCCATTTCCCGCAGATTTGACCTGCTTGGATTTGAACGTAATCGTCGGATATTTCTCGACATCAAAGAAACTCGGGCCGCGCAAGTCTTTGTCGCGTACCTCCACCCGCGTATTCACGGACGTGGCATCGATAGTCACATCAATCGCCGTCTTGGCAGGATCGGCAGGGTCGTATTGAACCGTGCCGTTTGTCTTGGTGAAAGCGCCGCGAACCACCGAGATCCCTAAATGACGCACAGCGAATTGAGCAGCTGAATGGTTAGGATCGATCTGCCAGCTGTCAACCTGAGCCGACGCAGAGACGGCCAACATGAGTCCGGCTGCGAGGGCTAACAAAGAGCGCTTCATGGATGAGTTCCCCTGGGCCGGGATTATAAAACGACTTTGCACACAAAACGTAGAGTTTAGCCGGCGGCTGCTTCCTGGAGATCCTGCAGCGCCTTTTGACCCTGGTACCATTTCAGCAGGAAGAACGCATGGACTCCCAGTGACGCCCACGAAATCGTCAGGGCCAGGGGAACCATGTCAGCGCCATACAAAACCAGCCCCGCGAGAAACGCCCAACGATAGCCTCTTTGCGCGGCAAATCCCAGGCCTACAAGGATCGCAACCCACGCGAATGCCGCGCCGTACATCACCAGAGCATGAAACTCACCACCAAGCCGTCTCCCATAAAAGCTCAAGAGGTCAATCGCGCCGATGCTGACGAGAATGTTCAGCCGCATCAGAAAGATCCCGGTACCAATCGCGGCCAGAACCGCGGCAACGAAGAAGTAGTTCGCATCGTGTTTGCTCTCCGTAAGCAGATCGGCGCGTCGTTGCTCCTCAGCCGCGTGGTACTCCTGATCGGTTCGACCTGCACCAACGTTGAGTGTTTGCATAAGGACGGAAGAATAGCACGCTCAGTCTCACCTAACGCCAGTTCTTGGGCTGGCTTGAATCACGCAGGATTCTAACCTTTGAGGCTGGGCCTGGCGGAGCCGGTCCCAGCGCTCCGCGTGAGCCGTGCGCCGAAATCCACAATTGTGGCAATAATTCTTCCCTCGTTTAAGGCCGTTCCATGCGTCGGGGCGGTTTGACGGGGGTAGTACTCTTCGGGAAAAACTCATCTCATCCCTGGGCTGGGGCTATTTGGGCCTGGGTGCCGCAAAGTTGCACCCCGTGGGGGGCGGGTTGCGTTGAGCCAGGAGGGGACTGTGAGTGTCATGGCGATGTTTCGCCAACTGTGCCGACGTGCCTCAACTAATTCCCCGCATCGCGCACGGAAACGGCGGGACGCGCTAAAATGTTAGGATCTTTGCCTGCCACTTTCGTCGCTCCATAAAGGGGTGTGTCGAAAGGGGTGTGTCGCATGAATCCGGAAACGCAACCGTCCGAATCACCATACTGCGTGAAAATCGAGACCGAGACCGGCCAGTCCGCTACTGTTCCCATTGCCGTCTTGACACCGAAGCAGTTGGAAGTCTTTCTTCAGAGTGAGTTCAAGAGGTTGGCGCAAGAAGCAGGTGTAAAAGGCGCTCGTATTCATGTGGAGCGGGCGACAGCCGCTGACTACGAGCAGGTCCTCAGTGAGGTGACGGCGTGTCTGTCCTCTGCGAAGGGACGAGTCGCATGACTCGGGCCGCCAGCGATTGTACAAGTGAGCACGGGAAAAACTATCTTGACTCGCGGCTGATGAGTGATATGGCGATTTTGCAACAGTTACCGCGCTAGGAAACAATTTGGTCTTGCTCTCTGGAAGATCGTATGCGTCTGTGTGCGTCAGATGCATCTTGCGGGCTGACAAGCACCAGTTCTACGCCGCGTCGGTACACAATCTGAAGGCCATGCTCGACCTCCCAATCACAGTTCGCGCCAATAACAACATACATCGCACAGTCTCGGCGATCCCGGCGGGAAATGGATATGCCAGACGGTTGCACGTGCTGCCATGCATCTTTGTCCGATGCGACAGTATGGCAGAAAGTAATTGGCGAGAACACGCGATTTCACTCAGAACGGGATTGTGAGTGCAATGGCGATTTTTCGCTAGTAATCCTAGCCTCAATTAGACTTCTAACATGCGACCCGCCAGCCGGGGAGTCTTACCCCTGGAGTCCGTCCCATGACCAGTGTGGGATGCTGAGGCCGTTAGGCACATCATCGGGGGGAGTCTTACCCCTGGAGTCCGTCCCATGACCAGTGTGGGATGCTGAGGCCGTTAGGCACATCATCGGCGGACTGGTGGTAGCGGGCCATCGTTGTCGTGGTCGCCCAAGCGAAGTAGTCGTGCAGCACCTGTCGCAGCCTAGCGTCGTCGGCTAGTCCGACATCTGCAAGAGCCTCGTCGAAACAGGCAATCGCGCGGCGATCCATTTCGTCGTGTTCTCCGTTGCCGCTGTGCATCTTGACGACGGTGGTCTCGTCACCATAGGAGTCGGAATACGTGCTGGGGCCCCCGAGTGCCTCGGCCCAGTAAGCGGCGAGTCGCTCGACATGCTGGGGGTGGAAGCCGTGGCTGAACGCATGGCCGACCACATCATCGGCCGTCACCCGACGATGCCAGGCGTCGGCAAGACGGCGCAGGCCGTCGCTTCCGCCCGCCGCCTCGAAGACAGTTTGCATGCCTTCATAATTGCATTCGTCCTGTGTCTTTGCAAGACAATGGCCGGCGGACGCGGCCCGCGTTGCGGGGAGCGCGCTGAACAGGCGTCGCATTTTACGACCAGAGTCATTTTGCTTCCAGATAACTGTCGATAACTGGCGTTTACACTCCCATCCGTTGTGAGTGAAATGGCGATGTTACGCCGAGCATGGCCCGCCCAGCTAGAATATCCCCGTGACTAGAGAACGCTGGGCTCAGATTGGAATCACGGTTCAATTCCTCATCGTGGTAAGGACGCTAGGTGAGTACTTCCGGCTCAGACACGTCCTTGGCGCGAGCTTCTCGGCCGCAGTTGCTGCTCCGTATGTTGGTGGAGCTCTCATAGCTGCTTGCTCCTGCTGGGCAAGCGTGACCTCGTATTTCTTCCGACGCTACACACTGTCCGTCTGGATTGCTCTGGCGACCGTAGTCATTCTGCTCGTGTACAAAATTGCTGTAATTGGCTGGTGATGGCGGCTCGCTCATGCCCGCAAGATCAAAACTCAGTCGCGCCCCCTGGCGCTGGCTGGGTTATGGTGATCTACCCCAGCCAACAATTGACCCATTGTTTGACGCTTCGCTAGACTCAAATCTTAGGCTCTATGTCGCAAACGGTTCAAACCGGCATGATTCAAGTTACCCTCCCTGACGGAAGCCGCAAAGAAGTGCCCAAAGGCACGACGCCGCTCGACATCGCCCGCTCCATCAGCCCGCGGCTGGAGGAAGCGGCGCTGGTGGCGAGAATCAAGCCGTCAGCAGTCAGCACTCAGCATTCAGCCGCCAAACAGAGTAGCTCGGGCACAGGTCCGTCAGGGAACGGAGAGAAAACTCCGGCCAGCATGCACGCTGCACCCTCCAAAGATGGCTGGCAGTTTGCCGATCTCACCAAGCCGCTAGATGAGGACGTTGAGCTGCGCCTGCTGACGGAACGAGATCCTGAGGCGCTGGAGGTTTACAGACATTCTTCAGCACACTTGCTGGCCACGGCGGTCCTCGAGCTGTTTCCCGAGACCAAGCTCGGCCATGGCCCGCCTACTGAGACCGGGTACTTTTACGATTTCTACCGGCCCACGCCGTTTACTCCCGAGGACCTGGAGAGAATCGAGAAGCGCATGGGGGAAGTCGCCGCCCGCGACGAGAAATTCGAGCGCGAGTTTGTCCCTCGCGAAGAGGGCCTGGCCAAATTCAAAGCCGACGGCGACTTCATGAAGGTCCACTTTGTGGAACAGTTCACCCGTCCGGGCGAACCGATCTCGCTCTACCGTAACGGCAAGTTCGTGGATTTCTGCCGCGGCCCGCACGTGCCTTCCACGGGACGCATCAAGGCCTTCAAGCTCCTGAACATCGCCGGCGCGTACTGGCTCGGCGACGAGAAAAACCCGCAGCTGCAGCGTATTTACGGCACGTCGTTCTTTTCGAAGAAAGACCTCGACCAGCATCTGCATGCGCTGGAGGAAGCCAAGAAGCGCGATCATCGCGTGCTGGGCCAGCAGCTCGATCTGTTCAGCATCCAGGAACTGGCGGGGCCGGGGCTGATCTTCTGGCATCCCAAGGGCGGCATCATCCGCAAAGAGATGGAAGACTGGATGCGCGAGGAGTACCTGAAGCGTGGTTACCATCTGGTGTACACGCCACACGTATTCCGCGTGAACCTATGGAAGACCAGCGGTCACGAAGGCTACTACGCGCAGAACATGTTTACGCCCATGGAGCTGGACGACGCGGATTACCGCATAAAGCCCATGAACTGTCCGGGGCACATCCTGATTTATCAGAACACGCTGCGCTCCTATCGCGACCTGCCGCAGCGCTACGGCGAGCTGGGCACCGTGTATCGCTACGAACGCTCCGGCGTGATGCACGGGCTCTTGCGCGTGCGCGGCTTCACTCAGGATGACGCCCATATCTTTTGCACGCCGGAACAAATCGAAGACGAGATCATTGGCTGCATGGAGTTTGCCCTGGCCGTGCTCAAGGCCTTCGGGTTCGACGAGTACATCGTGGAGCTGAGCATCTGGGATCCCAACGACAGAAAGAACTTTCTCGGCGGGGAAGAAATGTGGCAGCCGGCAATACGCTCGCTCGAAACCGCACTCAAGAAGCTCAACCTGCCCTATAAGACGATTCCTGGTGAAGCCGCGTTCTACGGGCCGAAGATCGACGTGAAGCTGGTGGACGCCATCGGCCGTCCCTGGCAGCTGTGCACCATCCAGTTCGACTGGAACTTGCCGGAGCGCTTCAAACTGGAGTATGTGGCCGAAGACGGCACGCGGAAGCG
>DATFXI010000202.1:0-5305 GCA_035316085.1 Candidatus Angelobacter sp.
GTCTTGGGGCCACACCGCCAGAGGGGCATGCACTACCGCTCACACCACCGTCACCAACCCAGAGCTGGTTCGTGTATACTTTTCCCAATTCTGGCCGAAACATCAATTGAAGGAGCTCAACCATGCAATTGAATTTTCGGCAATCTATTCAAGCTGTGATTGCCTCTGTTCTGGTGATGTTCTTCCTCGTTCCCTCGGACCTGGTGGCGCAAAAGCACGTGGTAAGCTCAGCCGACTTGCAAAAAGAAGTCACGGCGGCGTCACAATCGCGGCAGCAGAACCTGAAGACGGTCCAGGAATTTCTATCTACACCCATTGCTGAGAAAGCGATGAAGCAGGCTAAGATCGATCCGCAGCAAGTGCAAGCCGCGATTCCCACTCTGAACGACGATGAGCTGGCCCAGCTTGCGGCGCGAGCCAACAAAGGGCAGGCTGATTTTGCTGCAGGAGACATAGGTCAGAAAGAGTTGATCTGGATCATCCTGGCGGTCGCGGTGCTGGTGTTGATCATCGTGGCCGTACGCTAAGGGCCGTTTCATGACCGTAGGCTTGCCGCAGAGACTAGCCGCGATCGTGTGTCTCTGCGGCCTTCTTTGTGCCGCGCAAACCGGCGGCCTGTGGCTCGACGTCCCCTTCGTCAAACAGGAAAAGGACGGCTGCGGCGCCGCTAGTATTGCCATGGTGATGCAGTACTGGCAAAAGCAAACAGGCGGCGACCTCGCAGGATCTGACGCGGCCGTGATCCAGCAGACGCTGTATTCGCCCAAAGCCCATGGCATCTACGCGTCGGACATGGAGCATTACTTCCAGCAGCACGGTTTCAAAACCTTCGCCTTTGCCGGAACCTGGGACGACCTGACACACCACCTCAAAAAGGGGCGCCCGTTGATCGCCGCTCTCAAACCTTCGCCCGGCGAGAGTACGCGGCACTATGTTGTGGTGGTCGGAGTCGACAGTAAACAGAATCTGGTTCTGGTCAACGACGCGGCGCAGCGAAAACTGCTGAAAGAAGACCGCAGCAGCTTTGAAAAAGAATGGTCCGCGGTCGGCCGCTGGACCCTGCTGGCGGTTCCGGAGGAGCGGAAGACGCAGTAAGGGAACCTGGAGAGAATTGGTTAATTTCGTAATTTGGTAATTGCGTAATTGAAAACCAAACTGCCGAGTGTCTTGGCAATTACCCAATTACCAAATCCGCAAGACTCTCAGGGGAAGCCAATCAAAGCCCTTTTGTACACCTTCGCGCACCCGGTGATGGCCTGTCTTCTTGCCTTTTACCCAGTCGCCGTACCGGCCCAGGCGGACGCGGCCGCTCGTGCCCAACAACTCTTTGAGCAGGAACATTGGCAAGAACTGGTCCAGCTAGTCCAGTCCGTGCCGGACCGCTCTGCCGAACTTGAGTACGAGTACGGCGTGGCTTTGGCCCATTTGGAGCGCTGGGACGAAGCACACCAGGCGCTGCGCGCTGGTCTGCGCCTGGCTCCCCACGACAAGCGTTTTTCCATCGAGTTAGCTGGGGTCGCGTTTAAACAGAAGAAGTACGGTGCGGCCATCAGCGATCTGCATCGCGCGCTGCGCCTCGATCCCGCGGATGCTTATGCCAACGACTTTCTGGCCACCATTTACTACCTTGAGGGCAACACGGAAGCCGCGGTGAAGTACTGGAACCGAGTGCAAGATCCCGGTCCCAAACCGCAGATCGTAAAAGTCAGCAACGATCCGCCGCTGCGCCTGCGGCCCGCGCTGCTGGACCATGCTTTTGCTTTTTCTCCTGCCAGCACGCTACGGCTCGCTGACCTCCGAACCAGCGAAGCACGTTTGCGCAACCTGGAGGTTCTTCCCTTGTCCCGCCTTGACGTGCTGGCGCGCCCGGACGGGAACTTTGATGCGGCGCTCCATGCACAGGAGCTGAATGGGTTCGGCCATACCAAGCTCGAGGCCCTGCTGCGCACTTTCCACGGCTTGCCTTTCCAAGAAGTCACCCCGGAGTACTTCAACCTGAACCGTTCGGCCATCAATGTGGCCGCCCTCGAACGCTGGGACCCGGACAAGCGCCGCACACGGGTCTCTGTCTCGGGGCCATTTGGTTTTCTCACCGCAGCGGACCCGCGCTGGCGGTATCGGCTGACCTCTGACGTCCGCAACGAAAATTGGGACATCCGCAACGGCTTCACTGGGCCGGCGCCGGTACTGGCGTCGCTGAACATGAGACGGGAAGCCTTCAGTGCTGAGATCATTCGAGTTGCCGGCTGGCGCTGGAAATGGTCGCTGGGGGTTGAGGTCTCTCATCGTGACTACCGCAAGGTCGCTACCCCGGGCGTTATCGTGCCGGAATTGCTGGTCTTCGGCTACCAGCTCAAGCAGTCGGCAACCGTGCAGTACCAACTCTTGCGCTCCCCTGAAAGGCACCTGACCGCAACTGCGGCAGCAGGCTCGCAGGCGGGACGAGTGTGGTCGGAGCCGGCCCAAAGCTTTGAAAAGCTTGACGCGTTGGTGGAAGCGCACTGGCTTCCCCGCGCCAAGGGAGACGACTACGAGAGCCGCTGGCAGGCCCGCGCCGGGCGGACGTTTGGCCAGATCCCGTTCGACGAGTTGTTCATGCTGGGGCTGGAGCGTGACAACGATCTTGATGGCGGCCTGAAGATGCGGAGCCACGTCGGCACGCGCGACGGCCGCAAAGGCAGCGCGCCACTCGGCCGGAATTACTTCGTCGCGAACTGGGAGACCGACAAGAATGTCTACTCCAACGGCCTGTTCACGGTGAAGCTGGGACCGTTCCTCGATACCGGCAAGATCACCGATACCAGTGCTTCCACCCTTGGCTCGCAGAAATGGCTATGCGACACCGGGGCGCAGGCCAAGCTGCGCGTGCTGGGCCTGGGCGTGGTGTTTTCCTACGGCAAAGATCTGCGGACCGGGAACAATGCGTTCTTTACGACGGTGATGCGATAGAGAATCGCCGTGATCGCGCGGAATCGCGCGTCATCGCCGTGATAGGAAAATCAAAACCTCACCGCGGATCAACGCGGATGAGCGCGGATCGGGGATATTGCGTTCTCTACGAGGGCGATGACGTAGACGGCGAAATTATTGAGCCCATCGTGATGGCGGAAGGACGATGATGTGCCAGCCGCTTTCGTTCTTGGCAGCATGCATGGTCTGATGGGACTTGCCTCCGTCAGGAAACAGGCATTCCTCAACCATCTCAACTAAGTCGTCGCGAAGTTCTTTTTTAGACACAACCTTACAGCGAACCCGGGTGAAATCTGGGAACCCTTGGACTTCCATGTGCTTCCTGAAGGAGAGCTCCAGCACATCGGCGGTCTGCTTTAGTACCTCAGGGTCTGGAGAACTGGAGAAGGCCTTCAGGCTGATAAGCATTTCACGGGCTTCGAGCACGAAATCCTTCGCAGCCACGGCCGCTTCAATATCTTTGCGGTTGTACGCATCCTCAAGCGCCGCAAGAGCTGCTTCGGGGGTAGAGAGGTCGGCGTGCATAGCAAATGAAACGTTACATTATCAAACCCCTCCCTCGCCGCGAAACCACGCGCGTAGGCGCAGAAGCCCCTTGGGAGAACACCTCGTATCGGCATGGCAGAGGATACGTGCTCGGGATCTCTCGACGCACCCTCGGTCTCCCGCCTTGCGGGATCCTTCGAGCTTGCTCGAGATGACAGCTGCGGGTGGCGTCACGCAGACGAACGACATTCTTGCTCCAAGCAGTCTGCACTCAGCCATTCGCTCTTGGTTTTTCAGATCACCCGATCACCCGATGACCCGATGACTACCCCACCGGCTCCAACTCGGCCGTGAAATGCCGTAAGAACGGCGCCCCGGAGAGAAGACGCAACCCGTGGATCTCCTCACGGCGGTGCCAGACTTCCAGGATCACTTCCACCACGTAGTCAATGTGGCTCTGGGTATAGGTGCGGCGAGGGATGGCCAGGCGCACCAGGTCCATACGAGCTGCCTGGTCGAACATCAGCCGGCCGATCTCGACGGAGCGGATGCCGCCTTCCAGATACAGCTCGTTGGCCAGGGCCACGCCGGGGAATTCGTCGAGCTTTACGTGCGGCAGGAAGGCGCGGGCGTCAATGTACACGGCGTGACCGCCGGGCGGCTGCACAATGGGCACGCCCTGCTCGGAGATGTGGCGGCCAAGGTAGGCGGTGGAAGCGATGCGGTATTTCAGATAGTCCTCGCTCAGCGCCTCCTGGATGCCGATGCCCACGGCTTCGAGGTCACGTCCGGCAAGGCCGCCGTAGGTGGGGTAGCCTTCGGTGAGGATCAGCAGATTTTTTTCTTTCGCCGCCAGCGGATCGCTGTTGGTGCACAGGAAGCCGCCGATGTTGGCCATGCCGTCCTTCTTCGCCGACATGGTGCAACCGTCGCCAAGCGAGAACATCTCCTGCGCGATCTCTTTGGGCGTCTTGCTTTCATAACCCGGCTCGCGCAGCTTGATGAAGTAAGAATTTTCCGCGTAGCGGCACGCGTCAAAGTAAAGCGGGATGCTGTGTTTACGGCAAACTGCCTGGACGGCGCGGGCATTGGCCATCGAGACCGGCTGGCCGCCGCCGGAGTTGTTGGTGATGGTCAGCATCACCAGCGGCACGCGCTCCCGGCCCACACGTGCGATCAACTGCTCCAACGCGGCTACGTCCATGTTGCCCTTGAAGGGATGATGAGCCGCTGGATCTTTGGACTCGGCGCAGGGCAAATCAGCCGCTTCCGCTCCGACGAATTCGACGTTGGCGCGCGTGGTATCGAAGTGGGTGTTGTTGGGCACCACGTCGCCCGGCTTGCACATCACGCTGAAGAGAATGCGCTCCGCGGCGCGGCCCTGATGCGTGGGGATCACGTGCTTGAAGCCGAAAATTTCCGCAACCGAATCCCGAAAGCGCTGAAAGCTGGAACTGCCGGCGTAGCTTTCGTCGCCGCGCATCACGCCGGCCCACTGCTCGGTGGACATGGCGCCTGTGCCGGAATCGGTCAGCAGATCGATCAGGACGTCTTCCGCGGCCAGGAGGAAAAGATTGTAGTGGGCGGCGCGCAGAAGTTCCTCGCGCTGACGGCGCGTGGTCCAGCGAATCGGCTCAACGCTCTTGATGCGGAAAGGTTCAATGATGGTGCGGATGGGCATAAGGCACCCTTCATTGTCCCGCCGATCATAGCAACTAGCAATTGGCATCTGGCAATTAGCACAGCTAAAGCCGAATCGGAACAGCCCATTGCTCAAAACAATGTCGATCCCTGCTTTAGCTGAGCCATTTGCTAATTGCTAGCTGCTAATTGCTCCTGAACCCATTCA